>PWPS01000025.1 GCA_003557065.1 Candidatus Nealsoniibacteriota bacterium | reverse complement strand
TTCCTTCTCTTTGGCAAGGGTATTTCTTATATCCTTAAGTTGTTTAGCCTGTTTGAATTTATCGAACATTTAAAATCTTTTTACAAGTTAATCTTTTAGAACTATATCAAAAGAGACGGGAAAAACAAGAACCCGCTCATTTTTTATCAAAATTAAACTTTCTTCAACCTAAGAGAGTTCAAAACGACCGAGAGAGAAGATATGGTCATAGCTCCGGCGGCAACCATCGGTCCCAGAGGAGTAGCCAAAAAACCGAAAACCGCAGCCGGGATAGCCAGAGTATTATATAGATAAGCCCAAAAAAGATTTTGTTTTATTACTTTAAAAGTTTTATTAGAAAGATCTATTGCCTCTATCAATTTTTCCAATTCTCCCTTGATGAGAGTTATATCACCCGATTCTATCGCTATATCCGTACCCGTCCCGATTGCTACGGACACATCAGACTTAGTTAGGGCAGGAGCATCATTGATTCCATCCCCTACCATGGCTACCGATTTTCCTTTGGCTTGTAAGTCTTCTATCACCTTTGTCTTTTCATCGGGATAAACCTCGGCAATCACCCTCTCAATCCCCAAATCGTCGGCTAAGGCTTTGGCAGTTTTTTCATTGTCCCCGGTAAGCATAATCAAATCATAACCTCTTTTGTGCAGGTCATCAATCGCTTTCTGGCTTGTGTTTTTTATCGTATCCGCAAGAGCGATAAGCCCAATTAAATCTTCACTCCCTACGATAACCACCGTTTTCCCTTCAGACTCCAAATCTTTTTTCTTACTTAAAAGATCTTCACTCAGCTCAAAACCTTTCTTTTTAATCAAATCTATTCTCCCTACCACCACCTCCTTTCCCTGCAACTCACCGACAACGCCCTCACCGAAGAGGGCCTTAAAATTAGAAACCTCTTCCAAGTTAATATTTTCTTTTTTCGCTTTTTTCAATATAGCTTTACCTAAAGGATGCTCCGACCCCTTCTCCAAAGAGGCTGCAACCCTTAAAATTTCTCCCTCATCACCTTTAAGTGAATAAATGTCGGTTACACCGGGAGCGCCTTCCGTTATTGTTCCGGTTTTATCGAAAACAACCGTATCCACTTTCGATATTATTTCTATTGCCGCACCTTTTCTAAAAAGAATTCCTCTCTTTGCACCGTTACCAACCGCCACAGTAAGAGCGGTAGGAGTTGCAAGACCTAAAGCGCATGGACAAGCAATGACCAAAACGGTCATGGATGCAAAAATTCCCAAGAGAAGCTCTCCCAAGACAAGCCACCACGCTAAAAAAGTTACCAACGACAAGGCTAAAACAACAGGAACAAAATAAGAGGTAACTTTATCCGCCAAGTTTTGAATAGGAACTTCCGATCCTTGTGCCTCTTTAACCAGCTCAATAACTTGCGAAAGAAAGGTGTCCTTTCCAATCTTGGTCGCTCTGACTTTCAAAACTCCTTCAATATTTATTGTTGCACCGATAACTTCATCACCAATATCTTTGGTTGCAGGAACCGATTCTCCGGTTGCCATAGATTCATCGACACTTGTTCTGCCTTCCACCACCTCTCCATCCGTCGGAATTTTCTCTCCCGGCCTGACAATCATTATATCTCCTTTTTTAAGTTCATCGATTCTCACTTGTTTTTCCTCCCCGTCAACCAATATATTTGCCGTTTTGGCTTCCAACTTCAATAGAGACTTTAAGGCTTGAGAAGTTTTTCCTTTTGCCTTGGCTTCCAGATATCTTCCCAAAAGATGAAAAGCCATGATAAAAGAGGCTACCCCGAAAAAGGCGGGAAGTTCCGGATTGAAGAAAGCGGCTAAACCGAAAAGATAAGCAGCATTATCACCTATGGAGATAAGCACATCCATATTGGCATAACCTTTTTTGATCGACTTGAAAGCGGACAAGTGAGTTTCTTTCCCAAAATAATAGACCGGAAGTAAAGCCAATAAAGCTTCGATTATCAACTGACTGTAATGAGGAGACAACCCCAAAACAGAAAATCCCAACGCGGGCTCAAAAAAATGCCTGAGCCCCATGAGCCCCATCAAGAAAATCGCTATTCCAAGGGAAATAAAAGTGCCCTTTTTTGCTTTTTTTATTTCATCACCATCTTCTTTTTTGCCAATTGAATACCCCAGATCATCAACCACTTTCTCTATCTCTCTTTCGGAGATCGATTCCCCTCCCACTGTTAGTTTCTCATTAGCAAAATTGACCTTAACCGAAGAGATGCCGTCCAATTTGGCAACTTCTTTTTCAATGGCTTTTGCACAACTGATACAACTCATTCCCGATATATCGAATTCTTTTTTCATAGTTTTCCCAGTTATTCTTGATAAATAAATTTTTATATTACTATTCCACTACTATGGCCTCATACTCTTTGAATATATTCAAAAAGATGATTTCCTCAATACTGACTTTTTTGTCATCATAGAAAACCTCAAAATAATCGGGGGGATCAAATTTGGATTTTTCAACGCCACTCAGGTTGCGTAATTCCGAATTTACCAAAAATGCATGTCCCGGACAAGGAATATCCACTTGCAATATATTTCTGGAGATATTAGCGGATAATCCACTTGAACCCAGTCCGAAATCAACATTAGCAATCGCGGGAAAAAATACCAATAAAAATAGGAGATTGACACCTATGGTGGTTCCGAAAATAACGGAAATATATTTCTTTTTTCTTAAAATTCCGGAAAATGAAAGGTTGTCCGTTTTCTTGAGATATAATAATGCTGAAGCGGTGGCAAAAAGAAAAGAAATCAAAACCAGAATATATAAAAAATAAGGACGCAAAAGGAGCGACCTAAAAACGGTTGTTGCCGCAGTGACCCCGAGAATCGAAAAAATTATAAAACCCAAACAACCTAAATGGGGAATGATACCGTACAGGACCCCTTTCCCGATTCCTTTATCTTTTTTTTCTTCACTACGGCTGCAACAATCCATATTTTTAAAATTCAGTAGTTTTAATTTCAATTATTTATTCAAAAAACGCATAACTTTTATTATCTCCTCGATCATTTCTTGTTTTTTTTCTTCATCATCGGTCTCCATCGCATGCTTAAAACAAGTCTGTAAATGATTTCTCATTAATTTTTCATGAGAAGCCTTCAAAAGTCCCACGGCAGCCAGATTCTGTTGCATGATATCGACACAATAGACATCTTCTTCTATCATTTCTATTATTTTTGAAATCAAGCTTTGCGCCTTCTTCAAAGCTATCAAGGTTTCTTTTTTGCTCATAGTTATTAAAATTTAACTTAAACCGGTATCAACACCTTAAGTATAAAGGATATTTCACTCTCGACAACAATCGACCATTTCCGTAACAATACCTTTGAGTTTTATTAAAAAGCCCTCTTTGTTTTCTTTTTCATTTTTTTCTTCTCTTTTCAAGCGGCTATTTGGAGCTTTAACTTTTTTATTAACCAACCAAAATAAAGAAAAAAGTTCATAAGATTTTTCAAACATTTTACATGCTTCATCTTTATTTTCCACATCCATCTCTTTATTCCCAACCTCAATAAGGCGCATCGATCCGGCAAGAAGATGTTTAGAAATACACCAAACTTCTCCCTCGTAATCTTTAACGAGTTTCTTTAATAGCTCCTTCCGTATTGCTCTCACCTCACCGGCCAATCCATAATAGTCCTCTTTTCCGGTTTTAACGCCGGTAAAAATAAAGTGTTCTTCGATACTTATTAAGTTCATCACACCCAGGGCTAAATCCTGATCCTTGGAAAGATCCATTTTCTTTTCACCGTCAATAACCTTTTTCAATTCTTTAATATTTTTCTCAAAATCCATTTTAGAAAACTAAAAGCTCACTTATAATCGCTACGATTACCAGAAAAACAAAAGTTAAAATCATCGTTTGAAAAGAAAAGGATCTTCCTCTCTTTTCCGTCAACTTTTGACTGATATAAGGTGATAGAAATAAAGTTACGACCCCGAAAATGGCACCCAAAAGAAATTGATTGATTACAATCACCGTCTCCGAAAAATTAATGGCCGCATTATCACCGAAAAGGGACTTTAACGGAATCACCGTAACCAAAAAAGAAATAACACCTAAAACATTATTAGGAATCGGAAACTTCTTAGCTATAACGAAACCCATTGCAAACCCGAACGCTCCGATAAAAACACCCACCACTCCTTGGGAAACCCCCAACCAGACCGCCAAACCACCGGCCGCCCCGGCCCCGACAGTACAAAGCGGACAATGAGTCATTCCCTTTAAAGGAAATAACAAAGTAAAAAGAATAGCTATTATTTTCTTTTTCATAGTTCTAAAAATAAATTATTAACCTCTCCCGCTTCATTTATTCCATAAATTCGGAAAGGAGCTCTCTTTATTCCGGGCATTCCGGGGGATCCTTGAGGCATGTCGGCCATACCTATTCCCATTAAATCACTTTTGGAATCCCGTAACTTTTCAATCGCTTCCATCGGAATATGGCCCTCAATCACATAATCGTCTATAACCGATGTATGACAGCTATACAAATCATCCGGAATTTTTTTTCTCCTCTTAAGTTCTTCCATTTCCGAGAGATTTAAAACCTCGACGTCAACATCATAGCTCCTTCTCATAATTCCGACATATATCTCGCAACAACCACAATCCGAACCCACATAGACCGTCATTTCTCCTTTCACCTCTCGAGGAGATCGAAAAAGAAATAATCCAAAGATAGAAATTACCAAAATACCCGTAAAAATAATTTTTTTGTTCATTTTAATCCCATTTAAATTTTTTATTTTCCCCACCTATTGAATCGATGTAAAAAGTAAACTTTTCAAAACTACCCTCAAAAACCAATTTTCCCGATCTGTGATGTCCTCCGGGATAATCACCGACCCAATCAATCGGTCGGTATTCACCTTTATCGGTCCTGATGTAAGATACATCCTTCAAATTTTCTCCCAAATCGCCCGTATGCGTATCCATTGAAATGAAGATATTCATACCGGAATCCGTAATTACCGGTAGGGCGGTGACAACAACTTCTCCTTCCATCGTTTTTTCCGAAAAACCCTTATCAACCGACTCATTACCTCCTTCAAAAATTAGAAGGGTGCTAAAAATAATTGCGAGAAAAATCAACGATATTTTAAATATTCTATTCATTTTCAATCTCACTAACCAAATGCAAGATTCCTAAAAAATTAAAAAAGATACCTGTTAGAAATATCTCTGTCTGATAGGAGGAAATCATTCCCGAGACCCCGGCTACTCCCAAAATGGGCAAAAAACTAATCAGGTAATGACTACAACAAGATATCATAGCCAAACCGGAAGTCGATCCCGTAGCCGCCAAGGCTTTACCCGATTTCTTAATATGAACATAGATTCCCACCTGAGCTCCAAAACCAAGAACTAAAATGAAAATATAGACTCCGTATCTCGATAACCGTACAGCAACCTCTTCAAATCCTCCCAGAGCGATCACTACACTCACGAAAATAATAAGAAGCGACAAAGACCCTAAAAATCCGTATGCAACACTTTTCCTCATCTTAGCACCCCCCAACCATCCCTCCTTGAGATCCATCTTCAATGCCTCTATAGGTGTTGGTTGTTAAAGTTATGTAATCGGCAGAAAGGCCTTCCTCCTCCAGAGCATAAGCTTTTTGCTGATGGATTTCGGGGAAAAAAAGTACCTTCCACTTACCTACTTCCTTCAAAATATCTTCATCACTCATCTCATTACCGTGTTCCGTAATTAAATACTTGGCAATGCCTCTCATTGCAAAACTGTGAGCACATCCACAAGCGGGTTCACCATTTTCAAATATTATCGACCTTGCACCACAACAATACTCACAGGAAATACCACCCTCCTTTTCATACAAAATACTGACATATCTCTCCAAATTTTCTCCCTCCAATTCAATCTGCATATCCAATTCCGCCATTCTATTTATTGCCCTATCAGCCCCGGACGGATCCAGTGGAGAAACATCATCATAGGATAAAGAAAGCTCACTTCCGTAAACCTCGGGGATTCCCACGGGAATAATATCAACCAATTTATTCGAGGAATCGGAATAATCAATCCCAGGCTCCTCGAAGGGGAAACCGACATCAAAGAAAATTAAAAACAAAACTACGGCTAAAAGAAAAATTATTAAGTTTTTATTATTATTCATTTTATTTAATAAGTTGATTAACATCCTCCAACCATTCCACCTCCGCTCGGAACAGGAGCTTCTTGAGATTGTTCCGCTTGATTTTCTTCCCTCACCTCGGTAAAACGAGGACTAATCTGAAGATCCGTGAATATTAGGGTGACTATCAAGATGGATAATATAAAAACAATCACCTTCCAAATAGAATCATTTTCTTTTTGAGTCATTTTATTGATTTTTGATTTAAGTTTAGACCTTATTACCTATACCTATGGTATAGGTGTAATAATACTAACATTTTAAGAGACCGGATGTCAAGAAACAAAAACCACCTCCCTATCGGGAGATGGTCTTCGCGCACCTCATTCCTCATAAAATATCTGAAAGTTGACCAAGTGGGTGCCTCAGTTTTAGTCCACGGACTAAAAATCATATGCGGCTCCCTAAATTTTGATTGTATCAGACTTTATGCGAACGAGGTGCAACTTAATTATATCGCTTAAAAATATAGAGTGTCAAGATTAGGAATTTCTTAAAATATCAGCTAGCTGTGCTAAAAAAGAAACTACTGCAGGTGGAGCTAGTAAACTATAGCTTTCTACTCCTTTGTCATCCTTAATAATCCAAGGAACTTCCTTTATTTCAACCTCCCCATCATCCGCAATCTCATATTTATATTCCGGGGTTATCTCATAATTCGCAACATATTCATCTGCCTTATCAACCGGAATGGCATTTCTGATTAATACTTTCGGAATTCCATGAAGTTTGAATGCGTGTTCAATAAGTTGTTCATCCATCGCCAATCTTTCTCTAATGGGATCTATCCCTTTTTCATCACCCTCTTTTCTAACCATTCTAATCTCCTCACAATCGGGGTTATCACAAAGAAGATGGAATTCTTCCTTGTCCTTATCGTATTCCACTTTGGAACTCGGTAGAAGTTTTAAGTTTCTTGATGTATTGCATTCGGGGCAAATTTTTCTGTATTTTATTCTTTCATCAATTATGGTCTCAGGCACATCAATCAAAGCAAAAATATCAACATCCTCCCTATATCCGATCAAATCACGGAAAAATAAAGAGTAACTGATCTGGTCCATATTCCTGGGAAACCCATCAATAAAAAGAACCTTTCTTCCTCTTTTGGCAATTTCCCGCTTAACCAGAGTTAGTATAAGCGGCGTAGGAAGAAGACTTTCCGTACTCCTCCCTTCCAGTCTCGCAATTATTTCATCGACCTCAATCCATCCTCGATAGTTATTTTCCAAAAACTTAACCAACTCCGCCCTCTTTTCTTTGTCCTTTAATTCTTTGTCGATATCTCTGATCATGTCACCTATTGAAAAGTGCTCCACTTTTTCTTTTCCTATCGCATCGGCAACCATTTTGGAGTAAGTTCCTTTACCGGCACTCTTTTTTCCCAATAGATAAACTACAAAAGTATTTTTTTCTAAAAATTCATTGATATCTTCAATGTCTTTACCCGCTTTGAATTCAAAATACTCCAATCGCTCTTTGGGATCGGATAAATCAAACTCTCTCTCATTCTCCATCTTCGTTTTAAATATTGGAAAATCTATTCCTTTCATAATTTTTTCATTTAACTAATAAAGTTATCTCTCAAAAGGTGTTCCCTCTTTTATTACCTTTAATGCTTCCTCCGGCGTATCAACAAGCGTTATTAAATCAAAATCTTTCTCATTTATTGTTTTGTATTCATCCAACAATGTTCGCTTAAACCAATCAACTGCCGGAGTCCAGAAGTCTTTCCCCACCAGAACTATCGTTACCGGTTGTGGTAATTTTCTCGTTTGTATGAGGGTTAGCATCTCAAATAACTCATCCATTGTTCCGAATCCTCCCGGGAAAAAAACATACCCGTATGAAGCAAAAGAGAGCATTACCTTTCTTGTAAAAAAGTAATGAAAAGCTATTGACTCACTCAGATAATCATTTGCTTTTTCCCCTTCATCCGGTAATTCGATATTTATTCCTACCGATCTTCCCTCATTCTCATAGGCCCCTCTATTCGATGCCTCCATTATCCCCGGACCACCCCCGGTCACGACGGTGAATCCATCCTTAACCAAAATACCGGCTAATTTCCTAGCCTTTTCATAATGAGGATTTCCTTCTTCGAAACGACTGGACCCGAAGAAAGAAACCGACTTGTCGAAGTCGGCAACAAATTGAAAACCCTCTACGAACTCCGCCATTATTCTGAATATTCTCCATTGGAAGGTGTCCCTGAAGTCCTTTTCCGGAAAGGGAAAATATTCTCCTTTTGTATTTTCCTGGTTCATAAGTTTCCGTATTTTAACACTTATTAAACTTTTTTTCAATCGAAATCGACAATCAGGCTTCCATCCCTGAAAGTTTTGTAAATTCCAATTCTTAAATCACTCAAATTATCAATCGTCTCCTGATGAGGATGTCCGTAACGATTGTTTTCGCCGGCACTTATCACTGCAATCTCGGGATCAACTTTCTTCAAAAAATACGGGCTACTGGAGGTTGACGATCCATGATGTCCCACTTTAAGCACTTCTGCGTCAAGGCTCATCACTTCGCACCAATAGAAATCATCTTCACGACAATCTTCTTTCCATTGCAATAGCTTCTCCTCTTGTTCCCGATAAGCATCACCCGTAAAGAGGATTTTTCCGCTGGAATGAATTAGTCTCTTAATTACCGAATTTTCATTCAAGTCTTCCGAAAAAGAGTGTTCTCTGGAAGGGAATAAAACATCCAGCCTACCATCGGCAAAATATATCTTTTGCCCCCTGAAAGCTCGGCGAGAGGGAATGTCATCAATAAGACTTTCCCATTTTTTATAGATCAGCGTATCCGCTGCTTGTTTATTCCATAAGACCTTTTTCACCTCATACCTTTTAATAACTTCAATCAAACCCGACAAATGATCCGCATGTGCATGAGTTAAAATAATCAAATCTATTTTTTTATCCCAGAAGGGAATCTCATCAGCCAAATGTGAAATAATCTTATCTCCCGGCCCACCATCGATCAAAATAGTCTGCCTTTCGGAAGTGCGAATTAAAGCCGCATCTCCTTGACCCACATCAAAGAAAATAACTTTAAAATTTTCCTCGGATCTCAAACCGTGGAAAATTACAAAGGCGACCACGTTACAAAAAACCAAAAAGGCGACAATTGTTTTCTTCTCAATCATAGTCTTGGGAAATTATATCACAGAAAACCAAAAACCACCGTGGTCGGGTGGTTTTTGGAGATAGAGAAATTTTTCAAAGCCTTAGTTGGCTTTTCCAAGAATCCTGAACATTTTAGTTCCACATTCAGGACATTTTCCGGAAAGGGCTCTTCTTTTTGTTCCCCCTTTTCCTTTCATTACAACTTCTTCTTCGTTCTCCATTTCTCTCTTGGCTTTGCATTTTACACAGTATGCTTCAGACATATTATCTTTAAGTTGAAATTTTTAATTTTTAACCGACCTTTAACCTACTGAGGCCATTATAACCAAAGCATTGAAAAAATCAAGTTAAAGTCCGTTTATTTTTTAACGAATCTTCAATCAATCCACCCAATTCAATTTTGCTTTCTATTTCCACCACCTGTTCCAAAGATGCTCCCGTGTCGGGATTTCGCGGATTGAAAAGAGTGCAACAATCTTGATCCGGAAGGATCGAAATATCATACGTTTCTATCTCCTTGGCTACATTGATTATTTCCTCTTTGTTTTCTCCTACAAGGGGTCTTAATACGGGCAAGTCAACTATCTGCTGAGCAACTCTCATATTGGTTAATGTTTGCGATGAAACCTGTCCCAGACTCTCGCCGGTAACCAGACTTTCCGCCTTCCCTTCTCGAGCTATATTTTCAGCAATTTTAAGCATCAATCTTCTGTAAAAAATAATTCTTAAGCTCTCGGGGACTTCCAGTCTTATCTTCTTCTGTAATTCACCGAAGGGGATAAGAAAGAGCCGACTTTCAGGAGAATATCGCTTTAAAATATCAAAAAGTTTTTTAGCTTTTTTAATCGAATCATCACTCACTAAGGGATAAGCATGAAAATGAGCAAAATCCAATTGCAACCCCCTCTTCATCATCTTAAACCCGGCAACGGGTGAATCAATCCCCCCGGAAAGAAGAAGAATTCCTTTCCCGCTTACTCCGACCGGCAAGCCTCCATAACCTTCCAATCTTTCTTCGTATATAAAAGCACCCTCTCTATTAATCTCAATCTTGCATTCGAAGTCATAATTTTCCAAATCCACGTCCAGCCCGAATCTTTCTACTATAAACCCCCCAATTAGACGACTAACTTCCTGAGAGGTCATGAGAAACCCTTTATCGGACCTTTTCGTCGTGATACGGAAAGAAGTTATCTCTTTTTTTTGAAAAATATCAGCAACTTTTTCTTTAATTTTATCAATATCGGGAGCTACTTTCTGACAAACGGCAATATAAGCGATCCCCGGAACTCTACCGACCTTGTCCTTTATCTCTTCGGGAATATCAGTATCTATCGAAATAAATCCGGGAAATCTTTTAACTGAAGAATAGCTTCCACTCGGTAAGGTTGTCTTTATATTTTCCACCAATTTTTTTTCAAAAAAAGACCTATTCTTTCCTTTTAATCCTATCTCCGAATAGTGACATATTATATATTTCATGATTTGCCTATTTGAGAATTTGTTAATATAATAACATACTTCAAAATAAAAGGGGGGATTAATTTGATCGACAGAAAAGAGAGAATAGATGAAAGAGCTCTGAGTCAGGCCCTGTTTATAACGAGACCGAGAAGTGAAGGGAAAAAATTTCCGACTATCAGGGATACTTCAAAAAAATTCGGCGTCAGTAAAACTACTACTCACCTGGATCTAACAAAAAGACTTCCCAGGATAGATCCCATTATGGCAGAAAGAGTAGCAGCGGTTTTAAGATATAATAAATCTATGGGACCCGAAAGAGGAGGTAAGGCAACAAAAAGAAAATACGAGACCGCCCAATAGGCGGTCTTTACTCTTCATTAATATCTTCCAGTATGGATTCGATGTCAAGATCGTATTTTTCAGCTACATCACCAATTTTAAGATAACTCAGCTCCATCGCAGCCATCGGACACCCCATGCAAGGAACTTGATGCTTCGCCAAAACTTCTCTGCCTTTCGGGTGATTTAAAATGCTCTCAACTGTTGAGTCTTTTGTTATTTTCATTTATTTTTAGTTTTCAATTAACTTATTAATAATCCTTCAAAATTAAGATTATCACCGATCATTGCATAAATTGTCGCAAGTAAGATAATGAGTGCAAGCACGGCAGCCGCCATCGTCTGAGTAAAATCTTCCATAATAAAAAATTCATTACTTTATAATTCCACCTCCTACAAGTTGATCCTTGTGATAGAAAACAATTGATTGTCCGGGTGTGACTGATTCCTGTGGCTTTTTGAATTCAAAAACACCTTTGGAAACCAAGGCTCCCTTCTCACGCCGAGCATTATATCTGATTTTTGCTTCCAAATCCATAGGGTATTTTAAATCTTCAAAGAAATTTTCTTTTTCGAAATAAACCACTTTCTCAAGTAAATCATCTTTCTTATCGGTCACCACCAGTACATTTCTTTCGGCGTCTTTTTTAAGAACATAAAAAGGACCTCCTGACAATCCTATTCCTTTCCTTTGCCCTATAGTATATGCGGGAAGTCCGAAATGGGTACCCATTTCGACTCCGTTAACACTTTCTATTTTTCCGGGAATAAGGTCAATATACTCTTCCAGGAAATCTTTGAGGTTGTTTTCAACAAAACAAACTTCTTGAGACTCTTCGGTTGAGGCAGTAACCAAGCCAAGCTCTTTAGCAATCTTCCGAACATGACTCTTTTCCAATTCACCCAAAGGTAAGATTATTCTCTTTAAGCTCCTCCCCTCCAAGCTCCATAGAAAATAAGTCTGATCCTTAACCTCGTCCACGGCTTCAAATATCTTTCCTTTATTTATTCTGCCGTAATGACCGGTAGCGACATAGCAGCCGTCCAAAGCCTTTAATTTTTCAAAGAGAAAATTGAATTTTATTTCCTTATTACACGCAATGCATGGGTTCGGGGTTTCTCCCTCTTTATAGCTTTCCAGAAAATAATCAACTACTCTTTTTTTAAAACTTTCTCTTACATCGACAACATAGAAGGGAACTCTCAGGCTGCTACAAACTTTTCTGGCTCTCCTCTCGGCCTCGGACCCACAACAATGATTATTTTCCCCCCAAAACTTCATAAAAACTCCGACAGGATCATATCCTTTTTCTTTCAAAAGATGCAAGGTAACGGAGGAATCTACTCCTCCGGAAACACCTACGACAACCTTTTTTTCATTTGTTTTTGTTTTTTTCATAATCATCAATTGCCGCCTTCAAACCCTTCTGTGCCAGGTCCGCACAATGGACCTTCGCCGGCGGAAGAGATCCAAGCTCTTCAACCAAATCTTGAAAAGTGATCTTTAAGGCTTCCTCTATTTTCTTTCCTTTAGCTACCTCACATATCATATCCGAAGTAGCAATCGCTGCCGCACATCCTAAAGTTCTGAACGACATTTCTTCTATCTTGTCATCCTTCACCTTAACATATATCGTCATCAAATCACCACACCTGGGATTTCCTACATCTCCTACTCCGTCGGCATCTTTAATTTCCCCCATATTCTTGGGGGTCAGAAAGTGCTCCATTGCTTTATCCGAATATCCTTTATTCATATTTTTTCTTTATTTTTTATCTACCGGATATTTCTCTTAATCTCTTTACCATATCCGGTAGAATTTTGATAAAGTAATCAACCTCATCTTTGGTCGTGTATCTTCCGATTGAAACCCTCAAGGATCCATGTGCTCTGAGATCTTCTAATCCGATTGCCTTTAAGACATGGGAGGGCTCTAAGGTTTTGCTGGAACAAGCGGATCCGGTTGAAACCGCAATATTTTTTTGATCCAAGGCCATAACCAAACTTTCTCCTTCAACTCCCTTGAAGCTGAAATTAGCATTATTGGAAAGCCTGCCTTCTTTCGGACCGTTAAGAAAAGATTGCTCTATTTTTAAAACCTTTTCTATCATATAGTCCCGCAATTCTTCCGTCTCTTTTTTTCTGTTTTCTTCAATAATATCAACCGCCTTGCCTATTCCGACTATCAGCGGAGTATTATAAGTTCCCGAACGAAGCCCCTCCTCCTGTCCTCCTCCAAAAATTATCGGACTTAATCGAACCCCTTGTCGTTTATACAAAACGCCAACACCTTTCGGGCCATAAATTTTATGACCACTTATAGTCAATCCATCGACTTTCAGATAGTCTACATCACAATTCAAATACCCGGCGGCTTGAGAAGCATCAGTGTGAAAAAGAATTTTATCGTTCCTATCTTTATTCTCTTCTTCAATCAATTCACCTATTTCATTTATGGGCTCGACCGTTCCTATTTCATTGTTTGCATACATTATGGAAACAAGCACCGTATTATCCCTAATTTCCTTTTTTAAATTATCCAGATCTATCCTCCCGTTTTCGTCAACCTCTAAAATTGTTACCTCTGCCGCTTCTTTAACCGTCTCCAAAACTGCATCATGCTCAATCGCAGAAATAATGACATGAGAATTTTCCTTTTCTCGAATTGCTCCTTGTATAAAAATATTATTAGCCTCGGTAGCCGATCCCGTGAAATAGACTTCTTCCGCTTCACAATTTAAAAATTCAGCTATTCTCTCTCTGGCTCCGTCTATAGCTACCAAAGCCTCCTGGCCGAATTTATGAATAGAAGAAGGATTTCCATA
>PWPS01000018.1 GCA_003557065.1 Candidatus Nealsoniibacteriota bacterium | reverse complement strand
GTTTAACTATGAAAATAGAAAGATAATGTAAATTTTCCTTTACAGAAAGTTTTTTTTAATTATAATAATAACCAGAAAATAGCATGGCCCCGTCGTCTAGCCCGGTTTAGGACGCCAGGTTCTCATCCTGGTAACAGGGGTTCAAATCCCCTCGGGGTCACCACTGTAAAATACTTCCTTTATCGGAGGTATTTTTATTAATTTATTTATAATCCTTCAAGAGATAAATTTTACTTAACCACTCTTTCAAATCGGTTATTTTTGTTGTAATCTTATATAAAATGTTTGTGTAAGTTTTATTTACAGTCGTACATCATGAAATTCTTTTATGCGGTTTCGATTTTGTCGGGAACGATAATAGGGGCGGGTCTTTTCGCCTTGCCTTATATAACGGCACAAGTTGGATTCGGGGTAGTTTTGTTCTACCTTTTATTTTTGGGCTTGATTTCAATTCTGATTCATACTTTTTTTGCCGATTTGGCTTTGAGAACGGATGATCATAATCGCCTTCCCGGATTTGCAAAAATTCATCTTGGATCTTGGGCTAAGAATCTTTCTCTTTTTTCCGGGATTGTCGGGATGATGGGTGCCATATTGGCCTATATTATTCTTGGTGGGCAATTTTTGTCCGGTCTGTTCGAGCCTATTTTGGGCGGTGGTGAGGTAGTCTATACTTTGACTTATTTTATTATAGGGTCCGCTTTGATATTTTTCGGAATAAAAGCGATTGAGAAAATTGAATTTCTGGGAGTTGTAGGATTTGTTATGGTTTTGGCTCTTATTCTTTTTAGAGGATGGCCCGAAATGGAGCCGATGAAATTTCTGCAGGTGGGGGAGGGCTTGAGTGGTGACTTGTTTCTGCCATATGGGGCGGTACTTTTTTCACTCTGGGGTGCGGCTTTGATACCCGAAGTGGAAGAGCTTTTGGCGGGCCAAAAAGAAAAGATAAAAAAAGTTATTCCGGTTGCGATAATTCTACCAATTTTAATTTACAGTGCTTTTGTGATTATAGTAGTCGGTATTACGGGAGAGCGAACCACTCCGGAAGCCATGTTGGGGCTTATGGATTATTTGGATAACAGAGTTATCGGACTGGCTTTGGTTTTCGGTCTTCTGGCAACCTTCACTTCCTTTGTGACTTTAGGGCTTACCTTGAAAAAGATTCTTTGGTATGATTTAGGACTTTCGAAACACCTATCTTGGGCTCTTATAACATTTATTCCTCTTTTCTTATTTTTGATGGGAGTAACCGACTATATCGGTGTGATTTCAATCATAGGTGCCGTATTTTTGGCGATAGATGCTATTTTGATTACTATAATGTATCAGAAATACAAGACTGCAAAGTACAAGCTTTTAACCTATCCCATAATACTTATTTTTATTTTGGGAATGCTTTATGAGTTCGTGTATAATAAAGATGTAATATTAAGTTTGCTCTGATGCCTTTTTTTGAAATATCGATATTCATTCTTTCTTGTCTGGCGATAATAATATCCAGCAGGTGGGTTATAGATTCCTTGTCCCGTTTGGCTTATTCGCTGGGGTGGAAAGAATATGTGGTAGCTTTTTTCACCGTCTCTCTCGGAGCGGTTTTGCCCGAATTGACGATCGGAATAAGAGCTGCCGTCGAAGGAATTCCGGAACTTTCTTTAGGGAATGTAATAGGTCAAAATATAATACTTTTTACTTTAGCTGTGGCGATTTGTACGTTTGTGGTGAAAGGAATTCTTGTGCAATCCAGAACCGTCAGATCCGGAACCACTTTTGCGGTTTTTTCAGTGATTTTGGTTTTCGTTCTTTTGAGTAATGGTGGGCTTTCCAGGATTGACGGATTGATTCTGATAACGTCTTTTTTCCTTTACGTTTATTGGTTGTTCAAGAAAGAAGATAATTTTATTAAAAATTACGAAGAATATGATGGTGAAATTATCGGAAAAAAAGGTTATCTTAAACAGTTTTTAATATTTTTGGGAAGCTTTCTGATAGTTATCTTTTCGGCTGAAGGGATTGTCTATTCCGCCAAAGAGTTTGCAGTAATTTTTAATGTGCCGGAAGCTCTTATAGGGATAATGCTTGTCGGTGCCGGAGTTGCTCTGCCCGAGATATATTTTTCCGTTAAATTGGCTACCAGGGGCCGTTCATGGATGATTTTGGGCGGCCTTACCGGAGCAGTGGCTATGTCTTCAACACTTGTATTGGGTGTTGTAACAATGATAAACCCGATAGAGATTGTGGACTTTGCTCCGTATTCCATAAGTAGGATGTTTTTAATCTTAAGTGGTTTGGTTCTTTGGTTTTTCGTAAGAACCAGCAATAGATTAACCAGAAGGGAGGCTATTATTCTTTTCTTAATTTATTTTGCCTTCCTTTTTTCAGAAATATTTTTTGGTCAACTTTTAATATGATTGAAGTAATACTTATATCAACCTTAATAATTTTCGCGATAGTCGGGTTTTTTATCTTTTGGATTAAAAAGATAAAACATGAAGCGGAGCAGGAAAGAAGAATAAGAGACTTGGAAGATCATCTGAGTAATCTGATAACCGAGCAATTGAAAGAGGTGAGGGGAACCGTAGACGGAACATCCGAAGCGATGCATAGACAGATAAGAACATTTACGCAGGAAACGGAAAAATTAAGAAGTGAAATAAATAACATCCAAGAAGCGATGGAGAATGTAAGTTCGTTTCAACAGTTTTTTGTTTCTCCCAAGGCCAGAGGTGAGTGGGGAGAGGCCAGCTTGGAACACATTTTGAAAGAATACTTTTCAGCCGACTTCTACCAATCTCAATATATGTTTGAAAATAATCAGCAAGTTGATGCGGTTTTGAAGTTACCGAACGATAAGATTTTGCCGATTGACTCGAAATTTCCTTTTGATAACTATAGAAAGATGATAGAAGAGAACGATAAGGAGAAGAGAGATAAATTCAGAAAACAATTTCTAAAAGATGCCAAAGTGAAGATTACCGATATAGCCAATAAGTATATTCGACCTTCGGAGGGAACGGTCGAGTTTGCGATAATGTATATACCGGCGGAAGCGGTTTATTACGAAATCAACATGGATACCGACATCGATGTTGTTGAATATGCAAGACAGAAAAAGGTTATTTTAGCTTCTCCGAATACGGCGTATTTAACCTTAAAGGCGATAGAACACTGGTTTAGAGATACTCAGATATCAAGAAAAACTCAAGAAATAATAAAAAGTATTTCAAGAATTCAGCGCGATGCGAAAATTTTTAAAGATGACTTTGATAAATTGGGAAGACATCTTTCACATGCCGTTTCTGCTTATGAAAGATCCGAAAAGGATTTTGAAAAATTCGATGATAAAGTTGAAAAGTTAATGGACGGAAAAGCGGAGGAGTTGGAGGAGGGTATAAGTGAAAAATAAAAACCATGAATAGAAAAGCCTTCACCTTAATAGAGCTTTTAATAGTAATCGGAATAATAGCCATCTTGGCAGCGGCAGTCATTATCGCCATTAATCCGGGAAGACAATTCGCAGCAGCAAGGGATGCGACAAGAGAAAATCATATAAATTCAATCCAGAATGCTATTTTATCTTATCAAATTGATAATCAAGGAAGACTTCCTCTATCTTTGACTGAAAATCTAGGAGGAGAGATATGCAATCATGAAGTTGCCAATTGTGAAGAAGATGGATTAATTGATCTTTCCGAATTAATCTCGGAGGGTTATATATCATCCTTAC
>PWPS01000008.1 GCA_003557065.1 Candidatus Nealsoniibacteriota bacterium | reverse complement strand
TACTTACCCTGTCTAAGGCCTTTGCTAAGGCTTCTATTCTTTCCAAAGTACCGTCTAGGGCTGAGCGAAGCTCTTCGTCGGCTTCGTCGGATTTTTGTTCAACTTGGTCTATCCTTTGGCTTACACCACTTATCTCTTGGTCAATTCTTCCGTCGACCTGGTCAACTCTTCCATCTACTTCGTCAATTCTTCCATCTACTTCGTCAATTCTTCCATCTACTTCGTCGACTCTTCCATCTACTTCGTCAACTCTTCCGTCTACTTCGTCGACTCTTCCATCTACTTCGTCAATTCTTCCATCAATCTGGTCAATTCTTTCCGTCACAATGGCAAAATCTTGAGAGAACTGTGCCCTCATTTCTTCAAGCTCGGCTAACAACTCAGCATGTTTAAGCTCTGCTTCAATGGCATGCTTTGCAAGCTCATCTTCTAAGGACTTTAAATCTGTATACCTGAGTTCCATGATCTCATTGTGAAGGCCTATAATATCTTCGTCAAGCCTATCAACTTCATCTGCAAAGAGTTCTTCTAAAGCATTGATGTCAGCGCTAATCAAGCTAGCCACCTGTTGCCTAAGCCTAGCCATAGCATCATCAATGCGTTCTACATCTTCCTTAAAGGAATCGCCAAGCATGTTGATTCCCTCTCGCATGCGTGCATACTTCCCATCAAGGTCGTCTATGGAGTCCTGCAGTTCAGCAATGGAGTCTTCAAAGGCACTTAAAAAGGCTTGAAGGTCAGCTATATCCCCTGTGGCATCAATCTGTTTAATCAGTTCCTTAACCGCTGCATAGCTGTCCTTTAGTTCTTCAATATCCACTCCATAACTTTCAAGCTCTTCAATGCTTAATCCCTGTTCTTTCAAGCTAGCTTCAAGGCGTTGTATCTCTTGGTCAAGCTTAACATCAATGGCTGCTATATCCCCACCTAGGCTAGCTAGCAATGCATCGTACTCTTCTTTCATTTCTGCAATGGCTGCAACAATTTCATCAACCATTTCCGGATCCACTTGGGGGCCTACTTGGTCAATAAGGGCCTCCTGTACTATGGTCCTTAAGTATTGGTCAGTCTCCTGAACACTGTCATCCCATAAATCTTTATCCTTTAGTGCATCAATCCTATCATTTAGGTACTGAAAAGTATCGCCTACTAGTCGAAAGGCCTCAGCCCTTGTCATTTCTTGGCTAACCTTTATCGTCCTATCGGGATATCCCAATAACAATCCTGCTGCATAAAGAATGTTCACCTGGTCATAAACCCAGTGTGTTGGCTCAAGGTCGGGAAAAGGACTGGCCATCACTGGAGCGCTTATGACAAGTAATGCAAGTATGGTTACTGCTATCAATCTTTTGTTCACTTATTTTTCCTCCTTCTTGTTATTTGTAAGGTTAAATCATAGGGTATCACCCATATAATCTTAAAGCGCTAATGAGTGGCCATGTTTCCTCATAGTGCTTGTCCGATATTAGAGGAAATAACCCCAAATTTCTACTGGAATCTACTGATTTCACCTCCCCTTTTGCCAGCAGAATATATTTCAATATCATTACCTGGATTTCAGTAGTATCTCGCTTATTAAATATTCGACAGGCCTGAGCAAATTCCTGCTATAATCATCAAATTTTTCCCTTTATACATGCAAAATATTTCAGTTTTTCCAAATACACCCTTTAGTCTTCTAATTCCACAAGGAACTGAACATCTAGGGGCCCCATGGCCCTATAAGTATCCTTTGTAGCCACTATGGACACTGTCACGGGCGTACCCGCATCTACAATCTTGCCAATGGCCGTCTGGAATTCAGTCATGGAAATGACCCTGCCTACAGTCCCTTGATAATCTGTGGCCATTCCCCGGCTTATTGCTATAGAATTAACCTCAGCCAGCATGGAAAAGAGCTCCGCCTGTATGAGGCCTCCATCGGCGGTGTCTGCAATAGTCCTGGAAACGATGACTTCACTTTCACTAAAAATCTTTTCGTCGGGAAATACCTGAAAATATGCCCACACAGGGTCCCCTAGGACCGTATTGGTAGCTGATATCATGCGGACCACGGCCTTTCCTTCCATTTCACTTATTTCATCATAAAGTTTCTCTAGTTCAACTCTGTCAAACCATATGGCACTATCTCTATCGTCTTCTATTTGGGCTCCCCGTTCCAAAGCAATGGTATTGGCATCCATGAGAAAACTCAGGATCTTGTTGTGAATAGTTTCCATATCAGCTCCTGCTTCCATTGTTTGAGATAGGATAATCTCTCCCGTGCGAAAGACCACATTGCCGCCGAGCATTCCTTCTAAGCCCGTCCACAAGTCTCTTATGGTATCTTCCAAGTCCCTTTGCTCGCCCATGAGCTGCTCTATCCTGGCTGCCAGTTGTACTTGGTTATTCCTCGCCTGCTCCAAATCATACTCAGCCTTTTCTAATTCACCGGTGACATGCTCCAGTTCTTCCCTGGATTGATAGAGCTCCGCATTAATCCTGTCCCTTTCAACTGTTGTGTCCTCCAATTCCCTTTCTATGGTTTCATATTGAGATGTGAGGGTATTGTACTCAGACTCTAGGCTGTCATATGCCTTAATGAGCTGATTATATTCGGAAGATAGAGATTGATACTCTGTAAGGAGAGCATCATACTCAGAAGAGAGGCTTTCATAGCGAGAACTCAAATCAAGGAAACGGCTTTCTAACATAGAATAATCCCCTGACAATCCCTCATAGTCCTTAGATAAGGTGTCATATTCAATCTCCAGGGAAGAAAATGAGCTAAAGAGATTCTCATATTCATCGGAAAGATCGTCATAGTCATCTATGAGCCTTTCATACCTATCTTGTAATTCTGAGTATTCATTGGCTTTAGCCTCTATTTGGGCAGAAACCATCCTGTACTCATCCTGGGTCTGCTCCAAGGTATCCTTAGTTACGGCCAGGTCCTCCTTGATTTCCTTCATTTGGAAAAGTGCTGTCCTTACATCGGCAGATATGGCTACTAATACGGCAATGGTTGCCCCGGAAATGAGCAGGCCGGTGATGATTGTTATTAATATCGATGTATACCTTGGCCTTATGCCAAAAAGGGTAAGGCGTTTTTTACCTACGCGCATGCCAATCCTATCACCCACATAAGCAATGGTTCCACCTGTTAAAATTAGTACTGTTATTAGTAAATATCCATCCATTAATCATTCCTCCTCTATCTGGAGGTTTTAAATATTAAACCCAGCCCCAAGCCGGCAAATAATACATTGGGCAGCCATGGGCCAACCAGCGGTGCGATTGTTCCCTCTTGGGCCAATGTATTTGTTATAGTTATTACGATATAATAAATAAATATTATTACTATACTCAACCCAAATCCATAAGATGTTCCCTTTCGCTGCCGCTTCACTCCTAGGGGCGCTCCCACTAGAGCAAATATGAATCCTGCCATTGGCAAGGAAAACCTCATATGCAGTTCCACAATGACCCTAGATGCATCTCCCCCGTAAGATTCAATTTCTCTTATCCGATCCCTTAACTCACCTACGGTCATTTCACTTATCCTTTTGGCCGCAGATTGCATCTGTTCGGGAGTACTTTCCAGGTAAATATTTTGGTTTTGAAAATTAAGCACTGCCATGTCACTACCGGCAAAAACATATGCCCGTCCTTGGTAAAAATGCCAAGAATCATCGGCCCATTCCACTCTTTCTGCTTCTGTCACCCGGGCTAACTGGCCTTCCTCAAAGTCCTGTACTGTAACATCAT
>PWPS01000051.1 GCA_003557065.1 Candidatus Nealsoniibacteriota bacterium | reverse complement strand
TTCATAAAGTAGAAGGTCAAAGTAAGGAGGTAATCCGTTTGGTATCTTATACCTCAGACGGGAAACTAATTACCCTGATTTATGTCGGAGATACCCAAATACATAGAATCGAGTCTACCCCATGAGGTTAGACTTCGACACCGAATTCAAGGATATGCCTCCGGGAGTTGCCAAAAGATTCCTGGAGGCTGCCATTGGACGCAAGATAAAAAAAGGAGGGAAATATATTGACTATGATGGAAGAGGGTACTACAGAGGACAAACCGAAGATGGGACTTGGGTCAAAGCCTACGCCTCCCCCCTTGGGTACAAAAGAATCACTTACTTTTGACGAATACGAGAGGATGGCTAGGGTTACTCATAATTCAAACCTAACTTCCCAGGATTTACTCATTTACAATACTCTCAAGATTGCCGGAGAATCAGGGGAAGTTGCCGACCATGTGGGGAAAGCCTTCGGTCAGGGTCATAGTATTTCTACCCCGCATCTTGTGGAAGAATTAGGAGATATCCTCTGGCATATCTCAGACCTATGCTATGCCCTAGGAATTCCCTTGGAGGAGGTAGCCCGTCAGAATAACAAAAAACTTGCCATGAGATACCCAAGGGGATTCACTACCAAGGATTCCCTAAATAGAAAGGGTGAAGAAAATGGCCAGGAATAGAAAAAATTATGGTCATAATAGGTATTTGGATTTTTCCAGTAAAATTGGAGAAATGGAATACGAAAAGGCAAAGCATACCCCCACAGATAAGCAGAGGAGATTCTACCGAGATCTAGTAATGAGGTGTAAGGATAATAATATTGACCCTACCCCTGAGATTCCAATAATTACCCGGAGTGATTACTTCGAGGGAATTTCTAGGCTAATATGCTTATTAAAATCCCAAGGGATTGAGGTAAAAACCCGAGCCAAAAATGCCATCCTTTCCACGGAATTAAAGGAGGATAAAATGGGGTTCCTTATGACTAGGGAGAGGATTCGAGAAGGAGGTGAAGAAGATGGAATCTAATTTCATTCCAGATACCTTATACTGTTATGATTGCCAGAAACCTTTCCCTTTCATGGAGGGTATTCTAGCGGATGGTTTTTACTATTGCCAGGATTGCCATTCTAAGGAACCAGATTTACCTACCCCCAAAGCCCTAATCCCAGGGATAGGACCCGATGCCCCGGCAATTACAAACAGCAAAGGAGGAAAGCAAAGTTCCTCGCCTTATGACTTTACCCAGGTTCACCCTATATACCTTTTCGAGTTATCAAAGCTATTAAAAAATGGCGGGAAGAAATATGGAAAATGGAATTGGATGAAGATACCTACCCATGAGCACCTAAACCATGCCCTTATACACATCTATGGATTCCTAGCAGGAGATACCTCTGAAAAACACCTAATCCATGCGGCTTGTCGTCTTTACTTTGCAGTAGTTACAAATTTCCTAACCCAAAAGGAGGAACCTAATGACTACCCTCCAATGCAATTCATGTAAGGAGAAGGGAAGTTGCTTTGCACTTCAAGCTGCCAAGCATATGACTTCCCATACCAAGATAAATGTATGTCGCCAATTCCCACCTGAAACAGGGATAAAAATAACCCTCCATATTGAGAATTGCCCACATTACCAAGGAGAGGAGGTAGGAGAGAAATGATAAATATAGAACCCGGAGATAGGGTTACCATAAAGTCCACAGGGTTGGATGGGATTATCCAATGGATAGACTGGGATATTGGGGAGGTAAGCATCTATCAGGATGGGTCTTATAAGGTAACTACCCTAGACGATATTGACCCTAAAATCCAACGTGTCCTTAGACCTATTGCCGACATGACCCCCGAGGAAATGCGCCAGGAGATTGACCTTCTAAGGGAGTCTAGGCAGATAGCAATTTCTGATTCGAGAAAAAGATCCATAAAAAATCGCCAAGGGAAAGGGAAGGGGAAAGCAACCCCCAAACCCCCAGCCGACCCATTCGATTACCTAACTCCCGAGTTAAAAGCCAAGTTACAAGAGAAACTTAAAAAAGCGAAGGAGGCGAAGGAGGAATGAAAATAGAAGAAATAACCCACCAATATCGCCGGGATTTTTCAGCTACCCTAAAATGTGAGGGCTGCAATTTTGAGCAAGCCTTAAAAGGGGGTTATGACGATAGGAATTACCATGATAATGTAATACCTACCATCCCATGTAAGAGTTGTGGGAAGTCTAGAAAGGATTTAGGTATTACCCACCCCCCAACTCCGACAAAGTACCAACCCTGGGAAGTGGTATAAAGAAATGAGATTCGGACAGATTAAAATGTATTCTGACCTACCCCCAGAGATGATAGAATACAAGGATGACACCTTTCAACTTCTAGAGGTAATAGGTAGGGATTATCTCCTTGCCTATTCCCTGGATAAAAATGCCCTATGTATAATCCAAGCAGCTTACATAACACCTGTCAAAGACAAGAAGGAGGTAAAGGGAGAATGACACTAGATTCTCAGGAGAAAAAAGAAGTCAGTATGGATTTTTCCACCATGTCAGACTTCCTCAAGTGTAGGAAGAGGGGGTATTACCGACATATCCTAAATATAGTCCCTGATAGGACTTCCAAAGCCCTCGTATTCGGAGGGGCTATGCATGAGGCCCTAGCATCATGGTATCAATTTAGAGATGAGGGAAAGGCTATTCGGGAATTTTCCAATTACTGGAATGCCCATGTCCCGCCCCCTACAACGCCAGAGGAAGGAAAAATTTCCCTCCAGCCCCAACAAGAGGACCCTAAGAGGAATTTGGTAAATGGGGTTAATATCCTATCTGGGTATTTCAAAGCCTACCCGAAGGAACCCTTCCAAATCCTCTCCAATGAGTTCCCTTTCAAGGTATTCCTAGGTCAAATAGAGGGAGTTTCCTATTACCTCACAGGGAAAGTAGATTTGACTGTAAGGTGGAATGGCATGACCTACATCATGGATCACAAGACTACCTCCATGCTAGGTGGGAGTTTCTTCAAGCAATTCCACCCTTCCTTACAATTAGATGGGTATGCCTACGCAGTTAAAGATATCTTTGGAGAATGTGATGGGGTTTTAATAAATGCCATCCTAGTTGCCAAGACGAAACAAACCTTCGAGCGAGATATATTCTCAAAAACGGAGGAGGATTTGGAACTTTATGTAGAGAATGCCCTCCAGATTATGTGGGAAATAGAACAGGCAAAAAAAGCCGACCGGTATGTGATAAATACCGATGCTTGTACCCTCTATGGGGAGTGTCCTTATCTGGAACTCTGCCAAGCTAAAGGGGATGAAATGGTAATCAATAAGAGATATAAGGTAGAGGTCTGGGACCCATTCATGGCATAAGGAGGGATGAATAATATTGGAAAATAAAAGATTTTTTGTAGCCAAGGTATCTAATAGTGGTAAAATACTACCATCTGACAACAAATACTTAATCGTTAATACTGATGAACCTTATGCAGAGCAGGTGTTTGACTTAATTAAACATCATGAATTGGAGAAAGGTACTTGGGATAAAGAAGAAAACTTCAAGGACTTTGTAGAGAATTTATAGAGAGGAGGTCCCTAGGAATGAAAAAGTCACATTTCTCAGGAGCTGAAATCCATTGGAAACTTACCCGCATAGAGAAAAAAATAAGCCGATTTAATCAAGCCCTGGAGAACGTTGAATATCTAGGACTTGCCAAGGAAATCCTAACGGAAGAATTAGAGAAACTCAAGGAGGAACACAAAAAACTCTCTGATAGAATGTATTCTGTAAGCCCTCACCCCTGGAATTGGTCAATGGGGATAAATTTTGAAAAGGAGGAGTTACCTAGTGAGGAGCAAAGCCCAAAAAAGGATAGCAATTAACACCTTAAGG
>PWPS01000017.1 GCA_003557065.1 Candidatus Nealsoniibacteriota bacterium | reverse complement strand
CGGATTTGGTCTTGGAAGAAAAGATTTCGGAACTTTCGGAAATAAAAGAAGATTATTTTTTTGAATTCCTGGATAAAAGAAAAAAAGTTTTGGGAGGAGTGGTTATTTGCGGGGGAGAGCCGACGATACATAAAGAACTTCCCGACTTTATTAAGAATATTTCCGATTCGGGGTATAGGGTGAAACTTGATACCAACGGATCAAATCCGGAAATGCTAAAGGAGGTCATATCATTTTTGGATTATGTCGCAATGGATATAAAGGCACCGATTGATCGATATGAAGAATTTGTGGGTATCGATATTGATCCCGAAAAATTAAAGACCTCAATGGATATAATTAAAAGAATGGATGATTATGAGTTCAGAACTACAGTGTTGCCGAAACATCAAAAGAGTGACTTGTTGGAGATTGCCGAGACCGTAAAGGGGGCAAAACGCTACTACTTACAAAAATTCGAAAAAAAGAACACCGTTGATCCTGAATTCTCCGGAGAAGTGGATGATCTTTTGGTTCAAGAAGTTTTTGAAGATATAAGAGATAATTTTGATATTTGCGAAATAAGATAATTTTAAAAATAGGGAGATTTATGAAATCGGCAACGGAAGCCGGTTTTTTGTAATCAGGAAGCCTTAAACTGCCGATAAATATTACTCGATTGAATAATCTATTGAAACATTTTTCAATACTTAGTCGCGAAAAGTAAAAATTATTCTTTAATCTTATTTTATTTTTGCCTGTTTTTTATTTTCGGGATAATTTCTTCCGGAAATTTGTTATTTTTATTATTATTTTCGGTTTTTTTATTCGTAAAACCCGCTCCCATATTATTTTTTGCACTTTTTTTTGGGTTTTTGCATCCTAATTTTCATCAAACGGAGTTTATTTTACCGATATTTGAGGGTGAAAAGATAACCGTAACTGCGGTAGTTGTGGAAGAAGATCGTCCCGTTGCCGAAATAAAGGGAAAAGATGAAAGATTTTACCTTAACCTGGACGGATCTCCGAAATTCGGAACTCTTGTAAAGGTGACCGGTAAGCCGGTATCGTTTCCGAAAGAGATGAAAAAATCGATGCATAACGACATAATAAGTGCTTCTTTCTTTGATCCTGAAGTAGAACTTATCGGAGAGATGAAAAGCTTCAGAGGTTCTCTTTTTTCCATTAGAAGAACCCTTTCTCAAAGAATCGATAAGGGAATGACTTATCCGGAATCATCGATTTTAAAAGCTGTTCTTTTGGGTGACAGAACGGATATTCCCGACTTATTGAGAGAAAAATTTTCCTTAGTCGGTGTTGCGCATCTTTTGGCGGTATCCGGAACACATATTGTTATAGTTTCCGGAATCTTGATGGGGTTGGCTCATCTTTTGAAGATAAAAATGAAATCGATTTTTTCGATCTCTTTGCTTTTTATCTTTATTCTTCTGGTGGGAGCTCCGCCGTCCGCAATCAGGGCGGGAATTATGGGATTTCTTTTTATTTTAGCTGAAATGTTCGGAAGAAAATCCGTATCCATAAGGAGTTTGGTTTTGGTTGCCTTTTTTATGCTTTTGATTAACCCTTCTCTTATTAATAATATCGGTTTCAGGCTTTCTTTTTCCGCTGCGGCGGGGATAATAATTTTTTCAAAAAGAATTAAAAAATTTCTTACCGAATATGATCCCTACGCACATCGCAAAATTAAAAAAAGAATATCGTCATTATTTTTAAACTTACCCGAATTCATTCCCGATACTTTGGCAGTTACTTTATCCGCTCAAATTTTTGTCTTACCTTTAATTTGGATATATTTTGAAAATATCCCCTTTTTATCACCTTTCTCCAACTTATTTATCGCACCACTTTTACCGGTTGTTATGATATTCGGAGGAGTCGGACTTTTTCTTTTTTCAGTCTTCGGTTGGGTTGCCTTTTTACCTGCTCAGCTGACCTCAAGTCTGATTATATTTTTCGTAGAGATCTTTTATTCAGCCTGTTTTTTGTGCTAAAATTAAGGTAATGATAATCGTTCAGGCTTCATCTCGTCATGGAAATACACCGAAAGTTGCAAAAAGAATTGCTTCGGTTCTGGATTGCTGGGTTTTGGATTTGAAAGATTTTCATCCCGAGGACTTCAAGAAGGAAGATATCATAGGATTTTCTTCCGGTGTCTATCTGGGGAGGGTTGATTCCAAGCTTGAAGAAATGATAAAATCTTTGCCCCGATGTGAGAAAAAAGTTTTTTTGATAACGACCAGCGGTATACCGATTAAACTTTTAAACAATGCCCATAAAAGGATTAAAAAGATTTTTGAAGAAAAGGGTTGGGAGGTGATAGGGGAATTCAACTGTCCGGGTTATGACGATATTGGACCCACCAAATTGATCGGAGGGATAAGAAAAGGACGTCCCTCGGAAGAAGATCTTCATAAAGCTGCACAATTTGCTGAAAAACTAAAAAGTGATTACCGAATTTAAAAAATTTTTCAAAGGATTTCCTCCCGCATTTCGAGGGCTTGGGATAGCTTCAAAAGAGGGAAGTTTCCGCTTTATGTTTTTGATGGCCGTTTTGGCGCTTTCCTTATCGTATATTTTTCCTTTGGAAGTTTGGGAGAGGGTTATTATAATATTTTTAATCGGTACGGTCTTTTCCATGGAGCTTATAAATTCACAAGTCGAAAGGACTTTGGACATAGTTCAGCCGGATTATGATGTAAGAGTAAAAAATATAAAAGATATTTCCGCCGGAGCGGTTCTTATCGCTTCCATCACCTCACTTATAATCGGAATAATAATCTTTTTACCTTATCTAATATGACTGAAAAAAACACTTCCAACAAAATATATCTTTTCGTTATTTTTGTTTTAGCTATGGGGCTGGGGTTTTTTGCCGGACTCGGCTATAACGTTGAATTGAATATGGATTCCCCGCAGGAAAAAGCGGTTTCCGAAACGGATAAGGAGGTGGACTTTTATAAGCCCGAGGTTCTGCATGAGGAGATGATAATAGAAACGGTTGAGAAAGCAATTGAGGGTGTCGTTGCGATTGAAACGAAAGGGGCTGATATAAGTGGTTCGGGATTTTTTATCTCCGAAGACGGATATATATTGACCAACAGGCATGTTGTAAGTAGGGATACCGAATATTACGTAATCACACATGACGGTAAGGAGCTTCCCGCAAAGGTGGTTTCCAAGGATATAATAAGAGACTTGGCTTTTCTGAAAGTGGAAGGAGAAGATTATACGACTCTTTCTTTGGGTGATTCCGATGGGCTTAGATTGGGTCAAACCGCAATTGCGATCGGATATACCCTTGGAGAGCTTAAGAATTCGGTTTCGGTCGGAGTGGTTTCCGGACTGGTAAGAGATATCTGGGCTCGCGATGGATGGAGTTTGGAAAGATTGGAGGGAATGATTCAAACCGATGCGGCTATAAATCCCGGAAATTCAGGAGGACCGTTACTTAATTTAAGAGGGGAAGTTATCGGAATAAATACGGCCAAGGATTTCGGTGCCGATAATGTGGGCTTTGCAATTCCGATAAATCAAGCCAAAAGGATGATAAAATCCGTTTTGGAACATGGTAAAATAGTTCACCCGTTTTTGGGAGTTCGTTACGTTATGATAGACGAATATGAAAAGGAAATGAGAGGACTTCACATCGATTACGGTGCATTGATAATCAGAGGTGGACAGGGACAACCGGCGGTTGAATCCGGAACTCCCGCTCATAAAGCCGGACTCAGAGAAGGGGATATAATTCTTTCAATAGACGGGATAAAACTGGATGGAGAAAACCCGTTATACGAAGTAATTTTGGAATTTATTCCCGGTGACAAAGTTGAAATTGAATATATGAGAGGGGATTGGACCGACACGGTAGTCGTAGAATTAGCAGAGAGGGAGTCCGATTGATAATTTTTAAGCGATATGATATGATGTTTAGACGTATGGATAGCTTAAAGAAAATTAGAATACAACTAT
>PWPS01000047.1 GCA_003557065.1 Candidatus Nealsoniibacteriota bacterium | reverse complement strand
TTGCCAAAGAGAGGGAAATTTGTGAGAAAGAAGGGGTTAAAGTTGTTGTTAATGGACAAATGAAGGTGGAAGAGATTGAAATCGGTAGTGAAATCGGTATAGATAAGGCCCAAGTCTTAGTGAAAGAATGCACCAACGAGGCTTTTAAAAAGATCCAGAAAAAAGCAGCTAAAAAAATGCAAGAAATCGGTGGATTTTAATTTTTTTCCGAGTTTAACCTTTTAGCCTTTTCTCTCAAGTCAACTTCTTTATCGAATTCGTCTACCACTTCTCCTATAATTTGCTCCAAAACATCTTCCAGGGTAACTACTCCGGATGTTCCTCCGAACTCGTCTCTGACCACTGCAAGGTGGCATCTTTTATTTTGAAACAACGGGATCAGTCTGTCTATTTTAACATCTTCGGAAACGGTTATCACCTCCGAATTTATTAGGTCTTTAATTTTTTTATCTTTTTTATCTTGACCGATATTTTTGAGGAGGTCTCTTAAGTGGCATATTCCTATGATATTATCAAGACTTTCTTCATAAACTGGAATTCTGGAGTGAGACATTTCGTAAATTTCCTTTTCAATTTCACTCAATTCAGTTTCGGACTCCAGAGCCGATATAACGATTCGGGGAGTCATGATATCCTTCGCTTTAAGATCATTTAACATAAAAACTCGATTGATCATGTCTCTTTCGTCCTTTTCTATTACCCCCTCCAGATAACCCAGACGACTTAGTGTTTTAATCTCCCCTTCGGTTATTTGCCTTTTCTTTTTGGGGAAAGGTGAAGTTATCAGTTCTATCAACCAAACAAAAGGCTTTAATATTCTTGTCATTAAAAGGACCGGCTTGGCTATTCTTAACCCTATCGGAATTGAAAAGACGTCACCGATGCTTTTCGGGATTATTTCAGCGAAAACTATAACTAAGAAGGTGAGTATGGCGGAAACCGCTCCAACTTTGGCGCTTCCCAGTGTTTCCGTCGTAATCATTCCGACCAAGGTGCTTCCCGCTACATTGAAAATATTAGTAAAGACAACCAGGACCGTTATTGAAGGCCTCATATTTTCTTTTATTTTCAAAAGAGAGCGAGCTCCGAATTTACCCTTCTCTTCCAATTCCTTAACCTTGTTTACGGGGGCGCTGAATAAAGCTGCCTCACTACAGGAAAAAAGAGCCGAGCCCGTCAAAAGTATCATTATCGTTGGTATCAAAAGATTCATATTTTGAAATATTAGCACATATTCCGGCAAAGAGAGAGTGGCGCACTGGCGCCACTCAAGATATTTACCTCACACCGCTTTTTTTTCCGTGTTTGCAATAATTGTATGCCAATTCCAGAATTTCATCATTTCTTTTTATAACATTCCATTCGCCACAATCTTGACGTGTATACATTAATTGCACTTCAACCAGATTGAAAGCTTCTCCGAAAGCGAAGCAGGAAAGTTCCGGTTGTCCGCTTGAGGATAGGTCTCTTTTTCGTATATTCCTTCTCTTTCTTTCACTTAGGACATAGTGTAAAACTGCCTGATATTGCTTTCTATTCATAGATAGCCCTCCTTTCGGTGAAAGATAATGTTATTATAACATATTATACTAATTTTGTAAAATAAAAGACCCGTCGAAACGGATCAATATTTGTCGGGCCGGCCGGATTTGAACCGGCGATCTCACGCACCCCATGCGCGCGCCCTAAGCCTCTAGGCCACGGCCCGTTTTCATTTGGAAATACTTTTAATGCATTTCGCGCAGGCGGAAACTTTTTTTCCGGCGAAATCTTTATAAGCCCTTTTAGTCACCCCCTCCGGAACATAAAGAGTTTGAATGTTCGGTTTTCTTCTTCTTTTTCCGGTAGGATTATATTGACCTCTGGTTTTTACGAAATTGCCGGCTATTCTGGATTTTTTATCACAAATTTGACACTTAGCCATATCTTTTAGCATCCATCTTGATTAATACTGGAGTCTATTATACATTATAAAGTGATAAAGTCAAAAATTCATAAATTATTCTTCGCTTTACACGCTTCAAATATCTTTTAATTTTTGGTATAATTTACAAATATGAGTGATCTTGAATTAAAATTATTTTTATATCTCATAGTTATACTTTCGGCTATTTTTCACGAATATGCTCATGCGTGGGCTGCTTTGTACCTGGGAGATCCGACTGCGAAAAATGCTGGAAGGCTAACTCTTAATCCCATTGCGCACATTGATCCGTTCGGAACGGTCCTCCTGCCTCTTTTTCTACTTTTTACGGGGGGAATATTTATAGGATATGCTAAACCCGTTCCTTTCAATCCCTATAATTTAAGCGACCAAAAGTATGGTGAAGCTAAGGTTGCTGCTGCGGGACCCATCTCCAATATCCTGATAGCTCTTATTTTTTCTGTTGTGATAAGATTTGTCGCTCTTCCGCAATTTTGGGGAATGGCAGTCAGCTACATAATATTTATCAATATTATACTTGCACTGTTCAATCTTATTCCGATTCCTCCGCTTGACGGATCAAAATTACTTCGTGCTTTTACGTCTTTCGATTTATCTTTCGGGGGAGGTTTCTTAGGGACTGTTTTAGCACTGATGCTTGCTTTTATGTTTTTGCCATCAATAGCGAGTTTCATATTTCAAATATTCACGGGGTTCCCCGCTTGACCGATATTTTAATTGGGTTATAATATCCAAGTTGCTTGACAATATCTACCGTTTTTTGTAGTATTGTTTTACGACTGATTGCGGACAGCGTGGTTAGTTTTGTAATGAGATTATTATTATGCCAACAATAAACCAGCTAATTAGGAAAGGAAGAAAACAGCCACAGAAAAAGCAGAAATCACCTGCTCTTTCTTACGGTTTCAATAATTTAAAAAACAGACGATCTTACTTTTCTTCTCCTTTTAAAAAAGGGGTTTGTTTGAAAGTTTCTACGGTTACTCCGAAAAAGCCGAATTCGGCTTTGAGAAAGGTGGCTAGAGTTAGGCTGAGTAACGGAATGGAAGTTACGAGCTACATTCCCGGAGAAGGACACAATTTGCAGGAGCACTCGGTGGTCTTGCTCAAAGGGGGGAGAGTTAAGGATCTTCCTGGTGTAAGATATACTGTGGTAAGAGGAGCCCTCGACAGTGAGGGAGTTGACGGTAAAAAACAGTCCAGAAGTAAATACGGAACCAAGAAATCTTAAGTATGTTTGACGGAAAAGGAAAAAAATATAAAACTCACCCGATAGAGCCCGACCCCAAGTTCGAAAATGTGTTAGTGGCGAAGTTTGTAAACCATATAATGAAAGATGGAAAAAAATCTATTGCTCGAAGGATTCTTTACAGTTGCTTTGACATTATAGAGAAAGAAACGAAAAATGATCCTATTGAAGTATTCGAGCAGGCTTTAAATAATGTAATGCCCGGAAAAGAAATACGATCAAAAAGGGTAGGTGGTGCTACTTACCAAGTTCCATATGATGTTGATAAGAAAAGAGGAACCAGTTTAGCCATGAGATGGATTTTGGAAGCAGCCAGATCAAAATCTGGTTCAGCAATGAAAGAAAGACTTGCCAAGGAGATTGTTGCGGCTTCACAAAACGAAGGAGAAGCTATTAAGAAGAAAGAAAACATGGAAAAAATGGCCGAGGCGAATAGAGCTTTCGCGTTTTTGGCCAAATAAAGATTATTCCATAAAAAGTGCTTTCTTTAAGCATTTTTTATTTGTAGGAGAAAAATTATGTCAAGAGAATATCCATTGGAAAAATATAGAAATATAGGTATTATAGCCCACATTGATGCGGGAAAAACGACCGTTACGGAAAGAATTTTATTTTATACGGGAATCTCTCACAAGATTGGGGAAACTCATGATGGAGCTTCGGTTATGGACTGGATGGAGCAGGAAAGAGAAAGAGGTATTACGATTACCTCTGCCGCTACTACCTGTTTCTGGACTCCTACCTATAAAGAGAAGAAGGGAAAACCGGAATTCAGGATAA
>PWPS01000001.1 GCA_003557065.1 Candidatus Nealsoniibacteriota bacterium | reverse complement strand
GTAACTACGATAACTCAAGATGTGGCAGACTTCATGAGATCGGAATATGGACAACCCATAATAACCAATTCGGCCTTGAGATTTCTTTTAAAACAATCATCGGCAGTGATAGATACCGTTCAAAAAACGTTTAATCTTACCGATGAAGAAAAATATATTCTACTGGAGGGAGAAGTCGGAGAGGGAATATTTTTTGCCGGGAAAAAACATGTTGCTATAAAAATACTGGCCTCCTACGCGGAAGACCAGATAATAACTTCTACTCCTGAAGAAATCAGAAAACTGAAAGAGCGAAAAAAAATAAATTAATCATTCGGCTTGATAACAACTTGCCTTTCGGGATCTTTTCCTTCACTCTCGGTTCTCACATCTTCTCTGTTCTGTAATTCCATATGAACCACCCTTCTTTCGGCTGCCGATAGCGCCGGCATCCTTTTTTCAACTCCGGTTAAAGAAACTTCGTCTGCAGCTTCTCTTGCCTTTTGTTCCAAATATTCTCTCTTTTTCCTTTTATAATCATTAATATCAAGAACAATATAAAGTCTTTTTTCTACATTGTTCCTTAGAGCTAATCTAAGAAGCCTTTCAACCCCTTTAAGAGTTTGCCCATTCTCTCCGATTAAAACCTGCGGATTTCCCATCTTAACATTGATTTCGACGTTATTATCATCCGTTTGTTCCACTTCCGCACTTATCCCAGAATCTATCTTTTCAAAAAATTCCGTTGTTATTTCTTCTATCTTTTTTATATCACTTTTTTCCAGCATTTTTTTAAGCCTTAACTAAGTAATGTTGAACAATTGAAAAAGCTATTGTAATAAGCCAATAAACCCCAACTGCCGAAGGTAAAGTGGATAAAATAAAAATAGTAAAAATCGGCAATACGAATTTCATTTGATTCTTCATTATTTCTCCAAAATCACCCTTATTTTCCCCCGGTGTATCGGGCATAGTCACTCTCACTTGAATAAATTGCCCAATTCCTGCCAAGACGGCTAAAATTATATTCGGAGCAGCCAGATCCAAAATTCCGAAGGAGAGATAATCAATAATTTCCGGTCTTGAAATAGTTCCATATAAATGAACGAGCTCCCCGGCCCCCAACCCCCTTCTAAATATTTGAAATAAGGCTATTATAACCGGAAATTGGATAAAAAGTGGTAGAATTCCCGAAAACGGGCTTATATTTTCCTTGTTATAAAGTTCTAAAACTTTTTCTGCTTGCTTCTCTTTATTATCTTTATATTTTTGTTGAATTTCCTTAACTTTCGGTTGGATCTCTTTTAATGCCTTTTGAGATTTTGTCGCTTTTGCGGAAACGGGATAAAGAATCCCCTTTACAATCAAGGTTAAGATTATTACCGCTAAACCTAAATCTCCTAAATTGTTATAGAAAAATATTAAGAGATTGAAAAGCGGTTGATAAAAAACGACGTAAAAAAAATTACCTATCATTTTTTGGAATTTTGTTTAAAAATTTCTTTATTAACTCCTCTAATTCAGAAACACTTTTTTTCTCTACCGGTTTTTTTGCTATTAATATCACATTAATTCCCTCGGGAAAATAATTCAAAATTCTTTTTGTAGCTTCCGCCATCTTTCTTTTAATTCTATTTCTTTCGGTAGCCCTCTTAAATATTTTTATCGGAGCAACTAACCCGATCTTCTTTCCTTCGGGCACTTCCTTAAATCTAAATTCTAAACAAGAATCATTGCTACTGAATCCATTAATAAAAACCGTGTCGAATTCTTTTTTCTTTTTAAGTCTGTTTTTCTTAGGCAGCATTAAACTGAAAGTTTTTTTCTTCCTTTCATCTGCCTCTTCTTAAGAACCTTCTTTCCTCCTTTCGATTTCTTTCTAACCAAAAACCCATGAGTCCTTTTCCTTTTTCTATTACTGGGGTTGTAAGTCTTAGACATCTTTTTCGGTAAATTAGATTAATACTGGCATAAATTCTAATTGAAATAAGTCAAAATGTCAAAAAATATAAACTAAAATCTTAAGAAGTTGTGGAAAACTATTATGAATAAAATAATATTTAATATTTTTTTTAAGCTTATTTTTAGAGTTCTAATATCTTTTTATTTTTTTAAATTAACCTATTTTTAACAACTTTTCCACAATATTTTCGACTATTTAGGAGTTTTCCTCAGTTTTTATATATGTTATAATTTTTCCACAGTTTAAATTAAATAAACGATGGAAAAAGATAAATTCTGGCAATCAATTCTAGCTGAAGTGCAGCTCAACATATCTCAAGCAAACTTTAATACTTGGTTTAAAAACACCAAGTTAATCTCTTTTGAAAAAGAAAAAATGGAAGTTGCCGTTCCTAACTCTTTCACTAAAGAATGGCTTAAAAACAAACACCACGACACTATCATGGAGGCTGTTAAAAGTCTGGGTAAAGAAGTTAATGACATAAATTATGTTATAAAAAAACAAGAAAAAAGAGAGGAGAAGGTAGAAAAGGAAAAAGGAAAAAATGAAAATCAAATGGAGTTTGAACAATTTCATATTGATCAGGATACCAATTTAAATCCGAAATACACTTTTGAAAATTTTGTTGTAGGTCCTTTTAATGAATTATCGCATGCTGCGGCCTATGCCGTCGCTGAAAATCCCGGATCGGTTTATAATCCACTCTTTATTTATGGAAAGGTAGGTTTAGGGAAAACACATTTACTTCAATCCATAGGAAATGAAGTAATTAAATCCTCCAAGAGAGTAAAATATATACCGGCTCAACAATTTATTACCGGCGTAGTTAATGGGATAAGAAGTGGGCAAATGGAACAATTTAAAGATAAATATAAAGATATCGATGTTCTTATAATAGACGATATTCAGTTTCTTTCCGGAAAAGAAAAGACACAAGAAGAATTTTTTCATACATTCAATGATTTGTATGAAAAAAATAAACAAATTATTCTTTCTTCCGATAGACCTCCTAAATCTATAAGGGCTCTAACTGAGAGATTAAGATCAAGGTTCGAAGGAGGAATGATTGCCGATATTAATTTTCCCGATTTTGAAACCAGACTTGCCATACTAAAAACTAAAGCACAAGAAAAACAAGTAAATATTTCCGACGAAGTTTGTAGTTATATTGCCGAAAATATTCAAAAAAACATAAGAGAATTGGAGGGAGCACTCAATAAGCTTATAGCCCATCACAATTTAACAGGCAAAAAAATAGATATTGCCGGAACTAAAATAATATTAAAAAACATACTTGAATCTCCGACAAAAAATATTTCTCCGACTCAAATATTGAAAGCTGTATCAAAATTTTACGACGTATCGGAAAGTGACTTGAAAGGAAATTCGAGAAAAAAAGAAATTGTGAAACCCAGACAAGTAGCAATGTTTCTTTTAAGAGAAGAATTAGATTATTCCTTTCCTTATATAGGTAAAAAAATGGGTGGAAAAGATCACACCACCGTAATGTATTCTCATAAAAAAATTAAAAAGGAATTAGATAATGAGGATGATATGAAAGAAGAGTTAGCTTTAATAAAGCAGATACTTTTATCTGTGTAAAAGATGTTAAAAAAAGGTTAATAATAAAACTTAAAACAAGTGGATAAAAATTGCCAAAATTCACTTGAATAAGTTTTTAACAACTTTTTAACGATTTACATAAAAGCTTTCCACCGTTTATTATTAAAGCTAAATTAAACTTAAAATTTGAGTTTTCCAAAACACTAATAAAAACAATAAATATATAAAATATAAAAAAACTAATATGAAATTCAAAATTCCTCAAAATAAAATAAAAGAAGGTTTGGTTACAGTAGGTAGAGTAACTACTAAATCGGTTTCTTTACCCATTTTAAAGAATATTCATATAAAAACCGAGGAAAATTTGATATGTTTATCGGCAACGGATCTGGAAGTGGGAGTGAAGTGGTGGTCTATTACAAAATCTGAAGAAGAAGGAGAAACCACCGTTCCCTTGGATGTTTTTTCCAGCTTTATAAATTTATTACCTGAAGAAGAGAAAATTGATTTTAATGAAAGGGATAATAATTTATCGATAGAATGTAGTGATTATAAAACTAAAATAAAAGGATTGGATGCGGATGATTTCCCTATAATTCCGGAAGTGAAAGATGGAAGTGAAATTAAAATAAAAACAACCAATCTTTTCGAAGGTTTAAAACAAGTTGTAGATATCCCTTCTAACACGAAAGTTAAACCTGAAATTTCAGGAGTTTACTTTCAGTTTAAAAATAATATTTTGAAAATTGCGGCAACCGACAGTTATAGGTTAGCCGAAAAGATAATATATTTGGAAGAAAAAATAAATGAAGAATTTTCTTTTATATTACCTCAAAAAACAGCAAAAGAATTTTTAAATATATTCGATAATGAAAAAGAGGTAATTATAAAATTTGATTCCAATCAAGTCTTATTTGAGTCCAAAATGGAAGAATTGGATCATCCCAAAATTCAACTTACTTCAAAATTGATAGAAGGTGATTATCCAAACTATGAAACCATTATTCCTCAACAAACCAATACGGAAATATTATTGGATAAAGAAGAATTCTTGAATAAAATAAAAGCAGCCAGTCTGTTTAGTGGTAAGATTAATGAAGTTACGTTGAAAATTAATGAGGGGGGAGAAATGATAATTATTAGTGAAGATAGAGATTTGGGTAGTTATAAAACAACGATAAAAGGAAAAATGGAAGGAGGAGGAGTTGATATTTCATTTAATCATCGTTTTCTTAAAGATGGTATTTCGGAAATAAAATCATCGGAAGTAGTTTTTTCCGTAAATAACAACTCCAGTCCGGGAAAAATAACTCCCGTTGGAAATGATGATTTTCTTTATGTGGTAATGCCTATTAGAAACGGCTAATTACTTAAAAATTCCTCCATTAAAACTCTCCAAGCCGGAGCAGCCACTGAGATGCCGGGAGCGTTGATCATTGATTCATTGTTATTATTTCCCGCCCAAACACCTATTACGACGTCGGAAGTATAACCTATAGTCCAACCATCCCTGAAATTTTGAGTACTTCCGGTCTTTACGGCTACATTATGGTTTTCAAAATGTAAAAGGGAGTTACTACCGAAAACGGGAGATCTTGCCTTGTTATCGCTTAATATATCGGTTATTTCTTTTGCTATTTCTGATTCTATTATTCTTCTTGGAGTTGAATTGCTTTGAAATATCGTATTATTTGAAGAGTCCTCTATTTTCGAAATAAAAGAAGCGGGAGATCTTAATCCATCTGCTGCAAAAACGCCATATGCGGAAGTTAATTCTAAAAGTTTCACTTCTCCTCCTCCCAAAACTAAAGGTAAGCCGTAGAAGTGTGGTTCTCTGGTAAACGTTGTTATGCCGAACCTTTCTGCCATTTCGATACTTTGTCTCAGACCGGCCATTTCGGCCATAACTTTTACGGCGGGTATATTTAGTGATTGAGCTAAAGAATCTCTTAGAGAGACTTCTCCGCGATATTTACCGTCATAATTTCTGGGTATATAAGGATTACTTTGTGTTCCGAAGTTTGTTCTTTCATCAATCACTATTGTTTCTCCACTATATCCATTTCTGAAAGCTTCAGCATAAACGAGTGGCTTAAAAGCGGAACCGGGTTGTCTTCCTCGTAAAGAAACATTTGTATAGGGGTCAAAAAGACAAGATTTTCCGGGAATACAATCCGAAGGAAATTTATCTCCAAAATAATCGGCTGAACCGACCATTGATAAGATATCTCCCGTGCTCGGATCCATTATTACTATTGATATATTGTGAGCGTTATATCTTTCACTGTTTCTTTCTGCAAATAATTTAGCAACACCTTCTGCTTTTCTTTGTAATTCGAAATCAATAGTCGTATATATCTTTAAACCGCTTTGGTTTAAAAAATCTGATCCGTACCTATTCTCCAAGTCAGCTTTTACTTGTAAAACGAAGTGTGGTGCTCTTAAATAATTTCTGAAACGTGAGAATTCAGGTTCTTCATTTAACGAAGCGGAACTTTTTTCTTCCGAAATAAAGCCAAGACTTCTCATTCTGTTTATGATGTAATTTCTTCTGCCTATTAAAGACTCCAAATTATCTCCGTATGGAGAAAGAGCTGATGGGGATCTTATCATAGCAACCAAAGTAGCGGATTCCGCAATGGTCAGATCCGATGTTGATTTATTGAAAAATGATTGTGCTGCAGTTTCAATTCCATAGACATTATGACCGAATGGAACTTGATTAAAATAAAATTCAAGTATTTCATCTTTTGTATATCTTCTTTCTAACTCTATTGTTAGTATTATTTCTCTTACTTTTCTCATAAAAGTTTTTTCATGAGTTAGAAGAGCTGTTCTAACAAGTTGTTGAGATATGGTGGAACCACCGGCGGAGAGATTTCTATCGCGTAAATTAATTAAAATGGACCTACCTATTCCTTCTATATCTATTCCGTAGTGATTATAAAATCTCGTATCTTCTGCTGCCAGTAAGGCGTAAATGAGATGATCCGGAATATCTTCTATATTAACAAGATCCCTTCTTTCTTCTCCGTGAATCGTGTAAAGAAGATGTTCTCCGGTTCTGTCATAAATTCTAGTAGGTTGACTTATGCTCCGGCTTACAAAATTTTCCGGACGGGGGAGATCTCTGGCAAAATAAATAAAACTTACGGAACCGAAGAATATCGTTAAAAATACTAAAATAGATACTATATAAAATAGTACACTTATGAAGTTTTTGATTTTTTTGAATTTTCTCTTCATGTCGTTTAATATTATACCATTATTTTTTATTTCATCAATTTAAAATTGGTTGTGTTTATGGTAGAATTACAAAAATAAAAATCATGAATAAAAAAGAAAAAATAGAAGATATATTAAGTAGAGGTGTAGAGGATGTTATAGATAAGAATGTTTTAAGAAAAAAGCTCGAGTCAGGAGAAAAGTTGAGAATTAAACTGGGGGTTGACCCTACCGGTCCTAAAATTCATCTGGGGAGAGCTTCTCAATTTTGGAAACTAAAGGCTTTTCAAGATTTGGGACATCAAATTGTTCTTATTATCGGTGATTTTACTGCACAAATAGGGGATGCTTCGGATAAGCAGGCTATGAGAACCCCCTTAACCGAGAAAGAGATAAAAGAAAATATGAAAGGGTATGTAGAACAAATCGGGAAAATTTTGGATATGAGTAAGGTAGAATTAAGATATAATAGTGAATGGCTCGGTAAAATGAATATTGATAAATTTATCTCTTTGGCGATGAGTTTTACAGCCCAACAACTCATAAGAAGAAGGAATTTTAAAGAAAGATGGGATGAAGATAAGCCGATAGGTCTTCATGAAATGACCTATCCTCTTTTACAAGGGTACGATTCGGTTGCCGTAGAAGCTGATGTTGAAATTGGAGGCTTTGACCAGTTATTCAATTTAAAGGCGGGAAGAAAAATCCAAAAGATATTTGATCAAGAACCCCAACAAATAATGACATCTCAGATGCTTTATGGTCTTGATGGTAGAAAAATGTCTACCAGTTGGGGAAATGTGGTAACAATTGTGGATGAGCCGGAGGATATGTTCGGAAAGATAATGTCTCTTAACGATGAGCTGATGATAGACTATTTTAACCTGTGTGCATTCTATTCTCAAGAAGAAATGGAAACGGTTAAAAAAAGAATTAGTGAGGAAAATCCTAAAAAAATTAAAAAGGAATTAGCGGAAGAAATAGTGAGCTTGTATCACGGAAAAGGTGAAGCAAAAAGAGCTAGAAAAGAATTTGAAAAAGTTTTTGAAGAAGGGAAGAATCCCGGAGATATGCCCGAGATAAAAGTAGATGAAAAAAGTATGGGAGCTCTTGATCTTGTTTATTCAACCGGTTTGATTAAATCGAAATCCCAAGCGAAGCGCCTAATAGATCAGGGGGCGGTTAGCCTGGATGGGAAAAAGATAAATGACTGGAAGGAGGAAATAAAGATAAAAAAAGGGACTGTTATTCAAATAGGGAAACGAAGATTTGCTAAAATAAATTAATTAAATCAAGGAATCTCTATTTATTTTTTGTGAACCACAAATTGCGGCTCCGAGAGCATCCGCTGCATCATCCGGGTGAGGTTTATCTTTGAGTTTCAATTGTGATTTTATCATTTCCTGAACTTGAAGTTTGGTGGCACTGCCATGACCGGTTACGGTCGCTTTAATTTGAGATGGAGTGAACTCATAAACGGCAATTTCTTTTCGAGCGGCTTTTAACATGACTATTCCTTTGGCCTGACTTACCGTCATAGCTGTTTTTACATTTTTTCTGAAATAAACTTTTTCTATAGCGAGAACGTCCGGTAAATGTTCGGAAAATATTTTTTCTAATTCGGCATCTATCTCTTTTAAACGTATCGAGTCAGATAATTGTTTATCCGTTTCTATTAAACCATATTCTAAACACCTTAAAGTTAGGCCGTCTTTTTCTATCACACCATAGCCCATAGTAGCGGTTCCGGGATCGATTCCTAATATTTTCATCTTATAGTGAAATAAACTTGTTCTACATCGTCATGCTCCTCTAAATCACTTAAAAATCTTTCGTATTTTTCATGGGGTTCCGATTTGGCTTTAGGTTTATATCCAAGATCGTAGGAGTCAATTTCCACATCTTTTTTTAAGATTGATTTAACTTCATTTAAATTATCCGGAGATGTGTAAATTAGCATTGTGTCTTCTTTGTGGTTTATTGCCTCGGCTCCTGCATCAATTGCTTTTAGTTCATTATCATCCGACTTCGGAATTTCTATAACACCCTTTCTGTCAAAAAGCCATTTTACCGATCCGGGTTTAGCCATTTTACCCCCTGAAGATTTCAATATTTGATTTACTTGGGATACCGTTCGATTTTTATTATCCGTTGATCCCTTTATAATTACGGCTAAACCGTCCGGTCCGTAAAGCTCAAGGATGAAATCTTCCAGTGCTCCCTCTTCACCCTCTCCAGCACCTTTTTTAATAGCTTTTTCTATATTATCTTTGGGCATATCACCTTCTTTTGCCTTTTCTATGGCTAGCTTTAAAGAAGGATTCATTTCGGGATCTTTTCCTCCTTCTCTGACGGCTGTCATTATCATTTTTGAGAGACGCGAAAATTCTTTGGATCTTTTTTTATCCTTTGCTTCTTTTTTTCTTTTTATGTTACTCCAGTGACTATGTCCTGCCATATTTCTATCTTATTTTTTCAAGTGATTGTAGGCTTTGTCCGTAAGAACTCTTCCACGTGAAGTTCTTCTTATAAATCCTATCTGAACCAAGTAGGGTTCATATATCTCCAATATGGTATCTTTTCTTTCATCGGAAGCTGCGGCCAAAGCTCCTATGCCTGCAGGTCCTCCGTTGAATTTTTCTATTAGAGTTTCTAATATGTTTATATCTCCCGATTCTAATCCCATTTCATCAATATTGAGATTGGAAAAAGTTTTTTCCGCTATTTCCGGCGTTATCTTATCTTGATCTTCCACTTGAGCTAAATCTCTCACTCTTTTTAATAGACGATTAGCCACTCTGGGGGTAAAACGGGATCTGGAAGCAATCATTTTAATCGATTCTTTTGTTATTTTTATATCTAGAAGAGAGGCTGATCTTTCTATTATTTTCTCAATATCATTCTGGTTATAGGGCTCAAGTCTAAAGCTTGCGCCGAAGCGATTTCTAAGTGGCCCGGAAAGGAGGGCAAGTTGAGTGGTTGCTCCTATTAAGGTAAAACGTGGAATATTTAAATCAACGGTTCTTGCCATTGGTCCATTTCCAACCACTAAATTAAGACTGAATTCCTCCATAACGGGATAGATTATTTCCTCACAAACTTTATTTAGTCGATGAATTTCGTCTATAAAGAGAATATCTCCTTCCGTTAAATTGGTTAGTATCGCTGCCAACTCACCTGTTTTTTTGATGGCCGGACCGGAAGTAACCCTGACACTTCTTCCGGTTTCTCTTCCTATCAAATATGCAAGAGTAGTCTTTCCCAACCCGGAATTTCCATAAAAAAGCATATGCTCGGGAGCGGCCTCCCCCCTTTTTTCGGAAGCCTGAATCATTATTTTAACATTCTTTTTGACCTTCTCTTGTCCTATGTATTCATCCCAGGTTTCAGGCCGCAAAGCCAAGTCTAACGTCTTATCTTCTTCAATTTGTATGGGAGTTGTTTTTTTTGTCATAACCCTACTACACGTTCAATTTCTTCTTTGTCCGTTTCACCCCTAATTATCTTGATGAAGCCGTCTTGTTTTAAAGTTATCATCCCTTTTTCAATCGCCATTTTTTTTATCTCGGAAGTTGAAGGATTGGAAAAGATAAAATCTTCAATCTCATCATCAACAACCAAAGCCTCAAAAACACCTAATCTGCCCTTATAACCGGTGAAACTACACTCTTTACATCCCTTTGTTTGATATATCGTCATTCCTTTGAAATAGGCTGGGTGTAAGTCTTTTGATATTTTTTTAAGTTCGGAATCTATTATATTAAACAAGTTTTCACTCATTTCAATTTCCTCTTTACACCTCGGGCAAAGCCTTCTTATTAGTCTTTGGGCAATTATTACGTTCAATCCGGGAGCAATATTTACAGGCTTTTCTCCAAGAGCTTGAAGACGAGGAATCGCTCCGGCAGCATCGTTGGTGTGAAGCGTGCTAAAAACCGTATGTCCGGTCAAAGCGGCCTGGAGACCTATGCTTGCGGTTTCCAGATCTCTTATCTCACCAACCAAAATGGCATCGGGGTCTTGTCTTACGATAGCCCTTAATCCGTTGGCAAAGTCATAACCCTTATCGGGAGAAACTTCGGTTTGAGATATTCCATCCAAATGATATTCAATCGGATCTTCTATGGTTATAATTTTTATACCGGGATTTCTAATGTATTTTAAGAAGGCATATAGGGTAGTCGTTTTACCTGATCCCGTCGGTCCGGTCACGATTATCATTCCATTAGGTCTCTTTATTTCTCTTTTAAATATTTCCTCCAAATCTTTCCTGAGACCCAATTTGTCCAAGGTTATTAACTTTCGAGGATCCAATATTCTCATCACTACGGTTTCCCCATATTCCGAAGGCAGGGTGGACATCCTTATTTCAATCGAATAGCTTCTTTTTTCACCCGGATATAGTATTGAGAATCTTCCATCTTGAGGTTTATTTTCAACGTTCAATTTTACTCCCGAAATTAATTTTATTCTAGAGAGAGTTTTATTGTATATCTCTCTTTTTATCACTATTACATCTTGCAATACTCCATCTACTCTGATTCTTATTTTAGCGTCTTCTTCAGTCGGCTCGATATGTATATCCGAAGTTCCAAGAGAAATTCCTCCGGCCATTATGATATTCAAAAATTCGGAAGTATCTTTTTCCAGATTAAATCGAATCTCTTCTTTTAATGAGGGTAGGTTTCTTATTTTTCTTTCAATCTCACTTGCAAGAGTTTCCGGGATGGTTATTTCTTCAGTTATTTTATCTCTTTTTTCCATGGAAAAAATATCTTTACTATGTTAAACTTTAACCCAAACTAAGCTTAAAGTCAATTTATGGAAATTATCATTGACAACGAAGAGGAGATGCGAAATTTCGGAAAAAAAATAGCTTCTGAAACTAAAGAAAGAATAATCTTACTTGAAGGTGATTTGGGAAGCGGCAAGACAACTTTTGCCAAAGGTTTTTGTGAGTATTTCGGGATAAGGGATGTAACCAGCCCTACTTTTGTAATCATGAAAAAATATGAAATTAAAAATGAAAATTTTGATTATTTGTATCATATAGACTGCTATAGAGCTGAAACGGATTTGCAAGAAATAGGAATCAAAGAAATTTTGGATAATAATAATGGAATTGTTATTATCGAGTGGCCGGAGAAAATAAATCAAAAAATAAAATGGAAAAGAATCAAACTGGAAATAATTCCAGAAGGAAGAAGAGTAACGGTTCTTTAATGTATTGAAGAAAAAGTTGAGACACCTTGAATAAAAGAAGAAATTTAGTTATAATAAAAAAAGATTTATAAGCAATTTATTCGGGCCCGTAGCTCAGTTGGCTAGAGCGCATGCGTGGCACGCATGAGGTCGCGAGTTCGAGTCTCGCCGGGTCCACCAAAAGAAGGGCGAATATATTTTTTTCGCTTAAACTCACTTACTTCAAGGTGGGATGGCCGAGCGGCTTAAGGCGGCGGTTTCGAAAACCGTTAACTCATAGGAGTTCGTGGGTTCGAATCCCACTCCCACCGCCAAAAGTAACAATCGGTAAGTGATTCATCGGATTAGGGTTAAAATAAAAAAAGTATGACTGAAAAGATTAAAAAAAGACCTCCCGTAGTAGCTATTTTGGGCCATGTCGATCATGGTAAGAGTTCTCTTCTGGAGGCGATAAAAGATTTAAAAATAACCGATAAAGAATCGGGAGGAATAACTCAGCATATGGGGGCGTATACCGTAGAGCAAGACGGTGAACAAATTACCTTTATAGATACTCCCGGACACGAAGCCTTTTCCGCGATGAGATCACGTGGAGCAGAAGTTGCGGATATAGGGATATTGGTAATTGCTGCGGATGAAGGGGTTAAAAAACAAACCGTGGAAGCAATTAATCATCTGAAAGATGCCAATATACCTTTCTTGATCGCATTCAATAAAATGGATAAAAGTGGAGCGAATCCGGAAAAGGTAAAACAGGAATTATCCGGCGAGGGATTGATAGTGGAATCCTACGGAGGAGATATTCCTTGCGTAGAAATATCTGCGATCAAAAAAGAAGGAATGGATGAGCTTTTGGAAATGATCATTCTTTTAGCTGAGATGGAAGAGATAGAAGCCGATTATGAAAAAAAAGCGGAAGGAGTGATTATCGAAACGAATGTCGACTCCAAGGAAGGTGTTAGTGCGACTCTCTTGGTTCAAGAAGGAGTTTTGAAGAAAGGAGATATAGTCGGAACGGATTGCTGTTATGGAACCATAAGAGAGATAAGAAACTTTCAGGGAGAAAAAATTGAAAAAGTATTTCCTTCGATGCCAGCAAGAGTTTCCGGATTAAAAATGAACCCTCATGTCGGCGAAAATTTTAAGGTTTTTAAAGATCAAAACGAAGCGAAAGAAGCAAAAATAAATGAAAAAGGAGTTGTTAGTTTTCAAGAATTGACTTCGTCTCAGAAAAATTCTTTAAATGTTGTCATTAAAGCCGATGTCTTGGGATCTCTCGAGGCTATCAAGAACATGTTTGAGAAGCTGCCCAGGGAAAGAGTGGGAATTAATGTTGTTAGTGCGGGGATAGGAGATATTAACGAAAGTGATGTAGATTTAGTGAAAACCTGCGGCGGAGTTTTGTTGGCTTACAGAGTTAATGTTGGAAGGACTGCGAAAGATTTAATGGTTCAAAATAAGATAGATGCCTTAACCCATGATGTAATTTATGACCTGATAGAAGAGGTTAGAATTGAGATGGCAAAACTACTTGATCCGGAAATAGTGGAAGAAGAAGAAGGAAAAATAAAAATACTCGCAGTTTTTAAAACGGACAAAAGAAGACAAATTCTAGGAGGGAAAGTTTCGGAAGGTGAAATTAATAAAGGGGTTGAGGTAAAGATTCAAAGGAATGGTGAGGAAATCGGAAAAGGAAAACTTATTAATTTGAAGAAAGAAGAAAAAGATGTAGACAAAATTCCCGAAAGAGAAGAGTTCGGTATGCTTTTTGAAGGAGAGCAAAAGATAGAAGAGAATGATATACTTGTGGCCTACACGACGAAAAAAGTTTTACCCGATCTCTAGGAAAGTTGCAAAAAAAAGTGAAGAGGGTTAAATTGTATTAAGACTTTTCAACCGAAGACAAGTGGTGATCGGCCTGGTAGCCAAGTGGCTAAGGCAACGGTTTGCAAAACCGTCATGCGCGGGTTCGAATCCCGCCCAGGCCTCATCTTTTGCCGCGGTGCTGGAATTGGTATACAGGGCGGACTTAAAATCCGCTGGGCGTATGCTCTTGTGGGTTCGAGTCCCACCCGCGGCACAGGTTTTATTATTGACAAACAAAAACAAAGAATTGTAGACTTAAGTAATGGTTTACATTCTTTAATCTTTAAATAGAAAAGCCTCCGGAGGCTTTCTTTCTTAGTTGAATAAAAATGAATAAAAAAATAATACCGCTTTTTCTAATCATAATTATTATCGGAGTTGTTTTTTTCACGGGAGAAAGTGAAGATGTTTACGGAGAAGATGTTTTTTCTTTGTACGGATATGCTTGGTCCGAGAATATCGGATGGATTAGTTTCAATTGTGAAAATACTGGAGTGTGTGATCAATCCAATTACGGGGTCAGAGTTACCGATGAAGGAGGGTTATACGGATATGCTTGGTCCGAGAATATCGGATGGATAAAATTTAATGATTTGGATAATTTTCCCGAAGCACCACATTATAGCGCTAAGGTTGACGTTGATGGAACTTTAGCGGGTTGTGAAGAGGGAAAGCTTTGTGGTTGGGCAAGGGCTTTGGCAGGGCTGGAAGATCCCGATGACGGATGGGATGGCTGGATAAAATTGGGAGGAGAAAACGATCAATATACTCTTAATTTTGAAGAGAATCCTACGGGAAATCGTGAATTTCAAATTTTGGGTTGGGCGTGGGGATCCGATGTTGTAGGATGGATTAGTTTCAATTGTGAAAATACCGGGGTATGTAATCAATCGGACTATAGGGTTGAAACCGATTTTTATCCGTCGCGTCCGGAGATATCCTTTGATATAGAGCAAGGAGATTACTGTAATCAATCATATCCTCAGGTTACTTTAATTTTTGAGTATGATGAAGAAGATAATATAGAATATTACGATATAGAAGTAATAAAGACTGACAATGACCATAAGGTAATAGATGAAAGTGGTTCCTTTTCTCCGACTTATCCATTGCCGGAACAAGAATTAGATTTTGATACCGAATATTTAGCTCGGGTTCAAGTAGTTGATGACAGGGGAATCTCTTCAGAGTGGGAAGAAGAGATATTTACAACCAAGATCAGATATCCACAAATTTATTTTGATTGGACCCCTTCGAGCCCGAAAGTTGACGAATTGGTTAACTTCAGTGCGGAAGATACAAATTATTACGGATGGCTTGAGTCGGAAAATAGACAGGGAGAAATAACTCTCAGGTGGACATTTCCGGAAGAAGCAAAATTCGAAGAATTGAAAGGAGAAAAAAGTTCTTTCGAGAGGGTGGATAATGAATTTAGTCAAGAAGGATCTTATCAAATTATTCTGGAAGTGGAAGCTGATGTGATAGATGATAAAGGAGATTTCAATGCGGAATCATGTAGTTTAACTAAAAATATTCAGACTGAAGTTGAAGTGCCCGAGTGGGAGGAGGTAGATCCTTTTTAAATGTGAATTTGCTTCTGTAAAATATCATCATCATTTAAATAGATAAGGGAAGTATTAAAAAAGACAGAAAGAAGATTTCGAGAACTTCTCCAACTTGTAGGTAATAGAAAAACCCGGAGTTATCCGGGTTTTTGAATTATAATAAGAACAAGCTTTAGTTGAAAACCGGTTCAGTTGAGAATTATTCTTTTTTACAAATCGGATCGGTCACAGTTTCTGGATTTGAATATTCCCCATATGATGAACACAACCACTCGCCCGGAGAACTAACTAAAGCCGATTTTACCGGAAGATTGTGAATTTCTTCTATTCTTTTTTTCAAATCTTCTTCTTTTATTAATTCTCTCCTGAATCTACCGACCCATAAAGGACCCCTCCTGTCGTATCTGTTATTGTAGTATCTGGAATAGGAGTTGGACACATCGCTCATGAATTTACTTATACCCCCCTTCTTTTTTTGTTTTAATACAAGATGAAATTCAGAAGGGAGTATTAAATAAGAAAGAATTTCAACCAACTTTCTGTCTTTTTTAGTTATTTTCTTCAGTGCTTTTGGAAATCCGAATTTCTCTACTTTTTTTGAAGATGAAAACTGTGAGAGTTTGGGAAGGCTTTCGCCATGGGAAAAATACCTTATAGCCTCGATTATTTTAGAATAATCTTCTTCCGAATCAAAGATATTCATTCCCTCTATACTTGAATTGGATACGTGATAAATTTTATCGGTTTCCATTTTATTATTTCTGGACTTGGCAAGAGATTTCGACACCTTAATTGTAACATAGAAAAAAGAACAAAAAAACCGCTATAAGCGGTTTTTAAAGTGATATTATCGGAAAAAAAGTTAATATAGAATTTCGATTGTGGATCTGACTCTGCCGAAATTTCTGGCATCCTGTCTTCTTGGAAACCATATATCCACGTATCCGTCGTATTCCGGTGAAGAGGGTTGACTGTATCTTCTATTCATTCTGTCTTTTACGGTGAAAATTTCATCTCCAAAATATTCCGGGATTCTGATTCTGGTTCCGAATTCAAGAAAATTTGCGGCAACTATACCGTGACGAACCCAGCTTCCCGATGCGGTTATGAAAGGTTCGGAGTTTGTTTGATCAACGGTGCTGGAATAGCCCGTAAGTTCAACATAAAGAACTTTTTTAACAGTGTCAGTGCGAGGGTTGTCCATACCGGTTATCTGAGGCATGTAGTACCTGGAAGAGGAATTATTAATTATTGTTCCATCTCTGGAGATAATAAAACCCTCTCCGTTTCCTGTTATTCTTTCAACAACCTCAAAAGGAGGAGTTATATAATCCAACTCCTTTGTTTGCAAAAAAAGCCCTAGGGCTAAAATTGAGAGAGATGCTATCGTGGCTGCCAAGAAGGTAAAGCAAGTCGTTTTCAAATTGTCGTCCGTATACATCTTTTATGATTGTAGCACATCGGTTACCTCTTACAAGCGTAACTCCTAAACTGTAACATATTCTACTGATGTGTCAAGTGAGCGGGAGATGGGATTCGAACCCACGGCCTTCTGCATGGCAAGCAGACGTTCTTCCACTGAACTACTCCCGCATCAAAGATTAGTCGGTGGTTGTTTAATTAAAAGTGTAAAACCTGTGCCGCGGGCCAGATTTGAACTGGCGACCCCTTCTTTTTCAGAGAAGTGCTCTACCCCTGAGCTACCGCGGCTTTAATTTCTTATCTAAAACGATTAGATGTGGGCGGTGCAGGACTCGAACCTGCAACCCTCTCGATGTAAGCGAGATGCTCTGCCAATTGAGCTAACCGCCCTCAAATTAATGACTATCGATCGATAACTGAATATCATTAAAATTTGTGCCCAGGGTGGGACTTGAACCCACACGCCCTAACGGACACAGCGCCCTCAACGCTGCCTGTCTGCCAATTCCAGCACCTGGGCCTCTCCTTATTAATTTTTTGCCCTCAATTTTCGTCTGATCGCCTTTCTTGACTTATCTCTGACGTAATAAAGTTTTGCTTTTCTGGCATTTCCTCTCTTTATAATTTCTATCTTTTCAATCGTGGGAGAGTGTATTGGGAAAATTTTCTCCACTCCTACCTTTTCAATTATATTTCTTACCGTAATTGTTGCCGAGGTGTCTTCGCCATGCTTTCTGGCAATAACTAAACCTTCAAAAGCCTGCACTCTTTCATCATCACCGGCTTTTACTTTTTGGTAAACCTTTACTCTGTCTCCGGGATTTATTTCCGGCAGTTCTTTCTTTTGCTTTTTTTTGAATTCTTCTAACTTTGTAGACATTTTATCGTGTTTATTATTTCTTTCAGGTTTTCGGGTAATTCGGACATGAATCTCTTCTTTCTGCCATTTACTTCAATTTCTAATAAATTGCTGTGTAAAAAATGGCGCTCGATTCCCGATGGGTCAACCTGATCTTTAAAGCCGTAAAGCTCATCTCCGACTAACGGATGACCCAGATAGGCGAATTGACTTCTTATCTGATGTTTTCTTCCCGTAACGGGCGACACCTCTATTAAACTATAATTCTCAAAATTTTCAAGTACCCGGTATCTACTTGTTGCTCTTCTTCCGTTCTCTTGCAGTGGATAAGATTGGTGTTTTCTTCTGTCGCTTCCGGATCTTCTCATGGAAGTCTCGATAACCCCCTCTTCCTCTTTCATTGGTCTCCAGATTAAAGCGATGTACTTTTTTGTAACTTTTCTTTCCTTGAATTGTTTCTGAAGGCTTTCCAATATATCCTTTTTCTTGGCAAAAAGCAAAATTCCGGAAGTGTCTTTATCTAATCTGTGAACCAGTCCGTAACGAGGAAGGCCTTTTAGGATTGGAATGTCTTCTCCTATTTTTTCTGCAAAAACTTCAACAATCTCTCCGGACGGCTTATTTACTACTAAGATCTCATCGTCTTGATATATTATTCGGCTCATTTACTTACGGTTATTCAAGGTGGTGGGCGTACCAGGAATCGAACCTGGAACCTCTACTTTATAAGAGTAGCGCTCTAACCGTTGAGCTATACGCCCGTAAAGGGTGGGCGGCAGAGGACTCGAACCTCTAACCTTCTCCACGTCAAGGAGACGCTCTGCCTTTGAGCTAGCCGCCCTTCAAGCTAATTTTTACTACCGTCCATTATCTTTTCGAATTCCTCCTTTTCTATTGTCTCCTTATCGATCAGGACCTTCGCCAACTTTTCCAATTTATCTTTGTTTTTGCTTATAACCTCGCCGGCCTTTTTTTCCGCTGCCTTTATTATCTTTGATATCTCTCTGTCGATTTTCGCTGCAATTTCCTCGGAATAATTTTTTTCCTCGGAAATTTCTTCTCCCAAGAAAACGTGCTCTCTTTCACCTCCGTAAGAGATTGGGCCCAATGAAGACATTCCATATTTTTTCACTAATTTTCTAGCATATTTTGAAGCTTTTTCCAAGTCGTTGGAAGCGCCGGTGGTTGTTTCATTATATATAATTTTTTCAGCCGTAAAGCCGCCCAATAGAATTGAAATTTCGGCCATAAACTCAGCCTTACTCATTATGCTTTTCTCTTTCATCGGCATTTTAAGAGTATATCCTGCCGCTTGCCCTCTTGAGATTATGGAAACCTTTCTTACTTCGTGGGTTTTTGTCAGTAGGTGAGAAACCAGAGCATGTCCGGCTTCATGGTATGCGCTGATCTCTTTTTCCTCGTCGGTTAAAATATGACTTCTTCTTTCTGGTCCGAGCAAAACCTTTTCTATCGCTTCCAGAAGCTCATTCTGATCAATTTCTTTTTTATTTTTTCTTGCCGTTAAAATTGCCGCTTCGTTGGCCAGATTTTCTAAATCTGCTCCGGAAAATCCAGGAGTTCTTTCGGCTACCTCTTGAAGATTGACGTTTTTTCCCAAAGGTTTTTCTCGTGTGTGAATTTCTAATATTTCTTTTCTTGCTTTCAAATCGGGAGAATCCAAGATTACCTTTCTGTCGAATCTCCCCGGTCTTAGAAGTGCCGGATCCAAAACATCGGGACGATTGGTGCTGGCTAAGACAATAACTTTCGTATCCTTGTCGAATCCGTCCAATTCTACCAGTATTTGATTTAAAGTTTGTTCTCTCTCATCATTACCTCCCCCCAAGCCAGCTCCCCTCTTTCTTCCTATTGCGTCCAGCTCGTCAATGTATACTATACAGGGTTGTTTTGCTTTTGCTTTCTGAAAAAGATCTCTGACTCTTCCCGATCCCACTCCGACGAACAGTTCAATAAATTCGGATCCGGAAACTTCGAAAAAAGGAACATTTGCCTCTCCCGATACAGCCTGAGCAAGTAAAGTTTTCCCTGTTCCGGGAGGACCGGTTAACAAGACTCCTTTAGGTATTTTTGCACCTACGGCTTTAAATTTTTTGGGATCTCTTAAAAACTCCACTATTTCTTTTAGCTCTTCTTTTGCTTCTTCCAGTCCCGCTACGTCTTCAAAATTAACCTCTTTTTTGGGCATACCCCCCTCTCCGAACATTCTCGCCTTGGCTTTTGAAAAATCCAAAGCATTACTGGCACCTCCTTTCGCTTGTTTTAAAATTATCTGAAAAAATATTATCAAAAACAAAATGGGCAAGAATACTATCAGTAGAGTTGTAAGCCAACTCCAGTCAGCTTCTTTTTCATATGAAACCGACAAGTTTTTAATCTGATCCTCATCAGCTCCCCACCTAGATAAGAATTCTACAAAAGAAATCCCCTCCTCCTTATTGGTGGTTAAAGAAGTTTCATCTTCCAAAGAAATTAAAACCTCGTTTCCGATCAAGCTGATTTCAGCAACTTTTCCCTCGTTTATTTTTTCAATCAATTCGCGAGTCGTAATTTTTTCCGGTTGTTGAAGCCAATCTTCCGAAGCCAAACCGAAAAGCCCCACTATTATCAGTAGGATTATTAAAAAGGAAATTAAGTTTTTACTGAGATTCTTAAACATTTACGTCTGTTCATAATAACATAAAGTTGAGAAATGGCAAGGTTTTCGTTGACTAAAAAGAATTAGCTTGTATAATAGTTTACACATGTTTTTTACAAGCCTCCATAGCTCAACAGGATAGAGCACGGGCCTTCTAAGCCCGGTGTCCAGGTTCGAGTCCTGGTGGAGGTACTTTTTATGGCGACCGTAGCTTAATTGGTAAAGCACTCGGTTGTGGTCCGAGAGTTGGTGCGGGTTCGAGTCCCGTCGGTCGCCCACTTTAACAATTATACTCCCGAAGTTTCCTTTGTCGGAGTTTATGAATATAAGCCATTAAATTATTCGGACCCATCTTTCGGTAGTTGGGCACATCAAACTCCTCGTAGCTCAACGGGATAGAGCGGTGGCCTCCTAAGCCGCAGATGAAGGTTCGAGTCCTTCCGAGGAGACAATCAAGAAAAAATTAAAAAACCGCCCGTGAAAAGGCGGCTTTTTCTATCTCCATTTTGTCTTATTTTCTCAGTCTCAAACTTAATCTATGGTCATCTGCATCCATGGACAGTATTTCAAACTCGTATTTTTTTCCGACTTCCAATTCTTTTTCCATTTTTTCTTTTGTTCCGAATTCGGAAATGTGACACAGTCCTTGAATTCCCGATTCGAGCTCAACGAAGGATCCGAAAGAGACAAATTTGGTAACTTTTCCCTTTATTATATCTCCTTTTGAATGTTTTTCTTCAATTTTTTTCCAAGGATCTTCTTTTAAAGCCTTGAGAGAAAGAAAAACTTTACCATCCGCTATTTTGATTATCTTGGCATCTATTTCCTCTCCTTCCTCAAGAATATCCGACGGATCGGATACCAAGCTCCAATCCAGTTCGGAAATATGAATTAATCCTTCAATTCCCTGTCCGAATTTTATAAATGCTCCGAAATCAACTATTCCGGTAACTTTTCCCTTTACCACATCTCCTTCTTTATATTCTTCAAGAGCTTCTTCTTTCTTTTCAATCTCCCTTATTTTTTCCGAAAGTATTATTTTCTCTTCTTCTTTTGAAAGATCCAAGATTCTTACATCCAACTTTTCTCCCACAAGAGATTGAAGTTCTTTAAGTATTTGATCGCGATCTCCTCCTTCTACATGGGGGTAGTTTTCGGATGAAAGTTGGGAAGAGGGTAAGAATGCAGGTATCCCGTAAAGTTTGGTCAGAAGACCTCCCTTATTGGCTCCTTCTATCTTTACCGCTATCGTTTAACTTTCCTCTTTCTTTTTTTCCAACACATCCCAGGCCTTATCTTTTCTTGCTTGGTGTCTGGAAAGTTCAACATAGCCTTCCTCACCATCTATTTTGATTACTTTTACAGAAACGATTTCACCATTTTCAAGATCTTTGAGTTCGTCTTTAGCTGCATAAAATTCTCTTCCGAAAATGATTCCGGTTCCGAAAATTCCCAAATCGACATAAGCGGCAGCTCTCCCTTGACCGACAATTTCTCCTTCGACAGTAGCTCCTTCTTTGGGGATGTCCAATAAATTTTCTTCTTTTAATTTTTCTTTCATAGTTCTTTACTTGCGGAAATTGGCAGATCCGAATACAAGCTTAAATTTCCTCATTTTTTGATTAATAAATTATGCACGGGCATCTCGGTCTTCGGATCAAAACTTTTAAGAGTTCCCAGTACTGATAAATCATTTTACATAATATCTTGATTTTTTCAAGTATCACTGTTAAAATGAACCAGGATACAAATTAATTTTTATACGCACATGGATTTTAAATGGTACGGACAGTCTTGTTTTTATATTTCGGTGAAAAAGAAAATGAAATCACGAAAAAGGGTCACTGTTTTAATCGACCCTTACGATGAGGATTCAACCGGATTGAAGCTCTATAAGAAAAATGTTGATGTTGTGCTCGTATCTCACCAACATGCTGATCATAACAATCTTGATGCTGTCAACGATGACGCCTTCGTTATAGATAGTCCGGGTGAGTATGAAACTAAAAATACCTTTATAAAGGGTGTTTTTTCTTATCACGATGAAGAGAAAGGAGCAGAAAGAGGAGCGAATACGATATATATAATAGAGTCGGAGGGAATGAATGTTTGTCACTTGGGTGATTTCGGTCAAAGTGAATTGAGTGACAGACAAATTAAAGAGATCGGAGAAGTTGATGTTTTACTTATTCCGGTTGGAGGAAATTATACGATAAATGCAAAAAAGGCCGGGAAAATAATATCTCAACTGGAACCGAAAGCGGTTATCCCGATGCATTATAAGATTCCGGGATTAAAAATTGAATTGGATGAGGTAGAGCCGTTCCTTAAAGCTATGGGGGCGAAAGACAAAGAAGCGAAAGACAAAGTTTCCATTTCAAAAAACAGTTTATCGGAAGGAGAAATTCAAGTATACAGACTTAATCCGCAAAGTAACTAATTAAAAAAGTATGGAAGAAAAAGAATTTGAAGAAGAAAACGACATAGGCTACGTTAAGCCGAGAAATATTGAGGAGGAGATGAAAAAGTCTTATATCGACTATGCGATGTCGGTTATTGTCGGAAGAGCTCTTCCCGATGTTCGTGACGGTTTAAAGCCGGTTCATAGAAGAATTCTCTATACGATGAAAGAAGATGGTCTTTCTCCCGGTGGAAGATTTAAAAAATCTGCCAGTGTGGTTGGAATGACACTTGCCAGATACCATCCTCACGGAGATTCCGCGGTTTATAATTCCATGGTTAGGATGGCTCAAGATTTCTCGTTGAGATATCCATTGGTCAAAGGTCAAGGTAACTTCGGATCCATAGATGACGATCCTCCCGGAGCTCAAAGATACACGGAAGCGAAACTTTCTGATATAGGAGAGGTTATGTTGAAGGATATAGAAAAGGATACGGTTGAGTTTATCGACAACTATGACGGAACCAATAGGGAGCCTACGGTATTACCCTCCCCCGTTCCTCAGCTTCTTTTAAATGGAACATTGGGTATTGCTGTAGGAATGGCGACCAATATTCCCCCGCATAATTTAGGCGAGACCATAGACGCGACTATTCATCTACTTGAAAACCCGGAAGCGGATACGGAAGATCTCTTTCAGTTTGTCCAAGGTCCGGATTTTCCTACGGGTGGGGAAATATTTAATAAAGAGCAAATAATAACGGCTTACTCACAAGGAAAGGGAAGTATTAAAGTCAGGGGTAGGGCTGAAATAATAGAAGATGAAAAATCAGGATTTGCTCAAATTATTATCACCGAAATACCTTACGGGGTAAGGAAGTCGAAAATGGTTGAAGAATTTGCCAAGTTGGTTAAAGATGGAAAGCTTGAAGGGGTAAAAGATATAAGAGACGAATCGGACAGAGATGGATTGAGAGTTGCAGTTGACTTGAAAAGAAATGCTTATCCGGAAAAAATATTGAACAGACTCTACAACTACAGTTCGTTGCAAACAAAGTTTCACTTGAATATGATAGCGCTTGTGGACGGAATACAGCCAAGAGTTCTTAATCTGGTTGAGATATTGGAGTATTATGTCGATCATCGAATAGAGGTCGTTACTCGCAGGATTAAATATGATTTAAAAAGGGCGAAAGATAGAGCGCATATTCTGGAAGGTCTTTTTAAGGCTTTGGTTGATATAGACAAGATAATTGAAACGATTAAAGCTTCGGAAAATAAAGAAGAGGCCAAGGATAACTTAATGAAAGAATATGGATTGACCGATATCCAAGCTACCGCGATCTTGATGATGAGACTTCAAAGGCTGGCCAAGTTGGAAAGGGTTGAGGTTGAGAATGAATTGGAGGAAAAAAGAAAGATAATAAAAGAGTTGACGGAAATTTTAGAAAGTGAGAGTAGAATCAAAGAAGAAGTCAAGAAAGAATTATTGGAGATGAAGGAGAAATTCGGTGATAAAAGAAGGACCAAAGTAACCGATATGGCTCTGGAGAATATCAATGAAAAAGATTTAATCCCTCAAGAAAGAGCCATAGTTACTATTACCAGTGGGGGATACATAAAAAGAATTAATCCTTCGATCTACAAAAAACAGAGGAGGGGAGGAAAGGGAATTCTTGGAATGAAAACAACTCAAGACGATGTGATAGATCACTTTATAGAAGCGAATACTCATGACGATCTTTTATTTTTTACCGACACGGGTAAAGTTTTTAGAGTTCCGGTGTATAAAGTTCCGGAAGGATCCAGAGCGGCCAGAGGAAGAGGAATTTTGAATTTCTTGGAACTCTCTTCGGAAGAGTCCGTTTTAGCTGTTATCCCTCTGGATAAGGATGGAAAGGACGGGGAGATCAAGAATTTGGTAATGATTACCGAAAACGGAAAGATAAAGAAAACCCCTTTGGAAGAATTTAAAAACATCAGGAGGTCGGGATTGATCGCCCTTAGCTTGAAGGATGACGATCAACTGAAAAGAGTTAGAAAGACGACCGGAAATGATGATATCCTAATCGTTACCAGGAAGGGAAAATCCATAAGATTCGATGAAGAAGAAGTGAGACCGATGGGAAGGCAAGCAATGGGAATCAAGGGTATAGATTTGAAAAATAAAGACAAGGTTGCCGATGTCGGTATTTTTAGAAAAGATGAAAAAGAAAAGTATGTCTTGATAATGACCAATAAAGGTTATGGAAAAAGAACTCCGATTGGAAGTTATAAGCCACAGAAAAGAGGAGGGATCGGGCTCAAAACTCTTAGCAACCCCAAAAAGGTGGGTGAAATAATATCTGCCAGAATCGTTACTCCCGATCAAGACTTGGTTTCCATTTCTAAAAGAGGTAAAGTTATAAGAACCAGCATTGATAAGATATCAAAGCTTTCCAGAGTTACTCAGGGAGTTAAAGTAATGAAGCTTAGCAAGGATGATGAAATAGCTTCAATAACTTGCTTTTAAATGGAATTTATTAATCCGGAAGAAATAATAGACGATTTACCCCTTACGAAAGGGATGGTGGCTGCCGACTTTGGTTGCGGTTCGGGGGGATGGGTTATCCCTTTGGCGGAAAAACTGGAAGAAGGTGTCGTCTATGCAATTGATATTCTGGAAGAACCGACCTCTGTCTTAAGGGGTCGTTTGAATAGAGGAGGGATTGCCAATGTGAAAGTTCTTAATGAAGATATTGAAAAAAGTCTAAGTATAAGAGATGATAGAGTTGATTTGGTTTTAATGACAAATTTTCTTTTTCAAGTATCGGACAAAGAAAAAATAATGGACGAAGCGAAACGAATATTAAAAAAGGATGGGTTCTTGTTGGTTGTGGAATGGTTACCCCAATCACCCATAGGTCCCAGAACCGAAAAAATCGATCCGGAGGAACTAAAGCGAATAATAGAGGAAAAAGACTTTATCTTAAAAGATGAATTTCAAGCCGGAATGCATCATTACGGTTTTATTTATCAGAAATAAAATATGCCGAAAAAAACTAAAATACTACTGGCGCTACTATTTCTTCTGATTCCTGTTTTGGTTTTGGCTAACGGTAACGGGGATTATATTCCTTTGGAAAACCCCTTGCAATACGATACCATTCCAGAGCTTTTAGCTGCTTTGACACGCTTTTTAATTCAGGTGGGGTTGGCTTTGGTTACATTTATGATTGTCTTGGGGGGAGCTTTTTATATGTTCGGGGGAATTAATCCTGATAATGTTAAAAAAGGAAAAAACATAATAACCTGGACAGTTGTGGGGATTATGATTGCCCTTTTTGCTTATGCGGTTTTAGCGGTAGTTCAATTTGTACTTAGTTAAGTTGCAGCTTTTTTGAAAGGTGATAGAATTAACCAAGGTGTAATAAAAAAGGTCGATGAAACTTAAAAAATGAAAAAATGAAAAAAGCATTATTAGCTTTATCGCTGGTGATTGCATTCACGCTTGGTGCATCTGCTTATGTAGGAGCTCAAGATTCTCCTATTCAACAATGCAGAATGCTTAGAGCACTTGACTACGGAAATATTACTGCGGGTGAAAACGATACCGTAGGTGCGGAAGGAACCGGTGCGGACCACGAAGGAGAAGAGTGGGCGGTTATGTGCATGATAAATACCATAAACAGAACTGCGCAAGTTCTTTTTACCATTATGATGGGTATCGTAGTGGCGCTAGTGATTTTCGGTGGTTTCTTGATTCTTGGTAGTGGAGGAAATCCTGAAAGTGTAGAAAAAGGTAAAAAATATATCACTTTCGCGGTTTTTGGTGTTCTCGTAGCGGTTTTCGCTTATGCCGTTCCGGCCATTCTGAATCTTGTTTTGAGATAGACCTCTTAAAGATAAAGCCATAAATCCCTCCTTTATCGGGAGGGATTTGGTTTTACTGAATAAAAAAAAGTGCTAGAATAAAAAGCAAGAAAAGGTCGATGAAATCTAAAACAGAAAAATGAAAAAAGTACTTATTGTTTTAGCTTTGGTAGTTGCTTTTGCAGGTATCTGAGTAACTCTCCCTTCCAACAACGTTGAAGCTCAAGAAGTAATGGAAGGATGTACTCTTGTAAGGGCGCTTGAATATGAAGGAGTTGGAGGAGGTGCTGGAACTACAGTAACAGCAGCGGATGGAGATGCATGGGCAATAGTTTGCATGATAAACACCGTAAACAGAGCTGCTCAGGTTGTCTTTTACTTAATGATGGGTATCGTAGTCGGTCTTGTTACTCTCGGAGGTGCAATGATCCTCATGGGAGGACAAAACCCCGACAATGTCGATAAAGGTAAAAAGTATATTACTTTCGGAATCGCCGGTGTTCTCGTAGCGGTTTTCGCTTATGCCGTTCCGGCAATTATCAATTTAGTGATAGGATAGAAGCTGGAAAAGATATATCAGCCCTTTCTTTATATTTAAGGAAGGGTTGATTTTATTTTAAGAGAAGATTAGAATACTGGCAGGCCGAGGTGGCGAAATTGGCAACCGCGGTAGGTTTAGGGCCTATTGCCCGTAAAGGCTTGTGGGTTCGAGTCCCACCCTCGGCACAATTAATCTATATTTAATAGGAGTTTCAGTTTAAATTCGGCGAATAGCCGATTTTTTATATTTTGTAAACGAAAACCGATTTTTTCAGAGGGGTCTTTATTTTCTTTATCGGCTTTAAATTTGGAAACCTGAAGCAATAACTTACCACTTTTAAGTGTAAAGATTCTTTCTTGATCTTCTCTTCCAATCTTTCCATCAATCTGATGGATCCGTAAATATAGACAACATCCGCGTCACTCAAGTCCATATTCAAAAAATCAGCCCTTATTATTTTTGACTTCGATCTCCTTATCCCAAGGTTTATTTTTGATATAAAGGACACCAGGCGCGAGAACTCAACTCCCGTAGAATTCGCACCATGCTTTTCAGCAAGTAAGACAACTCTTCCCGTTCCCGACCCGAGATCGTAAAAAGAATCACCTTTTTCCAGTCCCACGGCCCGCAGGGCGGCTTTTATTTCTTTCTTGGGGGATGGAACCGGGGGAGCCCCGGTAACAAAGGATTTTAGCCCTATTAGAGCGTAAGCTATGGCAAAGAAAAAGAAAAGTAAGGAGAAAGCTAAGATCAATGCCAGTTGCAGATAAATCATTCCTCTTCAAGTTCAACCTCTCTTCTTTTTTCTCTTTCTATACGAGGAACTTTTATGGTCAAAATACCTTGATGCATGGTTGCTTTTATTCTGGAAGGATCCGTTTCTTCCGGGAGCACTATTTCTCTACAGAAAGGACCCCAAAAACACTCTTCTATAAAAAACTCTTCTATTTTCTCTTCTTCATTCCTTTCTCTTTCACCCTTGATTGATATCATATCTTTCTCAGTTATTATTTCCAAGTCATCCTTTTTAATTCCTGCTATTGCCGTCTGTATTACGATATTCTCTTCGGTTTGATAAACGTCTACTACAAGCTCTCCTTCTTTTGAAAGCCAGCCCTTTTTACTTTTCTCCTCTATTTTTTGATTTTCCCACTCTTTTTTTTCTTCCTGATTTTCCATATTTTTTTTATTTTAACATTTTTAAATTTATCACTTTGCCGAATTACCTGCAACTGAAAGGGACTTCACATATGCTTTTCATCTTTTTAGTTTCGGAAAAACCCTTTAAAAGTAATAGAGTCAAAACAAAAAGAAAAAAAAGAAGAGCACCCGGATACACCATATTTTGGGATTGAACCATCAGTTCTATGAGAATATTGTAAAGGGTATGAAAAAAAGAGACGACAAGAAGACCGACGGGAATTAATCCTTTTTTCATCTTTCTCACTGAAAGGGCTAAAAAATACCCCATTATTCCGGCAGCCATTGCATGAAAAAGAGTTGTTATTGCAAAGCGGAGAAACACTAATTCGGCTATTGTATCAATGGGAGCGACCGAGAAGTAAAAATAATTTTCGAGTGCTGCAAATCCGAGACCCGCGGTTATTGCATAGATGATAAAGTCAACGGGCTCATCAAGATCTCTACAAGCGAACAAAAAAAGTGGTAAGAGGGGAATAAATTTAAAAGTTTCCTCTAAAAGAGAGACCACAAAAAAGCTATCTATAAATGAGATAACCATCATCTCAACTTCGGTTAACATCATCGGGTCCATGGAATAAATAAAGCTTCTAATCGGTCCCTGAATCGCTGCCGCTATCGCCGCACCGAAGATACCCATCAAAAAGACTGCAAAAATTATCAATTTGGGCTCAGGCTCTTTATCTTTTTCCAGGAAATAGAATAGCCAAATCAATGCCGGCAAAATTCCCAATATTATAAATATGATATAGTCCATTAATTTATGGGCCACTCTTCAATCATAATGGTTTCCTTCTTATCTTTTAGAGGAAGTTTTTGATAGATTTCCTCGGTGATAAAAGGGATGAAGGGGTGAGCTAATTTTAGTATTCCTGCAAAAATGGTAATTAGAACTTTTTGGCGGCCGGACTTTTTGTTTTGATCGTCCAAGACTTCTTTTGATTCTTCTATTATTTCGTCTGCGAACCTGTGCCAGCTATAGTGATAAAGAGTTTCTGCGGCATGAGAAAATTCGAAACGATCAATATGATCGGTTATCTCTTTTGCCTTTTCGGTAAATTCTTTAAGTAAATTTTCATCTTCTTTGGTTAAAGAAGGATTATTTTCCGGGTCATAGTCATTACATCTCATCATCAAAAAGCGAAACATGTTCCAGATTTTATTTACGTAGTTTCTGTATCCTTTTATTTCGTTTTCCGATATTACGGCGTCCTTTCCGGGCATGTTGCCTATCGTGAGGGACATTCTCAAAGCATCTGTTCCATACTCTTCGGATACCTCAATCGGATTTATTACATTTCCTTTCGATTTTGACATTTTTTCCTTATTCTCATCTCTTACCAGGCCGTGAAGATAAACGTTTTTAAAAGGAATCTCTTTTGTCCTATAGAGACTCAGCATTACCATTCTTATAACCCAAAAGAAAAGGATATCATACCCCGTTTCCATTACCGATGTCGGGTAGTATTTTTTGAGTTCAGGTTCTTTTTCCGAAATAAGAGTTGCAAAAGGCCACTGACCGGAAGAAAACCAAGTGTCGAAAACATCAGTGTCCTTTTTTAGATTGTCGGATTGGCAATTATCACACTTTTTTGGTTCATCTCCTTCGGTTATTATCCAATGAGGATTATCTTCAGTGGAACAATCGACGCACCTCCAAGCCGGAATGGGAATTCCCCACCAATTTTGTCTGGAAATATTCCAGTCTTTTATATTATCCAACCAATGAAGATAGATCTTTCGGTAGTTATCGGGAATAATCTTTATATCTCCATTTTTAACAGCGTCTGCGGCCGGCTCAGCTAGTGGTTTTATATCTATAAACCACTGCTCCATTAGGAGTGGTTCTATCTCTTTTTTACATTTGTAACAGACGGATAGGTTGTGTATGTAATCTTCATCGACTCTTTGTAATAATCCTTTCTCTTTCATGTCCGCAGCTACTTTATTTCTAGCTTTTTTGGCGGACATGCCCTCGTATGGACCGGCTGCCGAAGTCATTTTCCCTTCTTTGTCGATTGCTTCTATCGGTTCGGGCATTTCATCTTTATGTCTTTGCCAAATCTCGAAATCGGCCTCGGAGTGAGCGGGTGTTACTTTAACCGCCCCCGTTCCGAAGTCTCTGTCAACGGCCTCATCCGCAATTACTTTTATCATTCTTTCTCCTAAGAGAGTTTCTATTTTGATTTCTTTTCCAACATATTTTTCATATCGTCTATCTTCCGGATGTACCGCGATAGCCGTATCACCGAACTTGGTTTCGGGTCTTGTTGTTGCAAGTATGAAGGGTCCGTATTTTATATAATATAAAGGAGTTTTAGTTTCGACATATTCAACTTCCAGATCACTAAAAGCGGTTTGATGATTGGTGCAATAATTTATTAATCTTTTCCCTCTGTATATTAAGCCCTCATCGGCCATTTTTTTAAATGTCTTGTAGGCCGTTTTTATTACCTTATCGTCCAGAGTGAAAGTGTCCTTGCTCCAATCACAGGAAGCTCCCAGTTTCTTTATCTGACTCTTCACGACTTTTCTATTTTCTTGTGTGTAATTCCAAACTCTGTCATAAAATTCGTCTCTTTTCATATCTAATCTGGACTCTCCTTTTTCCTCTAATTTTCGCTCGAAAACAACTTGAGTTTCGAATCCCGCGTGATCCGCACCGGGAAGCCATAATGTCTTTTTTCCTCTCATCCTGTTGTATCTTATTAAGATGTCTTGGATCGTAATAAACATGGCGTGACCGATATGCAGAGGATCGTTCGCGTTGGGGGGTGGCATAAGAATGGAAAACGGCTCCTTGTGTCCGGGTGGTAGTTTTTCGGGATCGAAATATCCACTCTTTTCCCATATTTCATATATTCCGCTTTCTCTTTCGTCTGGCTTGTATGCTTTTGGTATTTCCATGAAATGCTTAATTGAGATTTGTAACGTCTTTTATTATAGCAAATTTTTTAACTTATTTTAAGGTTGGGTTCCGATTTCAACTTTTCCCAACTTACGGATCCTCTTTTCTTATATTCATATTCAGCTGTTATTGCGATCATTTTTGCATTATCCGTAGAGAGATCGATATCCGGAAGTATTATCTTAAAATTATTACCTTTTTCTTTGAATTTTTCCCTCAGTAGAGCATTTGCCGATACTCCACCTCCCAAAACTACGGTTTTAGCTTCAAAGTAATCTGCTGCAAGAAATGTTTTTGTTGTAATGACGTCAACAATGGCTTCCTGAATTTCTTTAGCCATCGCTATCTTGAAACTATCATCTTTTTCTTTTTCGTCGTTCCATTTGTATAAAACGGCTGTTTTCAATCCGGAAAAACTAAAATCATAATCGCCGGAATTAATCATGGGTCTGGGTAAAGAAATCGATTTGGATGTCTCTTTTTTTGCCAATTTTGCTATTTCCGGACCACCCGGGTAGGGAAGCCCCATGATTCTTGCAGTCTTGTCGAAACATTCGCCGGCGGCATCATCTCTTGTTTCTCCTATGATTCGGTGATCATTCCTATTTTTGGAAAAAATTAATTGGGTATGACCACCGCTTGCTATAATGGAGATTGCAGGAAAGGGTGCCTCTTCAAGGATTAAAGGAGCAAAAAAATGAGCTTTAACATGATTTATGGGAATAATATTTTTGCCCCAAGCCAAGGATAGAGCTTTTGCAAAATTTATTCCCGACCAAAGCGACGGATCCAGGCCCGGTCCCACCGTTACTGCAATAAGATCTATATCGGGAATACCGTAAGTTGACAGAAATCGATTCAACTGACTTTCAAGTTCGGGCTCTCTTTCCAATATTTTTGAAATTTTGATGGAAGAATTTCCACTACTCAAAAGGCCGGCTTTCATTAGGGCTTTTTTCAAAACGGGAACCAAAGCTTTTTGATGTTCTCGTTTCGCTATGGTGGGATATACTCCCCCCCATTTTCTGTGAACTTCTATCTGCGAGGATGATATATCTGATAAAAATTGATTGTTTTCGGTGTTCAAGATGGCGATACAGGTATCGTCACAGGACGTTTCAATTGCTAAAATTTTCATAGGGTTGATTTTTTTTGATATTTCATTATACTACAAAGGAAAATAGCTTTAAGTTCAAGGCCCCGTCGTCTAGTCTGGCCTAGGACGCCAGGTTTTCATCCTGGTAACAGGGGTTCAAATCCCCTCGGGGTCACCAATACATTTTATAAATACCTCTGAAAACAAGGAGGTATTTTTTTTAATTAACATGAAAAGCAAAAAGGCGATTTGAACCTTTCTCTTGATTATTCAAGGTGCAAGTTTTTTTCTATCGCTTTTATCTTTTTTTTCATTATCGGGAACTCTTCCAACTCGGTGTCCTTTTTTAAGAATTTCTCCGCTATTTCTTTTGACCTTTCAACCAATGCACGATTTTTTAATGCTTCCATCGTAAATCCTGCGACACCCCATTGCCTTTTCCCGGTTAAGTCTCCCGGGCCTCTTATGGAAAGATCCCTTTCCGCCAACTCGAAACTGTTGTCGGATTCGATCAGTGCCTGCAGTCTCTCTCTACTCCTCTTTGATTTTGATCCCGAAAAAAGAAAGCAGTAGGATTGTTTATCACTCCTACCGACTCTACCTCTGAATTGGTGAAGCTGAGCTAGCCCGAACATTTCTGCTCCCTCTATAATTATAACCGTAGCATTGGGAATATCGACACCGACCTCTATAACGGAGGTTGAAACCAGAATATCGGTTTTTCCATTCTTAAAAAGATCCATCACCTCCGCTTTTTTGGTCGATGATAATTTTCCGTGAATTGACTCCACCCGCAAAGAGGAAAAGATTTTTCTTAGATTTTTCTCAACTTCTTCAATCGATTTTACATTAGCCCAAGCTTGCGACGTTTTTTCCGAATCTTCTATTTTGGGACATATGAAAAAAACCTGATTTCCTTTTTCTGTTTCTTTTTCAATAAAAGAATAAACCTTCTTCCTATTGCTTTCACTTACCAATTTTGTAATCGTCTTTTTTCTCCCCAAAGGAAGTTCGTTTATTATCGATATATCCAAATCTCCATATAAAGTTAAAGCTAACGTCCTTGGAATCGGTGTAGCTGTCATTGATAGAAGGTGAGGGATTTTCTTTTTTTTGCATAGCTTGGCTCTTTGTTTTACTCCGAATCTGTGTTGCTCATCAACTATAACCAATCCCAGATTATCAAAAACTACCTTGTCCTGAATCAGGGCGTGAGTTCCTATTAGGAGATCTATTTCTCCTTCCCCGACTTTTTCAAGAAGCTTTTTTCGTGATATTTCAATGAATTCATGCTTTAGTTTTTTTGATTTGTATTTATCCTTTTTACCGGTTAAAAATCCTACGTTGAGCCGAAACTCTTTAAGGAGATCCGATATTTTTTTGAAGTGTTGAGTCGCCAAAACTTCCGTTGGGGCCATTATTGCCACTTGATGGTTGCTTTTTGCCGTTGCCAAAGCTGCAATTACGGCAACTACGGTTTTTCCCGAACCCACATCTCCTTCGAGTAAGCGATTCATGGGGTAGGGTTTTTCCAGGTCTTTCAGAATCTTCCAAGATGCCTTTTTTTGAGCGTCGGTTAACTTGAAAGGGAGACTTTTAACGAAATCCTTAATGTAATCGAGGTCGATTTCGATGGGTGTTGCCTCCTCTCTTTTTATAAGTGCCTTCTTTTTTAGAGAGGCAAGTTGGATGTAGAAGATTCTTTCAAAAGAAAATCTATCTTTGGCCGCTTTTGCGTCATCATAGTTTATTGGGAAATGGATTTTCCTCAAAGCTTCTTTTAAAGGAATTAGTTGGGCTTGCTTTAATACGTCTTTTGGTAGAGTCTCTTCGGGTAATTCGACCTTATCCATTAATGACTTTATTGTTTTTCTTAACCACCGTGAAGATATTCCTTCGGTTTCGGGATAAATTGCTACCAACCCACCCGTGTGCAGTGTTTCTTCTTTTATTTTTTCATAGGTAGGATTTATTAATTCAATTCCGTTTTTCCGGTAAGAAGGTTTCCCCGAAAGGTAAATATCTTCCCCCTTTTTTAGAATTTTTGATAGATAGGGTTGATAAAACCAAATTGCTCTAACTGCTCCGGAAGCGTCTTCAACTATTGCTTCGGTATAAGGAACTCTTTTCCTGGGAGTTTTTCCCGACTGTATAACTTTTATTTTCCCCTGTACGGTTTGTCTTTTTTTTGCGGAAAGTTTTGAAACGGGGGCGATGGTGGAAAAATCTTCATAACGTATCGGAAGATGAAAGAGTAGATCACCGACGGTTCTTATTCCCATTTTTTTTAATTTCTCCTTGTAGACGGGGCCTATCCCAGAAGTTTTTTCGATTGGATTACTTATCTTCATCATAAGTAAGCATATATGACGAAAGTGAGTGCTCTAATATAATTCGGCAAGCATCTTTCTTTTATCCAGAGTTTTATTATATTGGTGTCCCCGAGAGGATTCGAACCTCTATCGCAAGCTCCGCAAGCTTGTGTTCTATCCGATTGAACTACGGGGACTTCGGTCGGGTTGTTGTCTAACTTTACCATAAAATATCATTTTTTCCAGTTGAAAATAATTTCTTTTTCGTTATACTGAAAACAATCAAAAGGAGAGGTGCCGGAGCGGTCGAACGGGGCACCCTGCTAAGGTGTTGTGCCCTTACGGGTACCGAGGGTTCGAATCCCTCCCTCTCCGCACAGTAAGTTTAGGTGGATAATATGATCGTTTAATGTATTGTTTTTTAAATGGAGGGATAATTAAGGAGAAAGATGCTTCAGTTGCTCTATCGGATATATCCGTGATAAGGGGGTGCGCTATTTTTCAAGTTGTGAGAGTTTATGAAGGAAGACCGTTTTTGCTTGAAAGTCATTTTGAAAAACTTAAAGAAGATGCAAGAAAGATGGATTTTTATTTTCCGTTTGAGTTTTCCGAGGTAGAAAAAGCGGTTTTACAATTGATAAGATCAAACGGTCTCTTGAACTCTTATCTACGGCTTGTTTTAACAGGGGGGGAAACGGATGATGGATTTAATCCTTGTGGTGGAGAGAACTTTTTCATCCTGAACAGAGAGATGAAGCCTCCCTCAAATGAGCTTTACGAGGAAGGAGTAAAACTGGTCGGTCTGGAGCACAGAAGAGCTCTTCCCGATATTAAAATTACGGACTACTCTTTCCCTATACGAGAAAGAAAGAGACTGAAAAGAGCTTTTGACTTTCTTTATACTTGGAATGGAAAAGTTCTTGAAAGTACAAGAGCTAATTTTTTTGTGATAAAGAAAGATTGCCTGATAACCCCGGAAAAAAATGTCTTGCATGGAGAAACCAGAAAGAGAGTCTTGGAAATTACTGAAAATTCTTTTAGAATAGAGAAGAGAGAATTGTTATATGACGAACTTAAAAGTGTTGATGAAGCCTTCCTTTCTTCAACCACAAGGGAAGTTCTTCCGGTAAATCAAGTTGATGATATTAAAATTCCGGTAGGAAGAAAGCATTCGGAAATAAGGAAAAAGTTTTTGAAAAGAACTTAATTATGGTGGGGTGGTCGAGTGGCTTAAGGCAACGGTCTTGAAAACCGTCAACCCGCAAGGGTTCGTGGGTTCGAATCCCACCCCCACCGCATCGAGAGTATGAAAAGATAAATTAGTTAGAAAGGAGGAAGTTTACTTGGGGGAGGACCCAAAGGAAAAATAAAATGTCACTATTTACCAAAGAGCCAAAAATGTATCTGGGTGTGGACGTGGGGTCAACATCGGTGAAAGTGGTGGAACTATCGAGAGAACGAAATAATTTTACCCTGGAAAACTATGGAATAGCCTCAATCAAGGATGTTACCGGAACCGAAATTAGAAACAAAAACGAAAGAGCTTTTTCATCTTCTATCGATGCGATTTCGGACACCATACGGGCCATACTGAAAGAGGCGGACATAAAAACTAAAAATAGCGTTTTTGCCATCCCCGATTTCAGCAGCTTTTTCACATCTTTCGAGGTTCCCAAAATGAAAAGATCCGAAGTGGAGTCGGCTATTCAATTTCAAGCCAGACAAAGAATCCCCCTTCCACTTAATGAGGTTACCCTGGATTGGACATTAACCGGACTGAGAGATGGTGAAGAGGGTGAAATGGTAGAGGTTTTACTTTTGGCTGTTCCCAATGAAACGGTTAAAACCTATAGAAAAATAGCTAAAAAATCGGGATTGGAGGTGGGTCTTCTGGATGCGGGAACCTTCGGCTTGGCTGAGGTTTATGGAAAAGAGGGAAAAACGATTATAGTTTCCGACATAGGGGATCAGTCGACTACGGTTAATATAATAGAGGACAAAATCCCGAAACACAGCCACAGTCTTGAAATATCGGGTAAGGATTTTACGGAGGATTTTGATATGTTGCCGGAAATTAACTATAATAAAGGGGAAGAAAATCTGTCGGAGACTTCCGAAAAAATTAAAAAATCCCTTTCGGAAGATTTGGCGGAAAAGATAAAAGATATTTGTGATAGTTATCAGAAAGAAGAGGGAAAAAATATAGACAAGATATACATTACGGGCGGAGCTTCCAAGTTGAAAGAGATTAAAAAGTCTTTATCCGAAGGATTCGACATAGATGATGCCAATCCTTTCAGAGATTTAAAATACCCCTCTTCTTTGGAGGGAGCGCTAAAAGAGCTTTCTCCCCTTTGTTCAGTGGCCGTAGGTATGGCTATAAAGGGATTAAATTCCAAAAGCTAGCATGGCGATAAATATAAAACCGGAAAAAGAAAAAACATTTAACCTTCCCGGTTCTTTTGATGTTCTTTTTTATTACTCGATAATTCTTTTGCTTTTTTGTCTTAGTGGGTATTTATTAATCTCTCAGTGGAATATTGAGCTGCAGTCTCAGATTGAAAACAGGAGGGAATTATTGGATAGATTGGGGAGAGAGGCGGATTTCAACAAAAACCAAGATTTGGTTTATGAGTATATGGCCAAGATATCGGATTATACTTATCTGGTATGGAACAGAGCTAAAGTTGATGATTTTTTCCTTTTTTTGGAAAATGCAACACATCCGATGTCCAGACTGGAATCTACGGGCATCAATTTGACTACCGGATCGATAACGATGGTGGGGGAAACTCTTAATTTCAGAACGTTGGAGCAACAACATTCAATCCTCAAAAATTTTTCCATGGAAAGGGAAATTTTTGGTTGGATAGACAAAAGTCAGATAATAGAAAAAAGAATCAATTGGAACAATGAAGGAGGGTTGGAATATCGATTTGAAGTTGCTTATCCACGGGAATACGATCATTTTGATTGGGTTGCTTTTGATATGAGTGGTAGACTTTTGAAAAGGAGCTTGGGAGGAGAAGACGGTGAAAATGAAAATTTTAAAATCAGCTTTTCCGAGGATTACAGAGGCGAGGTGGTCGGTATCAGAGTAACCAGTAACAATGATGAAGAATCAAGATCGAAAGAGTTTATTTTTGGAATACCCGATGAAGGAAATGAACTTACCCTACTCAGAGAGATTTATCCGGATAACAGTGTTATCGTAAAGAATGCAATCAATTTACGAAAAAGTCCCATTTCCGGAGAAGATCCTAAAAGAATAGACTTTGAGGGGGAAAAAGCTCTACCCCTGCTCAGTCACGCAAGAAAAGAGGATTATGTTTTTCAGAAAGGAATGAGAGGACATCAGCTTTTGGACCAAGATTGGTTCGAGGTGGCAGGAAAAGAAAAAATTCACCCAATTGAAGAGGTTGTATTATCCGGAATAAGAGAAATAGAAGGAGAAGACCTAGGTGTGAGTTTTCAATTCAATATTACTTTTGATCCATTGATATTCAAATAAAATGCGCCCGATTATAGCTACAATTTGTCTTATCGGATCCTTTCTTTTGATGGGTTTGGTCATATGGCCCGAATACCAAGATTTAAGAGAGGCCATGGTGAAGGCTGAAATAAAGGAAATTGACTTGCAGAATATGATAAATTACAACCAAACCATGGAAGCGATGGCTGGAGCTTTGAAGATTGATTATCGGGGAGAAGTTAGAAAGTTCGAAGATGGTATTCCGAACGATCATTACGTTCCATCTCTCTTTGCCGAGATAAGAAGAGCTTCTTATCGGACGGGTGTCAGAGTTAGTGGTATAGGAGACTTTTCTACCAGAGCACATCCCGATAGAGTAGAAATTAAAATGACGGAAATAAATTTCAGTATCGAAGGGGCTTATTCCAATTTTAAAAATTTCATAAGAGAACTGAAAAGCTCGGCAAGAATAATGAACGTAAGAGAGATAACGATGGGGAGAGGCTCCGGGGAAAGGGGGGAGCCGTTGGATTACAGAGTAACCGTTAGAGTTTATTCTTATTAAATATGAGCAAGGATAAAAAAAACAGTGATCCAAAATATTTCTATACCGTAGTTTTGATTACGGTTGCGATAATTGGGTTTGTGGTTTGGGAGGTTTTTATTTCCGATTATGAACATGATGAGATTATGATTGACCATAGCCTGCAGAGATTTCCTAATATAGATCTGGTCTTTTTGGACAGTTATTTTTTTCAAAATTTAAATACTTTCCATAGAGGAGATTCCCCTTTTCTTCTTTGGGATAAGGTTTTGGTTGAAAACCCTTTTCATGCACCCAGAATACCGACGGATAGTCGTCTGAGAGAGTGGTGGGAGAATTTTAACCTTGTCTTTAAGGTTGATGATGACGGCTGGACGGGAATTTTTCCTGACAGAATAGCCGGAGAAAGGAATCCGGAAGTTTTTCTTTTTGAAGGGAGATGGTATGAGATTACCATTGAAAACTTTAGTGGAGAAGAGCATGATTTTAAAATAGAAGACAGTGCTGGAGATATTGTGTTTGATTCGGGGGAAATAGCGGATAAAAGGGAAGAAAAATTCGAATTTAAGGCAGAAGATGGAATGGTCTCTTATTTTTCGTCTTTCGGGGGAGGGATGCGTGGAGATATAGTGATAATAGGAAAAGATGATTATGATACGACGTTGGAGGATTATCAAACGGAGGGAGAGAGGGAGGCGGAAAATCTTCTAATGAGAGCCGGGGAAAAATTAACCGAATTTCATAGAGCCCTGGAGAGAGTCAAAGAGTTTTTAGAGGAAGATATTAGAAGTGAAATGGAAGAAAACTATTCCGAATTCGAAGAAAGGTTCAGAGATATCGAAGAAAGATATTCAAGAGGAGAGCTGACAGTATCTTCTTTAAGGCAATCAATCGGGCAATATGAATCGGACATAGAAGAAAAAATAAAAAAATTGGAAGAATTAGTTGATGACTTTACCGAATTCGACGAAGCGGAAGAAATTTTCCAAGAGGTTGAAAATGCTTTTGCTTCTTTCCTTCAAATGATAGAGGATTTGGATGATCCGGAAATAATAATGAGAGCGGAAAATGAGTACGCTTTACTTAGAGAGGAAGTGGAAGAAATTAAAAACAGATACGAAGAAGTAGAATTTACTCCGAATGAGCTGAGGAGGGAAATCAACGAGTTCTATTTGCGTGCTGAAGAAAAAATAGAAGAATTAGGTCTCATTAATTAAAAAAATGCAAAGCTTAATAGACGAGATCAAAAAAAGGGAATTGATAAGTGAAGAAAAGGCTGAAGAGTTGCAAGAAAAGAGCAGAGAACGAAAAGAAGAAGAGGTTATAATGGAAGATACATCGATTCCGATTACGGAAGATCAGCTTTTCAGGATAAAAAGTGAGATTTTGGATATTACCTACAAGCCCGAGGTTAATCTTGATCGTTTGGGTAGTGTTTTGCCCGACATAGCGAACCTTATTCCTGAAGACTCGGCCAAGCATTACAAAATGGTTCCCTTAAACAAGACTGAAAATGCGATTGAAATAGGAATGGTTTATCCCAAGGATTTGAAAGCTCAGGAGGTGCTCAGATTTCTTTCTCGTAGGGGTGGGTTTTCCTACAAAATATTTCTAATAAACCTAAGCACCTTTGAAGAGATACTAAGTCAGTATGGAGAGTTGAGAAAAGGTGCGGGAGCGGCACTGGGGGCCATGGCGGAAGAAGAAGAGGAGTTGGCAAAAAGGATAAATGAAGAAGATACGGAGAATGTTCAGAAAATGGCGGAAGAGGCACCTATCGTAAGGGTTGTTTCGGTCATTCTAAAAGAGGCTATAGAGGGAGGAGCTTCGGATATACACGTGGAGCCCGGTAGAGAAAAGTTGGAGGTTAGATACAGGATAGACGGAGCGTTAAGGTCCTCATTGGTGCTTCCTTTAAAAATACACCCGGCCGTAGTTGCCAGGATTAAAATTTTATCCAACTTGAAGATAGAAGAAAGAAGACTCCCGCAAGACGGAAGATTCTTTTCAAAAATCGCCGGAAAGGATATTGATTTTCGTGTTGCCACCATGCCGACAACCATGGGGGAAAAAGTCGTTTTAAGAGTTCTTGATCCCGAACAGGGAATGATGGAGTTGGAAGAGCTGGGAATGAGAGACTCGACCGAGACCATAGTGAACAGAGGAGTAAACAGGCCGACCGGAATGATTCTTGCTACCGGACCTACCGGATCGGGTAAGACGACGACACTTTATTCTTTGCTGAGAAGATTGAATACGGAAGAAGTTAATATAGTGACATTGGAAGATCCGGTGGAGTATTTTATCGATGGGGTAAATCAGTCGCAGATAGAGCATGATATAGGATATGATTTTGCCAGTGGATTAAGACAAATTCTCAGACAGGATCCGGACATCATAATGGTCGGTGAGATTCGTGATCAGGAAACGGCGGAATTAGCGGTTCACGCTGCTCTTACCGGTCATATAGTTCTTTCCACACTGCATACCAATGATGCGGTCGGAGTTATTCCCAGATTGACCGATATGGGGATAAAGCCTTATCTCGTTCCCCCTTCGCTCAATACGGCTATTGCTCAAAGATTGGTCAGGAGACTTTGTGACGGTTGTAAGAAAGAAGTTGTTCCCGAGGAAAGAATAAAAAAAATAATATTGAGTGAGATAGAGCAACTCCCTCCGAGAACCAGAGAAAGTCTTAATCTTTCGGACATTAAAATTTTTAAACCGGTCGGCTGCGAGAAGTGCGGATCCACCGGATTTAAGGGAAGAATCGGAATTTATGAAGCCTTGGAGATGACCGATGAGATGGCTAATTTAGTCTTGGAAGACAAAGGAGAGCAACCATTAAAAAAGCAAGCATATAAACAGGGGATGATAACGATGCGACAAGACGGCATTATGAAAGCCCTGGAGGGACATACCTCGGTTGAGGTTGTTCTTAAAGCTACAAAAGAAACAAAAAAAGAAGAGGAAAATGAATGAAATTAAAGAAAAATTAAAAAGATTATTGAATCAAGCGGTTCAAAAAGAAGCATCCGACTTACATATATCCGTCGGAAGACACCCGATAATAAGAATAAATGGGAATCTACAAAAGATAAGGGAGGAGGATCCCGTAAAAAGTGAAGAGGCCAAATTGATGGCTTTTGAATTGGCTACGGAAGAGCAAAGAGAACGCTTCTTGAAGGAAAAAGAGGTTGATTTTTCTTATCAATCTGATGACGGAACAAGATTCAGGGTGAATATATTCAATCAAAAAGGAGATATTTCTTGCGCACTGAGAAGGATACCGGCAAGGATTAAAAACCTGGAAGAACTACATCTTCCTTCAAGCCTCTATGATTTTTCAAAAGCCAACCAGGGACTGGTTTTAATAACCGGACCCGCTTCGCATGGTAAGTCAACAACTTTAGCTGCTTTAATAGATAAGATAGACAAAACCAGATTTGAGCACATCATAACGATAGAAGATCCTATAGAATATATCTTTAAAGACGACAAGGCTTTGATCGATCAAAGGGAAGTCGGACAGGATACCCCCTCTTTCGCCAGAGCTTTGAAGTCGGTTTTCAGACAGGATCCGGACATCATAATGGTCGGTGAAATGAGAGACCCCGAGACTATAGAGACTACCATAACCGCTGCTGAAACCGGACATTTGGTTTTTTCCACACTGCACACCAATTCTGCCAGTCAGACGGTTCACAGAATAGTTGATTCCTTTCCATCCGATCAACAGGATCAAATCAGAGCTCAGTTATCGGCATCGCTTTTGGGAATAGTCTCTCAAAGATTGATACCCAGAAAATCGGGAGGACTGATTCCAGCTTGTGAGATAATGAGGAGAAATTCTGCAGTCTCAAATTTGATAAGAGAAAATAAAATCCATGAACTTGATATCATAGTGGAAACTTCTTCCAACGACGGGATGATCAGCCTTAATAAGTATTTAAGTGACCTGATTAAAAATAATGAGATAACAATAGAAGATGCGATTACCTATTCAAGGAATCCCAAAAGTCTTAAAAAGTTAATCGAATAGAATGGATTTCGAATATAGAGCTAAAAATGAAGAAGGGGAAGAAGTCAATGGGACGATAGAAGCGGACTCGAAAGGGGAGGCCTTACTTAAATTACAGCAAAGGGATCTTTATGTGTTCGAAGTTAAAAAAATTAAGGTTCCTTTCTACAAGAAAGAATTCGATCTTAACATAGCTCTTTTTGACAATGTTTCGGACACGGATCTTATAATGTTTTCCAGGCAATTGGGAATCATGCTTGAGTCTCAAATAGGGATTATCGAGTCTTTGAGAATTTTAGCTCACCAAATAGAAAGCAATAAGCTCAAAAAAACCGTTGAAGATGTTGCCGAAAAAGTTGAGGGAGGGGAACCGTTCTCCAAGGCTTTGGAGAGATACCCCGACATATTCTCTCCGTTTTATATCGGAGCGATAGAATCTGGTGAAGCATCCGGTAATCTTCCACAATCACTTCAATATTTGGAAGACCATATTGAAAGAAGTAGTAAGTTTAAAAAGAAATTGATCGGAGCGATGGTCTATCCTCTTTTTATTGTTTTTGTTTTTAGTTTCGTTGTAGCTTTTTTGCTCTTTTTCGTTATCCCCGATTTGGTTGAGATGATAGAAGAACTTGATGCCGAAATGCCTATGATAACTCAAATAGTGATTACAACTTCTGATTTCGTTATCGACTGGGGTCTTCTGGTTTTAATTTTACTCGTTGCCGGTTCATTCGCTTTCTTTAAGGCGATAAAGACTGAAAAGGGAAAAGAGATTTTTGACAGTACTTTATTGAAGGTTCCCGTAATAGGAGCGTTTTCAAGGAAGGTTTATCTGACTTATTTTGCGGAAAGCATGGCGACACTTATATCCAGTGGTTTGGATATGGTGAAATCTTTGGAGGTAACCGAAGGGATAGTTGGAAATTATGTTTATAAAAATATAGTAGCGGAGACAAGAAAAGACGTTAAGGAAGGTAGGGATATAAGCACATCCCTTAAAAAACATCCCAAATTTTTCCCCAGTCTAGTGACTCAGATGATAATTGTCGGAGAAAAAACCGGTGAAATGGAAAAGATTCTTAAAAGTGTAGTTCGTTTTTACAGGGACGAAGTTGAAAGAAGTATGGATAGTTATGTTAAAATTGCGGAACCGGCCCTGATAATTCTATTGGGTGCGGTTGTTGGAGGTTTGGTTGTTGCGGTTCTTTTGCCGATATATAACGTCGGTATGGGAATGTGAGGCATAAAATTTTATTGACGTAAGTTTATTTTTTGACTATACTTCCAGTGAGAATAAAATAAAGGTCAAATTATTAACAAAAAGATCACTATGAAAAATCAAAAAGGTTTTACGTTGATCGAGCTGCTTGTGGTTATTGCCATAATCGGAATTTTGTCCGGTATCGCCTTTGTATCGATTAGTGGAGCTAGAGAAGGTGCTTATGATACACAGATAAGATCCGAGTTGTCACAGATCAGAAGTAATGCCGAGCAATATTACTATGATCCTCTGGGAGGAAGAGGTAGTTATGAGAATTACGATACTTCGTCCGGATGGGAAAATATCAAGGATCAAATTCCACCCTGTAGTGTAGCTTATCTTCCGGATGCAGTTGATTCGGAGTATCAGATAAGCATATCCGACAATTTTCAAAGGTATGCGGCTTGGGCACCTCTTTGTGCTCCTTCCGAAGATGATAATGTAGTTTATTACTGTATCGACAGTGATGGTAACGCGGGTGAGCATGAAATGGGAGATACTGACCCGGACTCGACTGCATCAAATTGTGATGACGTCATGGACACCACTTAGGGTCTAAAAAGTTGTAGTAGTTTTAATAAAAATTTAGAGAGTAATAAAGAAACCATCTTTGCGGATGGTTTTTTTATTGAATAGGAGCATTTTTTTTGATAATATTCAATTAAAGATATGATTCCCCAGGAAATACTGCTTACCTTTATTTTTCTTTTCGGATTGGCCGTCGGATCTTTTTTGAATTGCCTGATGTATAGAATGGAGACCGATAAAACGGTTAAGGGAAACTCCTTTTGTCCGAAATGTAAACATAAACTCAATTCACTTGATTTGATTCCGGTTATTTCCTTTCTTTTTTTGCGTGGCAAGTGTCGGTATTGCAATGAGAAAATCTCAATGCAATATCCCGTTGTGGAACTTTTTACCGGGATTATTTTTGTTTTGGTCTATCTTTTTTTAAATCCGACTCAAAGCTTGTTGTCCATAACGATATTCATTCTGAATCTTTTTATTTTCTCTTGCCTTGTCGTTGTTTTCGTTTATGATCTGAAGCATTACATAATACCGAACAAGGTAATATATCCGGCCATATTCGCCTCTTTACTTATTATAACTTTGAGCTTTTTTGTAAATAGAAGCTTTATGGTCTTCACATACGACCTATTGTCCGGGCTTTTCACTTTTCTTTTCTTTTTCTCCGTCTTCTTCTTCAGTAAGGGAAAGGGAATCGGTTTTGGGGATGTTAGGTACGCTGCCTTTATGGGATTTTTTCTGGGATTTCCCGATATTCTGGTCGGTTTATTTTTTTCATTTATTTTGGGTGCCGTAATAGGGTTAATTCTTATCGCCTTAAAAAAGAAAGGAAGAAAAGATATGATTCC
>PWPS01000045.1 GCA_003557065.1 Candidatus Nealsoniibacteriota bacterium | reverse complement strand
CCCCACTTTTTGCGGATGCTTCACTTCAAGGAACGATGGTTAGACTTTTTGTTGAGAATAATGGAATTCCCGCTACCTGGGAAGGTGCACAGCCACCAACTTCAAGTGAATTTGAGCCCAGTATAGAATTCGTGGATGATTATGATGCTAGAACCGTTCGGCTCGATACGATTGATGAAGACGATGTGGTTTGTCCGATGGTAAAGACGATTACACCCAGGCCGGAACTTCCCGATTGGGAGGAAGTCGACCCTTTTAATTAAAAAATTTTTAAGGAAGATTCAAAATACCCTTTTTCGAGGGTATTTTTTCTAATATCGAATATTTATGATAAAATGAGTCACCATGTTAAAAAATAAATTCATAAAAGCGGTTTTAATAATAGGTGCTTTAATCGTGCTGTCGGGAGCTTATGACAGTATTTTGGTTTCTGAAAAAATTATAGAAATAAATGGAGAGTTTCTAAAAGCGGAGATTGCTGACACCGGAAGAGCGAGAGAAAGAGGATTGTCCGGAAGAGATAAAATTTATTCCGATCAAGGACTTCTTTTCATTTTTGACAATTTGGATTATCATTCGATTTGGATGAAGGATATGATGTTCTCAATAGATATCATTTGGATGGATGAAGACGGTTACATAATTGACTATGAAGAAAGAGTTTCTCCGGATACTTTTCCGGAGACCTTTTCCCCGGAGAAGCCGGCTAAATATGTGCTGGAGGTCGAATCCGGATTCGTTGAAAGAAAAGGATTGGAAGTAGGTGATAAGCTGGATATATGAAAAAATTATACAAAAGTAATGACAATAAAGTCTTTGCCGGTGTTTGTGGTGGTTTGGGAGAATACCTGGACACGGATCCCGTTGTCATAAGGCTCGTTTGGATAATAATTGGAGCGATTACGGCGTTTTTCCCTGCGATTTTAGCTTACATTATCGCGGCTTTGATTATTCCACATAAAAACTAGTATGCCTTATCTTGTTTTGCTATTTATAGCGGCGGTTTTTATCTTACCGTTTTTTATAGTCTTTCTTTTTCTTAATTTCTTTACCGCCGGATTAACTCAACTCGGATTTTCCGTCGGTACGGGTCTTTTTCTGGTTTTTTTAATAATCTTGGGATCTTTTATTGAGATACCCTTAACCAAGAGAAAAGCGGAAGTTATTCGACAAAGATTTTTCGGCTTGATAGAGAGAGAAAGAGTTTCTCAATCATTAACCATCAATCTCGGAGGGGCTGTGATTCCGCTTTTTATCGTCGCTTTTCTTTTTCTGACGACACCCTTCTTTCCGGTATTATCTACAACAATGGCAGTAACTTTCGTTTCTTGGAAATTCTCTAAGGTTGTTCCGGGAATGGGAGTGGTGATGCCCACCTTTATCCCCGTTATAACCGCTGTTATTACAGCGTTGCTTCTTTCTCCGGAAAGCCCCGAAACGGTTGCTTTTATAGGGGGAGTATTGGGCGTCCTGATCGGGGGAGATTTGTTTAATTTACCCGATGTTTTAGGTCAAAACAAAGGAGTTATTTCAATAGGAGGAGCAGGAGTTTTTGATGGAATAGTTTTGGTCGGAGTAATTTCCGCTTTGCTTGCGGGAATATAGGCATTGACAAGCAGAAAGAATAATGATTTAATATAGTCAATTCAAAAAGGGGGGATTAAGATGTTTTTGGTCATTAACTTGTCGTCGCTAGCTCTACCTTTTGTGGGAGGAGCCGTCTTGCAAGGAGCACATTCCATAGGGATATATTCCAGAAAAAGAGATATTATCGGTCATTTGGATCTTTTCTTGTCTCGTCATAGTAAGGATAGTGCGATAAAAGACCTTGAAATGATTAAAGAGAAACTTGAAAAGTACGGGATGAACAAGGGTTGGCCTCATTACTTCAAATTTTTCAGAAGACCCAATGAAGATCTTGCGGTTTTCAGAGAAGTAATAGAAGAGGCCATCAGTGAAGCCGGGAGTGCTGATGATATAAGGCAAATAAAGCAGAAGGTTGCGATTGAAGCAACCAAGGTTGATGAAATAATTCAAAAAAACTACTACAGAAATATTTATCAATCCGGGCTTTATCTCGATATCTTGTCAAAAGTTGCCTACGCCTATGGTCTTGTGAGACTCGCCGTCTACTTTAAAAACCAATTTGAAGCAATCTTCTTTTTTTAGAAGGAGAAACACGACGCTTCCGCCCGAAAAATCGGGCGGATTTTTTTAAGAAAAGATTATTTTTTGACAATCTAAAAGTATTATAGTATTATTCTGCATAAGAGCTTAATGGGAGGAAGTAGTCGATTCCTGAACGGGCTCTTGAGAAGCTAATTTACAATTCATGAAAGGTACAATCAAGACTCTTACACAAAGAGGCTTCGGTTTCATCGGTCAAGAAGGTGAAGATGATATTTTCTTCCATTCTAACGATCTTTCCGGAGTAGAATTCGACGACTTACAAGTCGGAGATGAGGTTGAATTTGAGGTTGCAGAATCTCAAAAAGGACCGAAGGCTGTTGACGTCACAAGAATCTAGCTCTTTGTAAAAAGGAAGTCCCCGTATGTGGGGATTTTCTTTTGTCAAAAAGTTTATGACTAAATTGGGACTGGCTTTGGGCTCCGGCGGTGCCAGAGGGTACGCTCACATAGGAGTTATAAAGGCGCTAAATGAAGAGGGTTGGAATCCTGAAATTATAACGGGTTCCAGTATTGGGGCTCTGGTAGGAGTTCTTTACGGTTATTATGGAGAGATAAAGAAAGTGGAAGAAGTAATGTTGGATTCGTATAGTTGGGAGGCGCTTGAAATGATGAGAGTTTCAAGATCAGGCGTTATGTCCGGTAGAAAGGTGAGATCTTTTTTGGAAGAATTTATAGGAGATGTAAGACTTGAAGACTTGAAGATTCCTGTCGGAGTGGTAGTAACCGATTTTTATACAAATGAACCCGTTCTTATCAAAAAGGGTAAGGCCTCGGAAGCCGTTCAAGGTAGCATTGCCTTTCCTCTTTTCATAGAGCCACTGAAGGTAGGAAAAAGAATTTTTTGGGATGGAGGAATATCCAGTCAAGTACCGACCGAAGCAGCTAGACAAATGAATGCGACCACCGTTATAGGAGTGAATTTGAACAAAGTTCCGGAAGAGACGCCTAACATTGATAAGATGAGCGCTTACGCTATCGGGGTTAAAGCCATCAGAGCACTTCAGTATAATATGACCAAGATATCTCTCCAGGAAGCGGATATTGAGATATCCCCGATTTTGAACCCTACAACCTTATTGGGTTTCGGGACTTTGATTAAAAAGGGAAAAGGAAAAGAAATAATAAAAAAAGGATACGAAGAAGCTAAAAAAGTACTAAAAGATGAGTAAAAAATCGAATTTAAAAGGAAAAATAACGATAACCCGATCCGGAGTGGGTTATTTTTCAGATGAAGAGCAAAAGGAAGATATAAAGATAGAGCCTAAATTTTTAAACACTGCCCTTAATGGTGATCAAGTTGAGATAGCACTCTTTCCGGAAAAGAAAGGAGAGCAGCTTTCCGGAGAAGTTGTTGATATATTAAAGAGAAAAAAAGAAAGATTTGTCGGAGTTGTGGATAAAAAAGGAAAGAATTTTTGCTTTATAGTTCCCGATGACAATAGGATGTATACGGACATATTCGTTCCCAATGTGGGAGATGAGGTAAGGCACGGGCACAAGGCTTTGGTTGAAATAACATCTTGGCCGGCTTCAAAAAATAATCCAGAAGGAAAAATAGTAAGAATGCTCGGTAGAAAAGGAGCCGAAGAAGTGGAAAGAGAAGCTATAGTGCTGGAAAGCGGAATGGAGATAGGATTTCCCGAGGAAGTGATGCGGCAGGCCCAGGAGCTTGAAAAAAAAGCTCCCGGAATGAAAAAGAATGAAGAAAAAAGACGTAAAGATATGACCGACAGAGAAACCTTTACCATCGATCCCGAAACTGCGGAGGATTTCGATGATGCGATATCCTTCAAAAAAATTAGTGATGATCTTTTTGAGGTGGGAGTTCACATTGCGGATGTCAGCTTTTATGTAAAAGAAAAAACTCCGATAGATGAAGAGGCGAAAAAAAGAGGTTTTTCCATATATATGGTGGGAGAAACCATCCCGATGCTTCCGGAAATTCTGTCGAATGATTTGTGTAGTTTGAATCCCGGTGAAAGAAAACTTGCCTTTTCGACCGTTTTTAAGGTGGATAAAAAAGGAAAAGTTTCCGATGCCTGGGTGGGGGAGACCGTTATAAAATCGGATAAGCGTTTCAGCTATGAGGACGCGATGAAGGAAATTGAAAAAGGTCATGAAGTCTTGTCCATCCTTAATGAGATCTCCAATAATTTATATGAAAAAAGGATATCCGAAGGAGCGTTGAAGTTTAATACGGACGAGGTTGTTTTTGATTTGGACGGAAGAGGTAAGCCGATTGATATAAGTAAAAAGGAAGTTTTGGAAACGCACGGCCTAATAGAAGAATTAATGCTTTTGGCCAACAAACATGTTTCTGAAAAATTCGGGGGAAAACCTTTTCTTTTTCGTGTTCACGAAGAACCGGATACTCAAACCATTGAAGAGTTAAAAGGATTTTTATCCGGATTGGGCTATGACGTGGGTCTGGGAAAGAAAATAACATCACACAAACTGAATGAGTTGATGAGTGAGATAGAGGGTGAAACGGTGGAATTTTTAGTAAGCAATATTGTCCTTAGATCGATGACGAAGGCTTATTATACAACCAAAAATAAAGGACACTTCGGCCTATCTTTCCCGAAATATACTCACTTCACTTCTCCCATCAGAAGATATGCCGACCTAACGGTGCACAGGATAATAAAAAAGAAAATAAATGGTAAAAAGCCCAAACCTACGGACTATTATGAAAAGATTGCTATTCTTGCCTCGGAAAACGAATTGAAAGCACTCGACGCGGAAAGAGAGTCAATAGCTTACAAGAAATGTGAATATATGATCGACAAAGTCGGTCAAAAGAGAAAGGCGGTGATATCCGGAATAACCGAATGGGGTATATATGTTAGGGATTTGGACTCATTTGCGGAGGGAATGATCTCGATTAGAAGCCTGGAAGATGATTATTACATTCTGGATAAGGAAAAGTATCGTCTGATAGGTCGAAACAAGAAAAAAATATACGCTTTGGGTGATGAGGTTCGTGTTAGGGTGGAAAAGGTTGATTTGGAGGGTAGAATAATTGATTTTATTCTTGCTTAGGGGCTTGATTTTTAGGCCCTGAAGTGTTATGGTTAAGAGACTTGTTTCAAAGCAGAGTAGTAAATTTATCAGCTATGCAGGACTCATTAACACAAATAAAAATAAGTGAAAAAAAGGCTCAGGACGAACTAGAGAAAGTCAAAGCCGAATTGAATGAAGAAAAAAAACAAAGAGAGATAGCCTGGAATAAAAAAATCAGAGAGTTAAAAAGTGAATATTCTCAAAAAATAAACAATTTGGAGAATAATATCGAAGAAGAAGTTGAGGATATAAAAAGAGACCTTCAAAAACAAAATAGGGTCCGAATAGAAGAAATAAAGAAGAGTTACGCAAAAAATTTGGATAGTTTTTGCAACAAGATAGTTGAACATCTGACATGAATCTTCCAGCGAAAAAAGTTGAAATTATCGCGTTAAAAGAAAGATGCGAAGAAATTCTCGAGGAAATGCAGCTTGGCGGAATGGCCGAGATTATCTCTTTACGAAGCGAACAAGAGGAGGATTCCGACCTGCAGCAAAAAAGAAGTGAAACCGAACTCAGATTAGCCGAGATGCGCTTTGCAAGAAGTTTCCTTTCCGGTTTTGCCGAAAAGGAAGGGTTTGCTTCGAACATTTTAAATAGTTTTTTTACAGAAAAAAGAAAACACACTTTAGATGAATTAAAGAATTTAGCCGAATCCGGGAGGATGAAAGAGGTTGTCGATAAATGTCACCAGCTTGAAAAAGGAATAAATCAAATAGAATCCAGGAAAGATTTTTTAAAAAGGGAGATCGCCGAGTTGAGAAAGTTTTCCGGTATAGGAATAAGTAACAAGGAAGACTTTAAAAACTTTAATCTTTTCATCGGTTCCATCTCTCAAAAAAAGAAGGAAGAATTAATTAATGCTCTTAAGGAAAGGAGTATTTTCTTTTATATAACCTGGGGTGGAGAAGAAGAGGCCTCGGAAAGGGGTTTCTATATGATATATCCCAAACAAGAGGTAGAATTGGTTGAAATAGCCAAAGCGACAGGGGCCAGGGAAGAAGAAATTTTTTGGAACAGGCCTCCCGAGGAGCTGCTTAAAGAAAAAAGATCGGAATTGATTGAATTGGAGAAAAAAAAAGAAGAGAGAATCAAACAGGCGGAAGAAATGTCTTTGGAAATTCCGAAATTGGAATCTCTTATAGATTGGTATCAGTGGGAGCTTGATAAATTCGATACATTCACGAAGGGAGAAAGTACGGCAAGTTATTTTTATATGAAATCCTGGGTTTTGGAAGGAAGTATTAAAGAGTTGGAGGATTCACTGATGCAGATTACTCCGTATGTGATAGTCAGAGAGATAGATCCGGAAGAAGGGGAGCAACCTCCGGTTGAGATGGACAATAAGGATATAATGAAAAGCTTCGAAGTAGTAACTGGAGTTTACGGATCTCCCAAGCCGGATGAACCGGACCCCACTCCTTTTTTGGCACCGTTTTTTGCTGTGGCTTTCGGGTTGGCTCTTTCTGATGCCGGTTACGGAATTCTTCTTATGCTCCTTTCTTTTATAATGCGAAAAAAGATGAAAGGGGCGGAATCCTTTTTTGACCTTTTTATAATAGCCGGAGGATTTACCGTGATTGCCGGGATATTGACGGGAACGTTTTTCGGAACGGATCTCCTTGCGAGATTCAGATTCGTGGACGCCGTTGCTGATCCGATAGAGGTTCTTTATTTGGTTTCGGTCTTTGGATTGATTCAAATTTTTGTCGGAATTCTTGTCGGTTTGTTTTGGAGCCTTAAACAAGGAGACAGAAGTACAGCTTTCGGAGAAAAGGGAGGCTTCGTTGTTTTCTTTTTGGGATTGGGTCTTTTTGCCATTACAAGAGAGATTAATATCTTGTTGAGTGCCATGATTTTAATGATGGCCCTTAACATTGCCTTTTGTAAAGGAGAAAGTTTGGTCAAAAAACTTTCGGCCGGATTCGGATCGCTTTATGGGCTCATCGGTTTTTTCAGTGACGTTTTATCTTATTCCAGACTTTTGGCTCTTGGTCTTGCTACGGGAATTATCGCCATGACGATCAATATGATTGCAGGAATTTTCATGGAGATGATTCCGGTAACGGGACTGAATGTTTTTGTTGCCGGATTGGTTTTAGTCTTCGGACACGTTGCTAATCTCTTAATAAACGCCCTGAGCAGCTTTATACATGCTGCTCGATTACAATTTGTAGAGTTTTTCTCCAAATTTATGGAGGGCGGAGGAAGAAGATTCAAGCCGTTTTCGAAACAAGGTCGATTTGTAGAAATTATTAAGTAAGCATAAGTAATAATAAAAAAATATGGAAATAGGAATCATTCTAGCTATACTTGGAGCCGGATTGGCCGTTACAGTTCCGTCCATCGGTTCCGCAATCGCTCTTTCGCAAGTAGGTAAGTCCGCTGCCGGACTGATTGCCGAAGAGCCGGAGAAATTCGGTAAGGCACTTCTTTTACAAGTTCTTCCCGGAACACAAGGAATATACGGATTTTTAGCCGCAGTTCTGGTTTTACAACAAATCGGATTTTTCGGAGATGAAAGCGTTGTTATCGCTCCCGAAATCGGTTGGCAAATTCTTTTAGCTTGTCTACCGATCGTAATTGCCGGATTTTTATCCAGTGTTTTACAGGGAAAGGTTTCGGTTGCCGGAATTTCCACTTTGGCAAAGAATCCTGAAGGAGGGGGTAAAGCTGTAATCCTTTCTGCAATGGTTGAGACTTACGCGGTTATTTCACTTCTTCTTACTATCTTGATCTTAAACGGAATAATAATATAGTTTTATGCCTCTTGAAGATTTATTAGCAAAAGTTAAGGATGAAAAAAGAGAAGAGGAGCTTCGATTGAAGAGGGAGCACAAGAATGACTTGGAGAATCTCGATTCACTAAAACGTGAAGAGTTGGAGTCCTTACGAGATGAGCTTGAAGCGGAGCTGCAGAGAAAAAAGAAAATGCTTCTCTCTAAAAGAGAAAGAGAAGAGTCTTTCGGTTTGAAGATGAAAGAGTTGGGGATAAAGAAAGAACTTCTTGAAGAGGCAAAAGGAAAAGTTTTGGAGGAGTTACAGAATCTTCCTGTTGAAGATAAAAAAGAAATCTACCTAAAAAGCCTAAAAGAAGAAAAAGAGTTAATTGACGAAGCTTCGGAGATTGTAATTCCCAAAGGTAAGAAGGAAAAGCTCACTCCGATTTTGAAAGAGGCCGGAATCGTAATGAGTCCCGTAGAGGAGGATTTGGATTTCAAAGAAGGATTTTTGATCAGGGGTGATAGGTGGCTTCTCACTATAACTCTGGAAGAGATTTTGAACGCTGAGATAGAAAGAGACAAAAAAAGCTTTGTCAATCTTTTATTTGAAAGTTTATGAAGTATCTTTTTCTCAATTCTTACTTCGATGCCATAGAGAAAAAAATCGCCGACGATGTCGACTTTGATCGCATGATTAATGCGGAAGGACCGAAACAAGCTTTTGAAGTCCTGCAAGATACCGATTATGCCAAGTGGGCTCTTGAATCCAAGAATTTGGAGAAGGTCTTTGAAAAAGAGAAGAAATTCTTTCGAGAAGAGCTTGTCAGGATGGGAGTAGGTTCGCTGGCGGACATTTTTTCTCTTAAGGCGAATATTGTTAATCTCAGGATACTCTTAAAAAGAGAGATTTTCGGGCTGGACTCCGGCCGGTTGCTTTCCTGGGGAAAGAATGAAGAAGAGTTGAGAGATTATTTTTCAAAGGAGATTGAAGAAGCGATTGAAATTGAGACTCCCGCCAAGCTTGACGACTACTTGACCGAGGCTTACCTGAACCGACTTGAAGAATTTTCAGGAAAGGATAAATCCATAGTCTCATTTATTAAAGATTATAGGGGTATTCTTGAAAACCTTTCGGGAGAAATGCGTGAGAAAGAGATAGTTCAGCTTGAAGAAGAGTTTATTTCGGTTAACAGAAAGAAAAATGAAGGCTTGGCGCCGATACTTGCATTTTTTATGAAGAAGTGGTTGGCGGAAAAAAAAGTTCGAACGATTATTGTCGGAAAAGAGCAATTCAGTTCGAGCGAAGTAAAAGAAATGGTTGAAGATTTAAAAAGCTTATGAAAAAAATAGCTTTTATTGGACCAAAAAATTATTATCGAGCTTTTAAGCTTTTAGGATTCGACTGCTTCGAATCCGAAAAGGGGGAAGAAGCGGAAAAACTAATAAAGAACTTAAAAGAAAAAGAATTTGATCTTATCTTTACCACCGAAGACCTGGTATCTTCCGGTGGTTTGGGAGTGGTGGTTTTGCCCGGATTGAAAGAGGGCAAGGAAAAAACCACATTGAAAAAACAGATAGAAAGGGCCCTGGGTGGTGCTGTTTCTACTTCCTTTTTGGATTAGAAATAATTAATTTAGCAAATAAATATGAGTAAAGATAAAAAAGGTATGATAACAAAGGTGTCCGGACCGCTTGTTGTTGCTAAAGGAATGGAGGGTGCTTCCATATATGAAGTGGTCAGAGTAGGTAATGAAAAACTTTCCGGTGAAATTATTGAGATGAGAGGCGGGGAGGCGTCCATTCAAGTTTATGAAGAAACCTCCGGAGTCGGTCCTGGTGAACCGGTGGAAAGAACGGGAACACAACTTTCGGTAAAGCTGGGGCCTGGTCTTTTGGGTTCGATTTACGACGGAATTCAGAGACCGTTGGAAGCGATTGCGAAAGAAGCGGGAGATTTTATTACCAGGGGGATAGAAGTTTCTCCTCTTGATGAAAACAAGAAATGGAATTTTCAGGCAACTGCGAAAAAGGGAGAAAAGGTGACTGCCGGTCAAGTTATAGGGACCGTCAAGGAAACGGAAACGATTACTCACAAAATTATGATTCCCCATGGAATTAAAGGTGAGATTATTTCAATAGAAAGTGGGGAGAAAAAAATAACCGATATAGTAGCCAAAATAAGAACTGAAGATGGCAGGGAGGAGGGTGTAAGCATGGTTCAGAGTTGGCCGATCAGAAGCCCCAGACCGGTAGCTGAAAAGATTCTTCCTCAAACACCTCTTATTACGGGACAAAGAGTGGTAGATACCTTTTTTCCAGTAGCCAAGGGTGGAGCAGCCAGTGCTCCCGGACCTTTCGGAAGTGGAAAAACCGTAATTCAGCATCAATTGGCGAAGTGGTCGGATGCGGATGTTATAGTTTTTATCGGATGTGGAGAAAGAGGAAACGAAATGACCGAGGTTCTACAAGAATTTCCGGAATTGGAAGACCCGAGATCCGGAAAACCACTTATGGAAAGAACCGTTCTTATTGCAAATACGTCGAATATGCCGGTAGCGGCCAGAGAAGCCTCAGTGTATACCGGAATAACGATAGCCGAGTACTTCAGAGATATGGGACTCGATGTCGCTTTAATGGCGGATTCCACCAGTAGATGGGCGGAAGCTCTGAGAGAGATGTCGGCCAGACTGGAAGAGATGCCGGGAGAAGAGGGTTATCCTGCATATTTGGGATCCAGAATAGCTGCCTTTTATGAAAGAGCCGGTCAGGTAAAGTGTGTGGGAAAAGATGAAGAAGGATCTTTGACCGTGATCGGAGCGGTTTCTCCTCCGGGAGGTGATCTTTCCGAGCCGGTGACTCAAAATACATTGAGAACTACCAAAGTATTTTGGAGTCTGGATGACGAACTGGCTAACGCGAGACATTTCCCCGCTATCGATTGGCTCAGTAGTTACTCTCTTTATACGGAAGATTTAGGTGATTACCTTGATAAGGAACTTGGACCCGATTTCAAAAAAAACAGAACGGAAGCTATGAGAATTCTCTCCAAAGAATCCGAGTTGGAAGAGATTGTCAGGTTGGTCGGTTTTGAAGCTCTGTCTCCGGAAGATAAACTGGTTATGGAAATTGCCAAGGTTATGAGAGAAGACTTTTTAATGCAGAATGCTTTTGATGATGTGGATACTTTTACTTCTCTCAAGAAACAGGCAACGATGATTGATGAAATAATGAAAGTTTATGAAAATAAAAAAGAAAATATTTCCGAAGATATGGAAGAAATTTTGAGTGAAAAGGAAAAGGAAATGCTTTCCCAGTTAAAATTTAAATAAAAACCACTATGGCTGTAAAATACAAAGGGCTAAAAGAGATCGTCGGTTCATTGGTTTTGGTTGACGGAGTAAAAAAGGTTAGCTATGAAGAGCTCGTCAAAGTGAAAGCTGCCGACGGAACGGAAAGAATGGGAAGAGTCTTGGAAGCCGCCGAAGGAAAAGCTTTGGTTCAAATGTTTACCGAAACCAGAGGAATGGAGCTTGAAGAGGCGGAAGCTGTTTTTCTGGGTGAAACGATGAAATTGGATGTAAGTATCGATATGCTCGGGAGGATTTTTGACGGATCGGCGACTCCGCTGGATGGACACCCCAAACCCATTGCGGACAAATCTTTGGATGTAAACGGTAATCCGATGAATCCTTTCGCAAGAGAGTTTCCGGATGACTTTGTTCAAACCGGTATATCCGCTATAGATGGATTGAACACTCTTGTAAGAGGTCAGAAGCTACCTATTTTTTCCGGTGCCGGACTTCCTCATTCGAAAATTGCGACTCAAATTGCAAGACAAGCTAAAATGGAAGGTGATTTTTCGGTTGTTTTCGGGGCGATGGGAATTACTTTTGAAGAATCCAGATTTTTTATAAATGAACTTGAAAAGACGGGCGCACTGGACAGATCCATCCTTTTCTTGAATACTGCCGATGACCCGGTTATTGAAAGAGTTACTTTACCCAGAATTGCACTTACTGCAGCTGAATACTTAGCCTTCGAGCAAGGACATGATGTGTTGGTGATTCTTACTGATATGACCAACTATTGTGAAGCTTTAAGAGAGATATCCGCCGCAAGAAAGGAAGTTCCGGGAAGAAGAGGATATCCCGGTTACCTTTATACCGACTTGGCCAGTATTTATGAAAGAGCCGGGATGATAAAAGATAAAGCCGGATCAATCACTCAAATTCCGATCTTAACGATGCCGGAGGATGATAAAACTCATCCTATCCCGGATCTCACGGGTTATATCACGGAAGGACAAATTATGGTTTCAAGAAACTTACATCAAGCGGGAATTTATCCTCCGATTGATGTTTTACCCAGTTTATCCAGATTAAGAGACAAGGGAATAGGGGAAGGCAAAACCCGTGAAGATCATTCCGGATTGGCGAATCAACTTTTTGCCTCCTATGCCAGAGGTCAAGAAGTGAAAGAGCTAGCCACTATTTTAGGAGAATCCGCCCTTTCGGAAACGGATAGAGCTTACCTTAAATTTTCCGACCTTTTTGAAAAGAGATTTTTATCACAAGAGGAAACAGAAAATAGAGAAATTGAAGAAACTCTTAACATTGGTTGGGAGATATTAAAAGTTTTACCCAAATCGGAGCTGAAAAGAGTAAAGGATCATCAAATCAAAAAGTATTTGAATGAAGAGGAAAATTAACCCGACAAGACAGGAGTTACTTAGACTTAAAAAGCAGCTTAAAGTTGCTCAGTCAGGTCATAGATTGCTCAAAAATAAACTGGATAGTCTTATTCAGGAATTTTTGAATCACGTAAAGGAGTTGCAAGAGTTGCGAAAAGGAATTGAAGGAAAAATCCCCGTTTTCCTGATGGACTTTTTGAAGGCCGAAAATAATTTAGGGGGAGCCGAACTGAATGCACTTACATCACACATACCATTCGCCTCAATTTCGGTGAAAAGGGAAAATATTATGGGGGTTAAGGTTGATGAATATGAATTTCTCAATAAGACCGAAATAAAAGAAACTCCTTTCAGTGATAAGGCTATTGACTATAATTTGGAGAAAGCAAGAGAAAAATCATCCGAATTGATTGATAAGATAATAGAATACGCTACTCTGGAGCAAAAGATAAAAATGCTTGCGGAAGAGATAGAAAGCACGAGAAGAAGAGTGAATTCATTGGAGCACGTCTACATTCCCGAAATAATAAAAAGTAGGAAATACATAACTCAAAAGTTGGAAGAAAAAGAACGATTCGAAAGAACCGTTCTCATGAAGCTGAAAGACCAATTGGTTTAGTTTTTCAGGAACCGACCTATGTCGTCGTATATCATCGTGCTAAGAGCTCTCCTTGTGCTATTTCTTATTACGGCATCGGGGTTATTTTGATAAGTATTCACCCTTGATTCTATTATTTGTTGTCTGTTGGGGTTAATATCCACTCCTAGTGACTCCAGAGTTTCAAAGTATTCCGAGGGACTTATCTCTCCTTCCAATATATTATGGGAGAGATAATTCGGCATATCGTTGGGAAACTCTACTGAGCGACCTGTCGTTTCCAAAAACGCTTCACCGAAATTTTGTCTGAAAAGTTCCCGGTCTCCAGGGGTTATGTTATATTCTCTGATGGACTCCGTAAAGGAGGTTCCTCCACTTGTAGGAGCTTCTTCGGCGTAACTTTCCAGAAGAGCTTCCTTCATCTCTCTACTCATATCCGGATTAAGTTCGGAAAATTTTTCCACCCACTCTTCATTCTCAATGAGTGACTGATATTCTTGAGGAGAAATTTCTCCGTTTTTTAGCTTCCTTACATTTTCCTCCATTCTTTCAAGCCATTCGTCGGAGCTTGTTGTCTCTTCTATCATTTCTTGAATTTCAGTGGGGTTATTTTTTATTTCATTGTAGCTTTCCCGGATCATTTCTTCCATTTCTTCCGAAGTAACTCCCTCTATCTCCGAAAGCTGCTGTAGCCAATATTCTTTATCTTCTCCGATCATAAAATCAAAAGCGGCTTCATCAAGATTTCCGCTTTTCATTCTTTCCAGCCAATTGGTCATTTCCGCTGTGGATTCCGATATCTGCTCGATTTGTGTCGTTTGTAAGCTTTGCTCTATCAGGCTATCCAAATTTTGTCTAGCGGCGTTATAGGCACGAGTGTAGGTCAAATCTGTCTGATGTTCGTTGTGTAATGGTATATAATAATCACCATATTGACCTATTGATCCTTCTGCAAAAGAATCCCCATCAAGAGAGAAGGTGACGGCGCCATCGGTTATTTTTATGGTTAAATCACCTTCCGGATGAGCAATTTCCGTGACTCCCTCCATGGGAGTGAATGTTCCTTCTTCGATTATTGAAAATATTTGCTCTTCCGTTACCTCCACTCCGGATTCCAAAAGTCTTCGTATCGTTTGCTTTGTGATTCTTGTATCTGGATTATTTCTTATGAACTCTCTTATTGTTTCGTTATTTTCCAGTATACTGAAAACTTCTTCGGGAGTGATGGATTGAGCTTGTTCAAGAATCGGATCGACTTCGGAAAGTAATTTCGAAAAGTCAATTGCATGATCGCTTTCCGCAAAGAGATGATCGATCGATTCACCCTCGGCCAAGCTCAAACCGAAGGAAGAAGGATCATTTTCTACCAGAGTGGTGATATGATCTATTACATAGGTTTGTTCGGCTTCTCCCAAAGAGGAAAACTCCGCTACATTATCAAGTAAAAACTCTTCGGTTATCGACCACACGTTATCTCCCGTTTCTATCTTATAAGAGATTGTTTTCCCTGCCGCTTCATCAATCATTTCAAGGACTCCTTTTTCATATTCTTCAGCTCCTTCCAGTAGAATTCTCTCTGCCGCATCGGTCAGTGTATCGTTTTCTTCCGGCACGCTAATCGATTCCGGAGCCGCATCGGAAGTTCTTTTCAGATGTTCCAAGATCCAATTCATTACTTTTTCGGCAGGTTCCGGAAGATCGGCTTCCGAAATATTTTCACCCATCTTTTCAATCAATCCTTGTGCCCACTCCGTTTGCAGGAAAGATTCACTCACACCCCCCAAAACGGCAACGAAAGCGGCTGATTTTATTATCTCTTTCGGGATTGACTTTCCTCTGCTTTCCAGTTTTGCCCTCAAGCCGATTTTAGCTTTTTCTATTTTCTCGCGGAGAGGTCCTCTTCCTTCTCTTTCAGCTCCCTCCAAATTGGCTAACATTTTACTTATGAGATCACCATGCCCGTCACCTTTCTCTATCATCTTTTCGTAACGATCTTTTTGACCTTCTATTAGGTTATCCACCAAGCTCTCGGTATTCATGCCGGGTTCTCTTTCTTTCATTTCGGTTGCCAAAAAACGAAAGTAATCGTTATGACCTTCCAAGACTTTTTGATATTCCTTTATTTGATGTTTGACCTCCTTTCTTTCGGGTGACCGTTTGTCATTTCTTGCAAGCTCTTTTTCTCTTATGTTCAGTTTTTTCAATTGACCTTCGATTATGGAAATATTTGTTGTAAGATCAGCCATCTTCTCTTCCAAATAATCGTAGGACCTCTCCTCGGATCTTTCCAACTCTTCAATGATGTCGCTTTTGAAGTTACCGTACTTTTTCAGTTCATCTTTTGCCTCCAACGCCAAGGTCATTCCTCTGAATCCCACTCCTGCGAAAAGACCCACGCCGGCCGAGCTTGCTGCCGCGGTCAGCCCGGAAGCTTGTGCCCCGATTATAGCATTACCGACTCCGGGAATCTTGGAAAGTAGCATTTTGATTCCCATTGCTCCGGCTATGCCTCCGCCAAAATTTCTTATTCTCCTCCAATTTCTTTTTATGAAGTTTTCTCTTTTTTCATCAAAGACGGTTCCGTCCAAAAACTCTTGCCAATCAAGAGGGGAGTATTCTTTGCCTTTGTTTTCATTTTTTTCTATTTCGGCTTCCTGAACACCTTCTTCCGGAGTTTTTTCCGGAGCTTCTTGTTTTACTTCTTCGGTTGCTTCCTCTTCTTGGGGATCCGTCTTATCCTCTTCCGATTCTTTACTGCCCAAATCTTCCAGCATCTCTTTTCTGG
>PWPS01000042.1 GCA_003557065.1 Candidatus Nealsoniibacteriota bacterium | reverse complement strand
TATTTGAGGATCTTCATGAACCTCCCTTCCTATCCCATGACCACAAAGACCTTCAACAACTATAAAACCATTTTTCTTTATAAAAGACTCTATTCTATTACCCAAATCACCCGTGGTTATCCCTGCTCTGCAAAAAGATATCGCTTCATTGAGGGATTCTTTAGTCACATCGACCAATTCTTTAAATGTGCTATTTTCTTTTCCGACAAAAAAAGTTATAGCCATATCAGTATGAAATCCTTTATAAAAAAATCCCAAATCCAAAGAAAGTAGATCTCCCTCTCTTAGCTCTTTAAACCCCGAAGGTATACCATGCACTACTGTTTCATTAATAGAGGTGCAAAGCGCCGCAGGAAACCCCTTATACCCTTTAAATGAAGGTTTTCCTCCCTCTTCTTCAATCAATTTTTCAGCCAAATCATTAATTTCTTCCGTGGTTATTCCCGGCCGAGATTCAAGTTTTACCTTTTCCATTATCTTCGCCAGCTTGGCACCCCCTTCTTTCATTAAAGCAATTTGATTTTTATTCTTCAACTCTATCATAATTCCAAAATATCCAATATCTCTTTTTGAACCTCATCTATTGATTTTTCTCCGTCAACTATTCTCAAAATTCCTTTTTCCTCATAATAATCAAGAACGGGCCTCACTTCCGTTTCAAACCATCCCAGCCTCCTTTCGATCTCCTTTTCATTATCATCGGCTCTACCCCTCTTCAAAAGTCTTTCTCTTGCCTCTTCCGTACTTATATCGATATGAATCGGTGTAAAATCATCACTCCACTCGAAAAGCTCAAAAACCTCTTCCAACATCCTTGCTTCATATAATTTTCGAGGATTTCCATCAAATATAACTCCCTCCGTATCGGAGTCTCTTCTGAATTCAATAAGTTTGGGCATCCAAATATTAAAAACAATAGGAGTCGGAATAAGCCTTCCTTCCGATAATGCCTTATTAATTTTACCACCCATAAAGTCGTCCTTTTTTGCCCTTTCCCTTAGAAGCTTTCCTGTATAAATGGGCTGCCAGCCGGTTTTTTCGACAATTCGTTCAGCTTGAGTTCCCTTTCCACAACCGGGTCTTCCAATTAATGAAATTATTTTCATAATATTTTTACGTAAAATTTATAATATAAACCCCTGAAATAAAACAAGCAACCCTTACGGATTTGCTTGCCCACCGAGCTAAAATAATATTCTCACTTTAATCAATTTAGTTCACTTTAACAATTAAATTCAAGTGAAGAACCAACTCTATATTTCTTCGTATTCTCTCATCTGCAGTTGAGCATTGATCTGACGCATCGTATCCAAAACAACACTTACGATAATCAATATTGAAGCTCCCCCAATCAAAAACTGAAATGTTCCAACTCCGGTTATACCCGCGATTATCGACGGCATGACGGCAATTGTAGCTAAGTAAAACGCACCAACGGTAAGAACCCTGTTCAAAATATATCTTATATGTCCCTCCGTCGGTTTCCCCGGCCTTATTCCGGGAATAAATCCTCCCATTTTCTTTAAGTTATTTGCAACATTGTTCGGGTCAAACGTAACAGCAGTATAAAAGAAAGTAAAAAGAAAAACCAAAATGAAATAAGCGAAACCCTGCACCCATGGATTCTCCAGGAAACGGACGGCACTTTCGGCAATCGATCCAACGGCCCCCGCTCCGAAACTTTCTGCTAAAATTTGCGCAATCATCGGAGGCATAGCCAAAAGCGAAAGTGCAAATATAATCGGGATAACACCGGCCGGATTTATGTTTAAAGGAATGTAAGTCGATGATCCTCCATAAACCTTTCTTCCCTTTACTCTTTTAGCATAAGAGACCGGGATATTCCTTCTGGCCTCATTTACCAAAACAACAGCTGCAATAATAAAGACGGCCAACGCTATAAATAACAAATACGAAGGGGCTTGAGTGATATCCCAAGTAATCAAGGCCTCATACATTTGAGCGGGAACGCTTGAGATTATTCCGGCAAAGATAAGAAGCGAAACTCCATTACCAATTCCTTTCTCACTTATAAGCTCACCCAACCACATCAAAAACACTGTTCCGGCGGTAACGGTAGCTATCGAAGCTATCATATCAACGGTACTAAGAGGATTAATCACCCCTTGATTCTGAAAAAGAGTCAGCATTCCGAAAGTTTGAAGTATTGCAAACGGGACGGTCAAAAGTCTTCCGTATTGATTTATTTTTTGTCTGCCCTGCTCCCCTTCCTCTTTGTACATCTTTTCGAGTTTGGGAAAAACCATCGTCAAAAGTTGAATAACAATCACCGCCGTAATATAGGGTCCCAACCCCAACATCGCAATGGAAAACCTGTCCATCGTTCCACCGGTAAAGACATTCGCAAACTCAAAAACCTGAAATTGAGCAAAAAACTCTTCCAATCTGTCGGGATCCATCCCTGGCATCGGAATATTAGCCATCACTCTAAAAATAGCAAACATTCCCAGAACGAAAAGGATTCTATTCTTTAAATCTTCTATCTTAAATATTTGAGATATTTTTTTAATCATATCAGAAGCTTCCACCGGCTTTTTTAATCTTTTCTCCGGCCGATTTTGAAACGGAGCAATTCTCTATGTTTAAAGATTTTTTAATTTCTCCGTCTCCTAAAATCTTGACTTCGGGATACTTTCCACCAACTCTTCCGACTAATCCTTTTTCAACCAAAGTTTCAGGAGTAACCTTATCTCCGTCCGAAAAAGAACTTTCCAAGTTGCCGACATTTACAACTGTGGGCTTTACACCATCAGCAGTATTATATCCCCTTAATTTGGGGTATCTTTTAATAAAGTTCCTTATTATGGGCTCCATCCCGGTTCCCGCTCTGGCTTTTTGCCCTTTCACTCCTCGACCGGAAAAAGTACCGCGAGCACCGCCGCGACCGACTCTCTTTCTTCCTTTTTTGTTATTTGGTTTTTTTAAATCATTAAGCTGCATTATTCTCGTAGTTTAGTTAATGCTTTTATCGTAGCTCTGGCATTGTTCAATTTGTTTCTGGTATTACCAAGCATCTTGGAAGATATGTCTTGAATTCCCGCCATCGAACAAATGGTTCTCACCGTACCACCTGCCACCAACCCTCTTCCTTTAGCTTGAGGTTTAAGGAGAACCTTGGCCGCTCCGTGTTTGGCCTGAATTTCATGAGCAATCGTTCCTTCTTTCAATTTTACTTCGATAACACTTTTTTCCGCTTTTTTCGTGGCTTTATCGATTGCAACTCCGACATCTTCTCCTTTTGCCAGCCCAACGCCCACCTTGCCGTTTTCATTTCCGACAACCACCAAAGCTCTGAATCTCAATCTTCTTCCGCCGGCAGTCATTCTCTCGACTCTATCTATATCAAGAACGTCTGATTTAAACTCTTGTTCTTTTTTTTGTTTTTTATCAACCATAGATAATTATTTAAAACTTCAATCCTGCCTCTCTGGCTCCCTCGGCCAGCGCTTTTACTCTACCATGATACTTGTATCCGGCTCTATCGAAGACAACTCTTTCCACCCCTTCTTTGCTTGCTTTTTTTCCCAACTCTTTCCCAACTTCATACGCTAAGGCAATCTTCCTGTTATCTCCCTCCGGAGCATTTTCAAGATCGATATCCTTTGCAGAAAATAAGACTTTCCCACTCGTATCATCCACCAACTGCCCATAGATATGTTTAGCGGATCTATAAACCGTTAAACGAGGAATATCCGCTGTTCCGCTCACTTCGGAACGAATTCTTTTATGTCTTCTTTTTCTCTTTTTTTCTTTTAATAACATATTATTCGGATCCTACAGCTTTTTTACCTTCTTTTCTGATTATCTCCTCTCCTTCATAACGAATACCCTTTCCTTTATAGGGCTCCGGAGGTCTCACAGCTCTTATTTTTGCAGCAAATTGACCAACCTGACATTTATCTATGCCGGAGACTTTGATTTTTGATTTTTCAACATCAAGATCAACACCCTCCGGGGCAACCATTTCCACCGGATGAGAAAACCCTACTTCTATAATTAATTTTTCACCCTCCATCCTTGCCCTGTATCCAACACCATGCATCTCCAAAAACTTCTCAAATCCCTTACTGACACCTTCAATCATATTCGCCACAAGACTTCTCTCCATACCCAAGAAGGCGTTTGATTTTTTATTTTTTATTTTCTCGACTAATTCCAAAGCTCCGTCCTTTTCCGCAATACTTATTTCCGGTCTGATTTTTCTTTCAAGTTTCCCTTTTGGTCCCTCAACCACAACTTCTCTGTCTTTTATATTGACGGTGACTCCCTCAGGAATCTCTATTGGTTTTTTTCCTATTCTGGACATATTTCTAATGTATTTCACATAAAACTTCTCCACCGACACCTGCACTGCGGGCCTCTTTGTTGGACATCACGCCCTTTGGTGTCGAAATAACTGCAATCCCGTATCCGCCCTTAACAGGCTTAATATCCTTGAGCGAAACATAAAACCTTCTTCCCGGTTTTGACACTCTTCTAGTCTTTCTAATAACGGGTTCTCCATCTTTATATCTGAGCCCTATCCTGATCATCTTTTTTGGAACTCTTCCTTTTTTAACTGCTGACTCTATAAAACCCTCGGCCTCCATTACTTTGGCGATTTTATACTTAACTTCGGAATAGGGAACATCAACCGTTTTTTTATTTACGGCTTGTGCATTCTCCAAACGATTTAGCATGTCTGTAATTGGATCGGTCATAATATTACCAACTTGATTTTCTTACTCCGG
>PWPS01000031.1 GCA_003557065.1 Candidatus Nealsoniibacteriota bacterium | reverse complement strand
TTTATTAAAAAATAAAATATAATAACGAAAATGAAAAAATTAAATTATTTTATAATTCCGGTGATCACTATTTTTGTAGCGGTCGCGGGTAACTATTTCACCTCTTTGGGTCTTGATTCTTGGTACGAATCATTAATCAAGCCGGAATGGACTCCTTCAGGTGCTTTTATAGGAGGAATGTGGTTTTTTCTTTACTTGTTGGTAACGGCTGTTGTGCTTTTTTTCTTCAATGCTTGCAGAAATTCCAAAAGATTCAATTTGATTATTTCACTTTTTGCAGTGAACGCCTTCTTGAATGCTACCTGGTCATATCTTTTCTTCGGATTAAATAACCTAACTTTTTCTCTCTTTCATATAATCATTCTCAACCTGACGATAATCGCATTGATCGCTCTTAGTTGGAAAGAATCCAAGATTGTTGCTTTGGGGCTTATTCCTTATACCGGATGGGTTACCGTAGCTACATATCTTAATTATTCGATACTGATCCTCAATTAATCGGTTATGATACTCCACATCGATATGGATTATTTTTTTGCTCAAGTGGAGGAAAGAGAAAATCCTAGATTTTCCGGCAAGCCTTTGGTTGTGGGAGCGGAACCCAAAGAAGGCAGAGGTAGGGGAGTTGTTTCGACCTGTAACTATGAGGCACGTAAATATAAAATAAGATCCGGAATGCCAATTTCAAGGGCTTATAAAAATTGCCCGGATGCTACTTTTCTTCCGGTTAATATGAAACTGTACGAAGGTGTTTCCGAAAACATTTCCCGGATCATCGAATCGGTTACAAAAAATTATGAAAAAGTTTCGCTTGATGAAGCATATCTTGATATTAAAGAGATAGCTAAAAATTATTCCACGGCAGAAAGAATAGGGTCCGATCTTAAAAAACTTATTTTAGAAAGAGAATCACTTACGTGCAGTGTTGGAGTCGGAGAAAATAAAATGATAGCTAAAATTGCCTCTGAGAGCGAGAAGCCGGACGGTTTAGTTATTGTAAAGCCCTGTGATTCCAGTCGTTTCATAGTATCCAGATCGATCAGGGAGATTCCCGGCATCGGTCCGAAAACCGAGAAACGCTTGCAAGAAATTTTGTCGAAAGGAAATTTGACCGTTAAGGATGTCAGATCGATATCCAAAGAGCAGCTGAATAGTGTCTTCGGGAAAAGGGGTGAGGATATCTATAATCGGGTGCGGGGAGTGGATGATTCTCAAGTTGTTTCGGAAAAAAAAGCGAAATCAATCGGCCGAGAAGAAACATTCGATAAGGATACGCTTGACCCGGAAAAAATAATAAACACTTTTCGCAAGATTGTCGCCGAAGTTGCTGAAGCCGCCATAGAGGAAGATAGAAAGGTAAAATCGATAGTTGTTGTTTGTCGCTCCATGGAATATGAGACTCACACCAGACAAGTATCTTTTGGGCCGCAAGTCATTGATTTTGATTTTTTATATAAAAAAGGAGTTCGTCTTTTACTTCATCTTTTAACCGAAAACTCCGGACCGATAAGATTAATCGGGGTCAGAGTGCTCTTTGCCGTCGATGATTAAAAATAATTTTTCCAAAAATGTTTTAGATGTAGTGAAAAATATTCCAAAAGGAAGTGTTCTTAGTTATAAAGAGGTGGCCGAAAGAGCCGGGAATAAAAAAGGAGCTCGAGCCGTCGGAGCGGTGCTTGCGAAAAACTATAATAAAGAGATTCCATGTCATCGGGTTATTCGAAGTGATGGTCAGCTGGGGGGTTACAATAGGGGAGTAGGCCTGAAGAAGAAGATATTAAAAGAAGAAGGGTATTTATAAGTTAAATAAAATAATATGGATACTTACGTTTTAGTCCAGCTTTTTGTAGCCGTTCTTTTAGGTTCTCTGATCGGGATGGAGAGAGAGTACAAAAGCAAACCCGCCGGAATGAAAACTCATGCCTTGGTAGCGATGGGTGCCGCTTTATTCATGATACTTGGAGGAGAGACTTTAACTGATTTTGTCGGTTCGGAAATAAGCTATGATCCATCCAGAGTCTTGGCTTCCGTAGTGGTGGGTGTGGGATTTATCGGTGGAGGAATTATAGTGAAACGACGATTCGAAGTCGAGGGATTGACGACTGCCGCCGGATTGTGGATTGCGGCTGCAACGGGGGCTGCGGTCGGACTGAATCTTTTGATCCCGGCTGCATTCGCAACTCTGTTGGTCCTTTTTATTTTTTACGGAATAACTTATTTTGAAAATAAGTTTATTAGAAAAAAATAAAATCATATTTCGTTTTTCCGGGAGTCTTTTTATGCTAGAATTGAAGCATGAACAATATTAGGCTGTTGTTAGTTTTAATTGCCGTTCTCTTCGTAATTTCCGCAATAGCTTACTTGTTTTTTATTTTCGTAGGAGTTTGAGACGGCTTTTCGTTAAAGATATGAAAATAGCTTTAATTTTTGGTGGGAAATCCGCGGAGCATGAAGTTTCTCTGCAATCGGCTAAAAATATTTTAGCTGCACTTGATGATAGGTATGACCCCGTTTTAATTGGAATTTCAAGAACTGGAAAATGGTATCATTTGGATAAAATTCCCCAAAATGAGGTGGCTGACTCGTCTGAAGAATTATCGATAACTCCCGGTGCAGGAAGTGATTTTTTAATGGAGCAAGTGGATGTCGTTTTTCCAATTCTGCACGGTCCTTTCGGTGAAGATGGAACGATGCAAGGTCTTTTAAAAATGGTTGATATACCCTTTGTGGGACCTTCCGTATTGGGTTCCGCCGTAGCGATGGATAAGGAGATGAGCAAGAACTTACTGAAGCAGGCTGGAATTCCAGTTGTCGATTTTATGGCTTTCAAAGGCGTTGTTGATTTGAATGCAGTTGAAAAGAAATTCGATTATCCGATCTTTGTTAAGCCGGCTAATCTGGGATCTTCGGTGGGAGTTTCCAAGGTGTTTGAAAGAAGCGAATTGAGAAAAGCGGTAGAAGAAGCTTTCAAGTATGACAAAAAGATATTGGTGGAAGATGCGATTTCTGGAAGAGAATTAGAGTGCTCGGTTTTGGGAAACGAAAGACCGATTGCTTCAAGAGCCGGAGAAGTGAAGCCGAAAAGTTTTTATTCTTATTCTGAAAAATATTCAGATGAAAGTGATACGGAGCTTATAATTCCCGCCGATCTCAACGATTATATCGAGAAAGAGATTAAAGAAATGGCGATAAGGTCCTTTAAAGCATTGGGGTGCGAAGGGATGGCAAGGGTTGATTTTTTTCTTACCGAAGATGAAATTTTGGTAAATGAAATTAATACCATTCCCGGATTTACAAAAATCAGTATGTATCCTAAACTTTGGGAAGTATCGGGGATAAATTATAGCAGCTTAATAACGGAATTGATTGATCTGGCGATAAAGAGATATGAGAGAGACAAAAGCTTAAGGTCGAGTCTTTAAATGAAAAAGAGGGCTTTACCCTCTTTTTTTGTCTTTCAAGTAGTCTTGAAACTTTTTTCTTTGATGACTTCTTTCGTCATCTTTCAGGTCATTTTTCAGTTCTTTCGAAGGTGTGGTCGGTTTTACGATAATCTTATTTTCAAGTCGTTCAATTCTCATAGAACCACCTCCTTTTAGTAAATAATATCATAAAAGTATGGATTTTGAAAAATATCAAAAAGAATCCAAGAAAACGGCAATCTATCCTGAGAGGGATAGATTTGCATATCTTTCTCTGGGACTCGCCGGAGAAGCAGGAGAAGTTGCGGAAAAGTTTAAAAAAATTATCAGGGATAAAGGGAATGAATTGGATGAGGAAGATAGTAAAGAGATAGCTAAAGAGTTGGGCGATGTCTTGTGGTACGTTTCACAGATCAGCACAGAACTTGATTTGGATTTGGGTCGGGTGGCGGAAAATAACTTGGAAAAACTTTTTTCAAGACAAAAAAGAAATAAATTAAAAGGTAAAGGTGATAACAGATGACAAATTTTCTTAAAGGGGTTCAAGAAAAAATAGAAAAAGTAGGTAAAGAATTGGGAGCGGATGAGTCTTTTTTAGAAGATTTAAAAAGGCCTGATAAATTTTTGGAATTTAAAATAAAAACCGCGAAAGGAGTTGTTGTAGGTTATAGATCGCAACACAATAAAATTCTGGGTCCGTATAAGGGGGGGATCAGATTTTCACCCATGGTGACCCCGGAAGAGGTAAAAGCTCTTTCTGCTTTGATGACTTTAAAGTGCGCATTGGTGGGAGTTCCTTTCGGTGGGGGTAAGGGGGGTGTTAGAATCGATCCGGAAGAGTATGACAGGGAAGAGATAAAAGAAGTAGCCAGAGAGTATGTTCGAAAAGCTTTTCCGATCATCGGTCCGGAAGTAGATATTCCCGCTCCCGATATAAATACGGATGCGGAATTGATGTCGGTGATGGTTGATGAATATTCACGATTAGCAAAGGTTGATAGTCCGGCTGCTTTTACCGGGAAGGCAATCCAAGAAGGCGGTCTGGAAGGTAGAAGTGAGGCTACGGGCTATGGTGGTTTTGTCGTTTTATCAAAATTAATTGATATTCTTAATAAATCTCCCCGGGATATAAGTGTAGCGGTCCAAGGATATGGCAATGTAGGATATCATTTTTCGAAATTTGCTGATGAAAAAGGATTTCGTGTAACTGCCGCTACCGACAAAAGTGGAGGAGTCTTGGTTGATAAAGGAATTGATAGTGAAAAGACTAAAATTTGTGCGGAAGAAAACGGCACTATTTTGGGGTGTTATTGTCATGAAGCTGAATGT
>PWPS01000044.1 GCA_003557065.1 Candidatus Nealsoniibacteriota bacterium | reverse complement strand
TAATATGAAATTATTCGAAGCAATTAAAGCAACACCCCAAGACTCTATTAAGGGAGTCATTACAACTAAGGTAACAGACTATACTGAGGTAGAAAACGACAAAGGAGGATACTTACAAATAAACTTCTTAGTCACTAGCAAGAACTTCAAAGACAGAGTATTAAAACACACAATCTTTGCTACTACTAAGAACGGAGAACAAAACACCCGTGCAATTGAATACTTTATTAGTTCTGTTGGTAAACAAGTTGGTTTGCTAGGCAAAGAGTCAGACATCTACGATGTACTTGACTACGCAAAGAAAACCAAAGCTGAGATAGTACTAGAAGTATCATACAACGAAGAGTTCAAGACTCAAAACATTCGTTTTCTTAGCAACCCAGTTGACCACGATGACATCGTTGAAGACGCAGACCCTGAAGAGGTAGAGTAAAATCTACCTTTTTTTTATGTCGTTATTAAGTAAGGAGGTACCTATGAAAGGTATAATAACAGAGACTAAACTAACCAAGCACAAAGAATTAAAAAAGCACTGGCTGATTAACACCGACCACCCCGAAGGACCTAAAGCAGGTTCTAACTACATAACTTGGAAGTGTAGCACCATTGTTTTTTATCTTGAGAAGTTATATCCCCACAACATAAGAACAATATCAAGCCTTGTCTTTAAGAACAAGAAGAATAAAAAGAAAAAAATTATTGTCAAATACAATCAACAGACTTATGATATCAATTGCCAAGACAACTGGTTTCAGCACCCTGTGTACAAAGAATATAAAGAGGTTGTTAAGGAATACAAAACAAAACAACAAAACAAAACAAACAACACCCTATTAGAACTAAACAAACCTTTAGAACTAACACCCGAGGTGTTGCGTTTTATTAAAACCTTTGCCCCTAACTACCAGTTAGATGTAGACTACAACAATACTTTAGAACTAACCATTGTTTACCATCAACTCCAATGGTATTTAGATAACAACATAGACTATTGTCTAGACTATCACGAGTTAGCACAAGGCAATATCGAACCAGAGTTCACACCGTTCAGTTCCTATGCCTTTACAAAGATAAATCAATACGATATAATAGATGTAGAAAGTTACGGAAATTTAGAATATTTCGACGCCCTGACGGGCACCACCGACCCATTCATTGAGGCTATTGAGTAACCCACTCCCCTCGGGGACCCAACCCCTTCGGTTGTTTCACCACGATTTAACAAAGCACTGTCGGCTGCGCCCGCCGCTGCCGCTGACGGGCTTCGTCGGTTGCACCGTTAGATGAGCAGAAAGGAGGCTACTATGAAGGATAAATTAAGAGCGTTAGAATTAGAACGAGCTAAAATAGATGGTAAGATAGAATTAATCCAAGAGCTGTTATCTCAAACAAAAGAAGCAGGCCCTACAAAAACAGAAGAGCCTTTAGATTATAGAGAACAGATATTAAAGACAAACTTACTAACTGTCAGAGGTCGCAGAACTCAGAAACAAATGGCCCGCTTAATAGGTATCACACCCCCAGCATACGGGTACATAGAACGTAAACAATTCAATGCAGTACACAATGACCACATAAGGAAGGTGAGCGAATGGCTACAACAACATTAATACAATACATTATACTGTTAACGATGGCGTTTATCTTAATGTTGATATTTATTAAAGCAGTGTTCTATAAAAAAGCTGTAAACGGAAACTTAACCGAAGATAACTTAAAGAGTCTTCGATACTTATTAAAGCTATCAGATGTACCTAGCAGATGGGAAGAATCTTTAAAAACTTTAATTGTAATACATAAGAAAACAAATAATGTTTTTGAATTCCAATTAAAGGAAAATTCCTTACTATTTAGAGTAGGTGTTTGTGCAGATTACGCTACCCCTAACTTTAAATTATATACCCGCATAGGAAAGATACTAAATGAAAACAGCAGCGCAAAAACTAAAGAAAGAAAGTTATATAACTTACTTACTAAATAACCTTGTGCTTAGCACAGAAAAACAAACAACCCCTACAACAACTCCTATACTACTAATTTCACATCAGATACTCTGTTTATATATATATACCTTTACAGGAAAGCATACGAAGAATGTATAACAAGTAATGTATAACAAGGTTTGTTTGTTTCTAGTTATGCATTGCTTACAAGGTAGTATAGTACCTTATACTATCTTGCAAGCAGTGCACAACTGTATGGCCATACCAAAAGGAGGAGATAGAATGGCAAAGTTAACGAGAGTCGGGGACGCAGTAGTTATTAAAACTATTATAACTCCACAAGAGTTTAAAATAGTCCAAGCATTAGTGCCTTCAGCATTAAGCTACCGTGACCCAGAAACAAAAGAGCTAGTATTCAGCATCACAAGTAACTCACATGATGCGGCTAGTTCTAAAGGCATAGTCTTTAATGAAAAAGGTTATGTTACCATTGGTACTACAGCAAAGATGGATGAGACTGGATTAGAATTTGGAAGGGAATTAATGTACTTAAATATTATTGAACGTCAAGTTAAAGATGTATTAGAAACAGCAGACATCAAGAATATTGAAGATGACATTGAGATTATCGAGGTGTAATTAATGATTGAAGTACACATCGGAACTACAACTGACAGAACTATAAAGCATTACTCACCTTCTAAAACCGTTCGCGAAATCCTAGATGATAACAACATAGATTATTCATACACATCAATCTTAATAGATAGTGCTAATATTGAGGCTGATGAAATGGACCTATCTTTATCGCAGTTAAATAAAACTGAGAAATGTTTTATCATCGCAGCAGTCAAAGCAGAATCAGCGTAGTACATGGCAAGGTTGTTCCTTGCTTGTAAATTATTGTATTAATGGTAAAGAGTTGGTTAGAGTCCAACATACAGTAACTTACAAGCAGTGAATAACCGCACACGTTTAACCCGAAGAGGATAGTCTCGTAGCTATCCTTTTCTTAATAAAAATATAAGGAGGCAAAGATGTATCAAGAAATCCTAGCATTTAATAGTTTATTATATAGTGACGCACTACTTAAAACAGTAACCATCCGTCCTTTATTCTTTGCACCTGTTAAAGAAGACACTAAAGGTATAAGCTTTGCTTTCATTAATATACTTAGTATCTTTAGACCAGAGTGGTATGACACAATTGCTATTATAGATAGCATTATGCTAGCAGAAGGAGAAACAAAAGAATATCTTGATGAGCAATTAGATATTATAAACAAAGAGACTATGGTGTACGTAACACCTAACAAACCACCTATAAAAGGTTTAAAGAAAACAAGTCTCCCTTTCTTAGAGGTTGTCTTAAAAAATAGTATAACTGTCTATCATTATAAAGAAAAGAACACTTACTTTATAGTAATAAACAATGTAGAGCAAGAACATCTGGTTACTGTGAATAGTAATGAGAGTCCTAGGATGTACAACACAACCTTAATTTGTATACTACTTATCCCTTTCTTTAAGCAAGGTGTTATGTTACCAGAAGAAGAAGAGTATTTTAAAACACTCTTAAGTTATCTAACACAGATGCCAACAACGCGTCAAAATGCACATATAAATGTACTAAAACTGTGGGACAGTATCAAAACAAAAGAGGTTGTATTAAATTTATTTAACACACCTACTTATAATATAGTAAATAGTCTTAAGACAGCACTAAAACCAGAGGATTTAGAAAGACTATATGTTATGAATAACGAACAAATAAATAAAAGTATAGAAGACACTAATAAAAAGATAGATGACTTATATAAATCTATTGCAAGATATGAAAATGATATTGAAAATTTCTATCAAACTTTAATAGAGCCTAAAGGTTTAAAAGAAATAGAACACACCATAACATTACTAAGAAAAAACGAAGCAATAATAAGTATTAACATAGAGCCTGATGGAAATTATATACGCATCTTAGCACGCGTGCCTATTACAATATGGAAGGACGAACCACGAGACTTATATTATAAGGCTAAACTAAAAGACAATCATAAATTCTTTGAAGAACAAAAAGGACTTAAAGCTTTATACTATATGACGCTAGGTTATGGTGAGCTTTATGTAATGCAAGACATAACACTACATAAAGATATAATATCTAAAATACAAACAGGATTTACAAACCATGACAAATATAGTTATAACGTCTTTTCAGATTTCTTAGCTAGTAACAAAATAGTAGTACAACAGTTCAAAGCAATCTTTAACCCGCACATACAAGCTATGCATTGTGTAGGTGCTTATCGTAGCCACATTCAGAAAGCATTTGAAACAAAAGACTTATTAATTATAATAGAAAACTTATTAATGCCTATAAGAACCATAAACTTTTACGATGCAGGTGTCATTACTCTTTTTAAGAACTACTTTAAAGAGTATAAAGATAGTAAATGTTTTGTTTATAAAGGTAAAGAATTAAATGTGCTTGAATATATAAAGGAGGTAGAAGCAAATGAAAAAGACTTGGGTATGTGCACAGAAACAACAGACAAAAATTAAAGAAGAACTTTTAAAACAATTAGATAATATAACATTAACAAACACCACATTAAAATTATCAGTAGACTTAGAAGATTTAATTAAAGAAACAACAGAAGAAGTAATAGACCCTACTATATACATAACAGCAGATGCTTACATTAAAATGATAACATTAATACAAGAGTATGATACAGAAGTGGCAGCACATTTTTTAGTACGCAACATAGACAGACAGTATATTATACGTGATGTACTTATCTTTCCACAGACAGTAACAGGTATAACAGCAGATGGTGTAGACATTGACTATCAAACCTGGTTACATAATATACCTGAAGAACAGTTCAAAGAATTAAGAGGACACGTACACTCTCATGTTGAGATGGATGTAACACCTTCAGGTGTAGACGAGCATTATTACACAGGCTTAATGAGCCAAGTACCAGATTATTATTTAACAATGGTTATTAATAAGAAACAAGACTATCACATTAGACTGTATGATGTAACCAATAATATTCTATACACTGAGTTAACATTTAAAATTTTATTATCAGATGATAAAACAGTTAGTGATTGGTTAGCAGATTATAAAGAACTTATAGTTAAACCAACTCCTAAACCTACTATCCATCACGCACGAGTAGCAGCACAAAGCTATGCCTATGGTAATACCTACAGACAACAGTCTTTATATGAAGAACATGACCCTTGGGGATATGCATCAGATAATGTAGTAACATACATACTAGGTAATGAGAAAACTAATAAGATAAAACCATGTGCATCTTTAACAGAAGCAGCAGAATATATAAAGGATCAACTTAATACAAAAGTTAAAACAAAAACAATACTCAAAGCTTTAAAAGAAAAAGGTTTCTTTGGAGACTGGAGTGTGGAGGTATCATATGAATACAATTAAACACATAGACTTCTTTGATGCAACAGCTTGTAAACATCCAATACATATTATCGGTTGTGGTGCCCTTGGTTCTCACCTAGCTGTAATGTTAACACGCTTAGGCTTTGAAGAACTACACCTATGGGACATGGACAAGGTAGCAGAACATAACTTAACTAACCAAGCCTACCAACACAAAGACATAGGTAAAAAGAAAGTGGTTGCACTTGAGAAAATTCTTAAAGAAATTAATCCAAGAATTAAAGTTAACCTTAATGGGGAATATAAAAATGCAAACATAGGAGGTGTTATATTTTTATTAGTAGACTCTATTGAAACAAGACAGCAACTGGTTAAGACATGGGAGCATAACCCTAACATTGTATTAGTATCCGATGCAAGGATGCGATTAAAAGATGGACAGTGTTACACCTACACCTGGCGTAACCCTAAAGAAAGAGAAAAACTTTTAGCCAGCATGCAATTCACAAGTGATGAGGCTAAAGAAGCCACACCTGTTGCAGCATGTGGGACTACTTTGTCTGTAACACCAACAGTATGGAGCATTGTAAGTGTACTAGCAGCTAACTTAATTAATTATTTAAACAACGAAGAAATAGCTAACATAGTACTACTCGATGCCTTTACTTTAACTACAAATAAATTCTAATGTTGAAATTAATCATCTTCCAAATGATAACATCTAGATTAAAATCAGATGGAATGTACAGTATAGACGAGAACAGAAGCACACGCAGCGGATCAGACCTAAGGACGACATGGATAGAAATTCTATGATGTAATAGTTATTAGTGTAATTAGTACATTAACTATAGAATTCCTTAGATATACTGGCCAAACAAGATTATAAATATTATTGCAATAAGCTCGAAGGAAAGAGGAATCATGAAGACCGGAGAGCATCAATCACCTTATAATCTTTTAGAACATTAGATAGAAAGGAGCACATATGCCTAAATTATACGCACCCTACATAGTAGCGTGCACTTCTTATATCAAACAAGAGTTTAATACAAATGTATTAGACAAATTATTTCCTAATCTTAAGGAAAAACATACCATTAACCCGGCTTATAAAGACATGAGTTACCCGAGAACCAGAACAATTTTAATAGACACTGATAAGCTACCTGTTAGACAAGCAGATAATAGTTTATTTGTAGGGATAGCAAGAAAATGGCGGGATGGTGCAGTACATGATTTCCTTACACACTATTCAGACCTATCAGAAGAAGATAAACTAAAAGAGTCCTATGATGTATTTAAAATACCTAAAGCATCAGGAGGGTATAGAACTTTAGAAGCACCGAAAGGTCTCTTAAAAGAACATATGTATTATGTATTAGACCTTCTTAAATTATTTGGTGCAGTCTATCATGATTGTGCCTATGCTTATATACCTAAGAGAGATTGTCGTAAAGCATTGCAACGCCACTTAGATAATAAGTCCTGTTGGTTTTTAAAGTTAGACCTTAAAGATTTCTTTGGTAGTATCAACCCAGAATTTTTAGAAAAAAGTTTAAATCAACTATTAGTGTTTGATGAGAACTATCTTACCTTAGAGTTAAAAGAAATATTCTTTAAAACAATTAAAGAGATAGCCTTTCTTAATAATAAACTACCACAAGGTACACCACTATCACCCATACTTACGAACATGTTAATGGTACCTATAGACCACGCAATAAGACAAGCATTACCAAAAGAGTATGTGTATACTAGGTATGCTGATGACTTACTCATATCAAAACGAACTGACTTCAGCGATGATAGGAAAAGCATAGTAAATACTATAACAGATATACTCAAAGACACACCATTAAAAATAAATGATACTAAAACTAGATATGGTAGTAAGAATGGAAAGAACTTTAACCTAGGTATAATGTACAACAAAGACATGTGCTTAACAGTAGGACATAGACGTAAAAGAAAACTTAAAGCAATGGTACATGCATATATGACAAGCGACCCAACCTTAGAAAACACAAGAAGTTTAGCAGGTGAGCTATCTTACCTACATAATATAGAGCCTGATTACCACCGTAAAGTAATTGTATACTTTAATAATAAATACAAGTGTGATATAATTAAAATAATACATACAAACCTCAAAAACTTATAACTTAGAAATGAGTATTGAACTAACAATACCGTGCTTAGATAACATCAAGCATATAACAAGGGTAGCAGATGGAGCCACCAGCTCAGGCGTACGACAGAATCTGTAAGCTGTACCAGACTTACAAATTCTGTTCTCCCGCCACGCCGCTGGGTCCCCTATTAATCTTTTAGTAAGTTATAAAGAACACTCAGAAATGGTAGACCTAACTAAGGTCTCGCACTTCGAGTTACTCAGGTGTAATCAAAAGGTAATGTACACGTTAAGGCCGTAATCCGTTCAGGGAGACCGGATTAGCCCTTTACTCTATTCGTTAGTGAGTGTTGAAAGGAGGTGAATCAGTGAAAATAAGAAGAGAACTAACACATGAACAAAAGAAAAGACTAATTGAACTAGACTTTTACCATTACATTTTACACTTGAAAGAACGTACTCGTTCCTCAGAAGATATCTATGATATCGTTGAGACCTTTTGTGATATAGGTGGCCGTGATGCTATCATTATTAAAAGGCAAGTACAAGAAATCTTAATGGAAATAAGTCCCTTAGTACCTATAGGTATGGAGTATGGTATACTATTGTATAAGAGTAGGAACTTTGCTACTACTGAAATAGGTAAGCGTTCTAAATGTAACTTAGGTGGTCTCTATGAAGCAATGTATAAAGGCCTTGATGATACCCTACCACCACAATCTAAGACCGAAGCAATACTAGATGAGATTATATTATTTATGGCTGTTATATATAGTCTCGGTTGGAAAGGAGGTCGAGTACCGTTTGAAAAGTATAATAAACATTGAGTTCGATGAGCATGAAGATCACTTAAAAGAAATGCTATATGAGTATGATGCGATAGGTCACGAGGCTGTATTCCTTAACCATTATGATTTAAGTGCACGCGTTGCTAAATATACACCTGCGCAATGGCGTGAGTTTTTAATGGATAGTCGAGTACTTGAGTTCTTAAGTGAAGAACAAACACTCATGCAACAAACCAATTTAAGAAAATTATTAAAAGGTTTAGATGGTAACACCCGTTCAACAGGACAAGCACAACTAATCAACACCCTGTTAGGTACAACCACAACCACCAAAAAGAAAGACGGACCTATATTTATATATAGTTATGTCCCCTTAAATGAGGAGGAACAGCATGCACCAAATACAAGTACTCTTAAAATTAACCCCTTTAAAACTAATAGCGACGAGTAACATACCCGGTGTAGGTACAAGCCAAGGTGGGGAAGTATTCCCTGTAACTCCCATACTATTAGATACACTTAATTTAAAGTATACATTAACACCCCCACCAACAAGAGAATTAAACCCAGAAGATGTAAAAGGTTTACGACCTTATCAAATAGAGGATGTTAAATTTTTAGCAGCGCGCAATAATGCGGGTTGTTTCAATGAACCCAGAACAGGTAAGACACCAACAGCATTGACTACCTTTAAAGTTAAAGGACTTAAGAAATTTTTAGTGGTGTGCCCAGGATCTGCTATCTATCAATGGCAACAAGAGATAGAGACTTGGACAAACTACAAAGTAACAATCCTAACAGGACCTAGTAAAAAACGTAAGGAAAAAATAGATGTATGGCAAGAAGGTGTCGCCTTAATCAGTTATGATACTTTGAAACTTAAAACCTATATAGATAAAGCATCGTCGGAGTCCTATGAACTAGGAGACATAGTGCACCTTAAAGATAGAAAAGATATTGAAGGTGTTATATTAGATGAGGCTCACCGTATACGGAATAGGAAAATAAAAACAACACATGCTATTTTTAAACTAAAGCATATTAAACATAAGTTAATATTAACAGGCACTAGTGTAATTAAAGAACCTGTTGAGGCGTGGACGTTACTACATTTTTTATACCCTAAGGTATTCACATCCTATTGGAAGTTTGTATATTATTATTTTGAAACAGAAGAACGTACACTATATCTAAAAACAGGTGCTAGAAATACAGTAGAGGTGGGTGCTTTAAAACGAGAACAAGAACTACTACAGTTCTTAAACAGAATGTCAACCAATCGTAAACGAAAAGATGTTATGCCTTGGCTACCTGAAAAGGATTATCAAACAGTTTACATTCCTTTGACAGTAGCACAGAAGAAATATATTAAAGAACTAAGAGAGTACTATGAAACAGGGACAGTTATCACAGTGGGTATCTTAGATACACTTATAAGAGAAAGACAAATTTGTTTAGACCCTGAGTTAATAGGTTTAAAAGGTGAGTCCCCTAAACTAGCATGGCTAGTACAATATATAAAGGACTACCCAGATAAAAATATAATTATATTTAGTAAGTTCACGAGGTGGTTACGTCACCTATCAACTGAACTAGCGTGTCCTTATCTAATAACAGGACGAGAAGACCTCATAACAAGGGACAAAAATAAAAAAGCATTTCAAGAGGGTAGTATTAAAATGCTACTCATTAACATAGACGCAGGTAAAGAAGCCTTAACTTTAGACAACGCAGATGTTGCTATCTTTACAGACCAGTTCCCACCTGTAGGCACCATACACCAAGCTGAGAATAGGTTCGTAGCAACAAATAAAAAACGTGCAAACAAAGAACATACCATTTACCACCTTATAATGAAGGACAGTTATGAGGTTAATATAATGGAGTCATTAAGTAAGAGCGCAGAAGAGATAGACATTATTAATGATTACAAAAAACATTTGAAAGGAGGTGAATAAATGAATACGTTTAGAAAAGCAACCAGACAAAAAGTTAAAGCATCTATCTTAATTGAAGGGTTATCAGGTACAGGTAAATCAGGCTTAGCTCTAGCGATAGCACATGCACTAGAAGAAGATTGGGATAAAATATACGCAGTCGATGTAGAGAATCAGTCCCTTGATTTGTTTGAAGGGTACACCATGCACACGGGTGAAAAATTTGGAGCCTTTAATAAAACAGATATTGAACCTGAACAAGGCTATGCACCTAGTAACTATGATAAGAAAAGAAAAGAAGCTATTGAACTAGGTGGTACGGTACTAATACTAGATACCCTATCACATATGTGGAACCGTGAGGGTGGCTTATTAGATAGAGTATCAGCCCTGTCTAAATCAGCATCAGGTAAAGACTTTAATGTATGGCAAACACCAGAGATTGTACGTGAAAAGACTCTTATCTTTGATTTGATTAGGTCTAATAAACTACACACCATCAGCACTGTAAGAACTAAAGAAAAGTTTTCAATGGAGATAGACCCTAACACACAGAAGAGTGTTGTCGTTTCTTTAGGAGAACAACAGATACAACAAGATGGTTTAAAGTATGAGCCTGACTTAGTTCTTCGTATGCTAGAAGCAGGTAACGAAGAAGGTAAAGCACCGAAGGCACAAGTACTTAAGTCTAGATACACCCCATTCAAACGAGATGAAGTATATGAGTTTGATAGTGCAACTTTAAATATTTTAAAGAAATACTTATCAGAGGGTGCAGACCCAGCAATACTAGAAGCAGCACAAAAAGAAGAATACATTAAACTCATTAAAGAGTTTGGTAAGAAAAGTAAACTAAACATGAGCGTGTGGAAAGAACTTAAAAAAGATCACGGCTTTGAGGAGTGTGTTATTGAAGACATACCCCTAACAGATTTAAAGAAAATGTATTACACATTAATACAATAAGGAGGTTATTATGGAAGATGTAATCGAAACAACAGGACATGTAAACACAGAAGATTTAACAAAAGAAGAATTAATAAAAGTTATTAATGATAAAGACTTAGCTGCTAATAACTATGAGACAGAACTAAAGTTATTAAAAGAAAAGTTAACCAGTTATGAAGGTGCATATAAAGAAACACATGACTATTATGTACAGTTAACCACTAATATTATTGAGAAACAAAACAAAAAAGAAACTGCTTTACACCAAATTTTTGCAGGTGCATTAAACCTTATGATATTAGATAAGGAAGAAGTTATACCAAAAAAAGGAGAAGATAAAAATGAAAATTAAATTCGACGGATTACCTAATGCTAGACCATCATCGTTTGCAACAATTGCAGAAGGTAAATATGATGCACAAATACAAGATGCAAAAATGGTGGTATCTAACAACACAGGTACTGAATACCTAGCAGTCACCTTTATTACTAAAGATAAAGAGACAGTAGTAGAAAACTATTTTGAACCTACAAAACCGTTCCTTCAATGGAAATTAGCACGCTTAATTAAAGCATGCAACATTGACTTAGAAGGAGAGGGAGAACTAAAAGACTTAATTAAATTAATCAAAGGAAAGAAAGTAACAATAGAAGTAATGATTAATGATAAAGGTTATAGTGGTTTAGATTATAGTGATGATAAAGAAGGGGTGTACCCCCGAAGTGAAGAGACTCCAGTGACACAAGACACTGCAGTACAAGAAGCCATCGATAGCAATGATGATGACTTTTAAACATGAGCTTCTTTGAATGCTATTTTAATAACGTTTTATTTGATAGGAAAGAGACAGCAGTGTGCTGCCCCTTTCCCCATCAAACAAGTAATGGAATAGAATACGAAGAAACAAATGCTAGCGCCCATATAAATATTGATAAAGGCGTGTATCATTGTAAAGCGTGTGGTAAAAGTTTATCAGAGGTAGGCTTCATCAGTGAGATTTTAGGTTGTGATTATACTGTTGCACTTAAAATTAAGAATATGTTTGGGGATTATGTAGAAGACATAGACGCTTGGAGTAGTACCAGAACATTAACTAAAGAAGGTTTACAATATCTACACTCATTAGGTATAACAGATAAAGTTATAGAAGAACTACATCTAAAAAGCAATGATGCAAACCATATTCATTTTCCAGTTACATTATTAAACTATGTACTTGATGTGCGTACCTATAATCCTAAAGGTAACCCTAAGGTTAAATCTAAAAAGGGAGCTATGATGGGGCTTATTATCCCTTGGGATACGTGGCAAACAAGTCATAAACATAGGTGGGTTATAATATGTGCTGGTGAAAAAGATATGGCCGTAGCACGGAGCCATGGGTTTAACGCCATTACCATAACAGGTGGTGAACTCATGCTTCCACACCTATTAAATAATTTTAAAGAAAGAAAAATTGCTATATGTTATGACAATGATACACCCGGTATACAAGGCGCACATAAACTAGCTGCTGCCTTGTTTGATATAGCCAGTGATGTAAGAGTTGTTACCACCTTTCATGATGTGTGTAAGAAAAAAGGAGAAGACATAACAGACTTCTTTGTTAAATATAACAAAACCGCTGCTGATTTAAAAGAGTGTATTAATTTACAGCCTTCTTTTAGTAGTGAAGATTTACAAATAGAAAAAGAAAAAGAAGCCCCCCTTGTTACACTAACAGAAGCAACAGCAGGACAACAACAAGGCAGACTACTAAGAAGTGACATACAAATTATTGGGACCTATGAGGATACCTTTAGTATGCCCACTAATATTATAGCAAAGAAAACAAATGTGTCTGATAACTTACAGAATAATCAAATGATATTAGGAGAGACTAAAGAGTGGGTACTATCAAAGGACACTTGTAAAGATGTATTAAAATTAATTGATAACAGTTTTACAGAACGTCAGATAGCAGAAAACATACGTTGTATACTACACATACCTTTAAAAGAACACTACATTAGTGTTCAAAAACCTAGTACTACTGCGGTACATAAAAGCACAGTGACAGATACGTTTGAAATGAATACTAAAGAGTACACACCCTTAGAGTTTACAGCCTATAGTGTAGGTATTAAATTAGAAAGTGGTAAAAAATATAGGGCCACTTATAAGTTGATACCCCACCCTTACAAAGGACAAGCCTTAATAATGATTATCATACATACAGAAGCAGCCGCTGATTCAGTAAGTAATTTTAAACTAACAACTGAAAGAGAAAAGCATTTGAATATGTTTATAAGTTTAGAAGAAGACTTACCTACAAAAATTGAAACCCTAACTAATATGTTAAAGAGTTTTATAGGATATGATGGATACAATCAATTGATACAGGCTGTGGACTTTTCATACCATACTGTTTTAAACTTCCACTTTAAATCTGTATTAGTTAGAGGGTACTTAGACACTCTAATCGTAGCAGAGTCACGAGTAGGTAAATCTACTACTGCACTAGCACTACAAGAACTCTATCAACTAGGTTCTTTTGTATCCTTAGCAGGGTCTAGCGCAACAAGAGCCGGGTTAATAGGAGGTTCTAATACAGTACGAGGTAGTTATCAAACTAAAGCAGGTCTTATACCACAGAATCATAAGAACCTTATTATCTTTGAAGAGCTTGGTAAGTGTCAAGATGATATACTAAGAGAACTAACTGATATAAAATCTAGTAACCAAGTACGTATCACACGTATTAGTGGAACGCTCATGCTACCTGCCTTAGTAAGAATGATAACATTAACAAACACAAAAAGCACAGGAGACTTAAAGTCTATTGCCTCATACCCAAATGGTATTGAAGTCATAAGAGAACTAGTAGGTACCCCTGAAGATATAGCACGCTTTGATATGATACTTGTACTACCTCATAAGGGTACCTTAGCTATCGACCCACACTGGGCACCACCTACACCATTTCCTAAAGAGGCCTATGAAACTAGAATCAGATGGGTATGGAGTAGAACAGCAGAACAAATACAAATAAATAAACATATGGAAGACTATATTATTAAACGTGCTAATGAAGTTAATGAAACATATGATAGTCATATTAAATTATTTGGTACAGAGACCTGGAAAAAAATAACACGCTTGGCTATTGCTATTGCAGGCTATGTGGTATCAACTGATAAGAAGTATGAGAAGATAATCATATTAAAAGAACATGTTGATTATGCTGTAGATTATCTTATTAATCTTTATGATAACTCCCACTTTAGATTCAAGGAGTATGTTGAAGAGGAACATAAACTAGCCTATGTAGATGAGGAGGCTATACAATACCTACAAGATATTTACTTAAGAAACCCAGGCCTTGTAATAGCATTAACACAAACATCAAGTATACAACGACAAGCACTGTCTGCTATCACAGGTTTAAAGAATGATGAGATAGGAAAAGTTGTTAATGAATTACTACGTGGCTTTTTTGTTACACAACGACAAGGCAACCTGTATCCAACTGAACGATTTAGAAAAACAATACTAAAAATTAAAAAAGATAAGGACATAAGAAAGGTGGTGACACTTAATGAAGGCTTTTAAAAGAGAGATAAAAGATATAACAGACCTGTTAGAAATGGTACAGGACTTTAAGACTATGACCCCTTCTATTGTTGCTATTGATACAGAAGCAACAGGACTACATATTATTAAAGACAAACCCTTTCTATTCCAGTTTGGTTGGAGAGTGGGAAAAAACATAATGTCTTATTTAGTCTACCTTAATAAAAGTACCTTAGGTAAACAAACAATTAAAGCATTGTGGGACCTATGTAAAAAATATAAGTGTACTATAATAGGACACAATATTAAATTTGATTTGCATATGTTAAAGAACATACACGTAGATATAGGTGGTCTTAAGTTTGCTGATACTACTTTTAATATTAGGTTTGCACATGACTCCTTAACACCAGATAATGGAGGACCTCCTCTATCTCTGAAAGACTATACCGCACAGTACATAACAGCAGATGCTAAGACACATGAGAAGAAAATACAAAGCGAGCGTAGTCAAATAGCAAAAGATTATAATAAAAACTTAATGTTAAAACTTAAGGCTATTGAAACAGGTTGGAGTGTAGCACGCTTAGATGAATTAGAAAAGGAACACTTTGAAGTACTAAGTGTCCTCTCTACTAAAATAAGAAACGCATATAATAAATGGCTAGCTGCATTACCACAAGATGTGCTTGATAAAAAGACAGGGTTCTTTATAAACAGTAATGAGATACCCTACAATCTAGTTAACATAGACATTCTTAAAGAGTATGCCTATTACGATATTATATATACCTTACTGTTATATTACAGCACAATAGACGTAGTTAAAACAAGACAACAAGAACAGGCATACCAACTAGAGTGTGACCTACTACTCCCCTTACTTAAGATGGAGCGCGTGGGTTTCAAAGTAGACCGTGACTATCTATTAACTGCAAAAGCAGACATGGAAAAGTATATGATAAAAAGAAGGAAAAACTTAGCCACATTATTAGGAGACAACATACGTGCTAATCAACATCAAAAATTAAAAGAACTAATAAAAGAAAAATATAATATTACTTTAAAGTCTACTAACACAGACTACTTAAATGTTATACTACCTACCATAGATAAAAAAGAAGTTAAGGACATTATTAAAATTGTACAAGAACTTAGAACATTAGAGAAGTGGTATAGTACATACCTACTAAGGTTCTTAAGAGAACTTGGTCCTGTAGGTACACGAATATATACTACCATTAATCAAGTAGGCACAGTTACAGGACGGGTAACATCAGATTTTCAACAGTTTCCAAGACGTGGTATTAGTAAGGCAAACGGTACCCCTTTATTTGACCCGAGACGAATGGTTATTGTGACAGGTGGAGAGTATGACCTGTTAGCATACCTAGATTATAGTCAAATAGAGTTACGCTTCACAGCAATATATACTATCTTATTAGGTATGCCTGACCAAAATTTATGTCGTGCTTATATGCCTTACAATTGTTATAATGCTACTACTAATAAACTATTTGATTATACTAATGTAAAGGACATTAAAAAGATACACACTGACCAATGGCTAAGAGCAGAGGATGCAGAACTCTGGATCCCCACTGATGTACACGCAGCAACAACAGCCTTAGCATACCCTGATGTACATACACACAGTAAGAAGTTTAAGGAACTTAGAGCAGATGTAGGTAAACCTGCTAACTTTGCAAAGAACTATGGTTCAAAGTTTAATAGACTTAAACAAATGTTTCCTGATAAAGCAGACGATGAGATTAAAAGAATTGATGAGGCTTACTATAAGGCTTTTCCTGGTATTAAAAACTATCATGAGTATTGCTACACAGAGGCGAATGCATCTGAGTATAGCACTAATTTATTTGGAGTTAGATACTATGGCTTAAATGGCCACAAACTAATTAATTGTTTAATACAAGGTAGTAGTGCCACCCTTCTTAAACAAAAGATTATAGAGGTAGATAGGTTTCTAAGTAACTACGATTATAAAATAAAGTTCCAAATGAATATTCATGATGAACTTTCTTTTGAGATTGCTAAAACAGATATAGCAGTCTTACCTAAAATAAAAGCAATTATGGAAGACATTCAAAACACACCAATCCCTATTGTAGTAGACATGGAAGTAAGTAAAAAGTCTTGGGCAGATAAGGAGCCTTATGATGGGTGAGTATGTATTAGCAATTGACCCATCAGGTAACTTTGAAGAAGGTAAAGGCATTACAGGTTGGTGTTTAATAGAGAAAGAAAACATAAAGATTATTAAATTTGGTATGATTAAAGCCACACAGTACAAAACAAAAGAAGAGTATTGGCATGCGCACTTAGAACTTATAGATAGTATGCAAGGCTTCGGAGTTCATTTGGTAGTAGAAGACTATCGTATCTACGCAAACAGAGCCAAGACACAAATTAATTCTAAACTAGAAACACCTAAGTTATTAGGTATTATAGAACTAGAGGCTTTTTATAGGGGCATACCTATTACACTACAGATGGCAGCCAGTGTTAAGAAACGTTGGGCAGATAATATACTAGTACATAAAGGACTTATAAAAGAAAAAGGAAACAAATATGAATTAAATAATGTTACACTTACTGACCACATTAAAGATGCTATCAGACATGGTGTACATTACGTAACGTTTGGAGGAAAGAAATGAAAGAATTATTAGAAGAAGTTATAAACATGGTAGACCTAACTGAAGATGAATACATACTAGCAAGAAAGGATTCCTTTGGTGCATCAGATGCTGCTGCCTTAATAGGCATTAGCCCCTTTACCAGTGCAGAGGCTATGATTGCTTTAAAGAAAATAAAGGAAGTAACCCC
>PWPS01000020.1 GCA_003557065.1 Candidatus Nealsoniibacteriota bacterium | reverse complement strand
TTATATATTACGTCATTTGCAGTATGTTATAGAGAAAGTTTCTCGTGACCCCATATCCACCAAGATGCTAGAAGTTGATGGCAAGGATGTTATGGATATCTTGAATATCTCTCCCGGACCCCTCATAGGTGATATTTTGAATATTTTACTTAGTGAAGTTTTGTCCGATCCGAAAAAAAATGACAAAGATTATTTGTCAAAAAGAATTTCCGAATTGGGAGGTAAAAGCAATAGTCAATTAAAAGAACTCGCCGAGGCAAGCCGAAAGGATATAGAAAGGGTTGAAATTAAGCGAGATGAGATGACAAAGAAAAAGTATTGGCTCACTTGATTAGATTTCCGGAAGAGAATCCAGATCAAGGGAAGGAGCTTCCTCCCCCGTTTCTTCAAAGACTTGATTTTCATCAGGTTCGAAAGGACGAAACATCCAGCTCAATATCAAAATTACGATTGAAATTAGAAGCATAATCAATAATTTTTTTGTTCTTTCCGGCATATTGGTATATAGTTTAATTTACTAAAAGTTTAAGATAGTTCTTTACTTTTTTCAAACCGGGCCGTGGTGTAACGGCTAACATGCACGATTCGGGTTCGTGTGATTCCGGGTTCGAATCCCGGCGGCCCGACTTTTTCAAGCTTAATCTTTCTATTTCAAGGTGACTTTTTTGTCACCTTTTATTTTAATTGTTAAGCTTTCCAATTCATCTATTTTCATAAGGTCTTTTTCTATATTTTCCTTAATAATTAATGCTTCTTTGAGAGGTTCTTCCGGACTGAATTCCAATTCTATTTCCGCAAAATTACTACGACCCGTAGTTCTTGTTTTTATTTCTGAAAAACTGATTTTTTTCTTATCCAAAATAATTTTAATCTTATTTTCCAGTTCGGAATTTGATTCGTCCACCAGGGGTGATATTGACTTTTTGCCCAAAAGATAACTTTCGTAGAATATAAATAGAGAAACCGAAATTGCAAGAAGGGAATCTGCCGCCGGGAAATGCTTTATCAGAAAAAGACCTCCTACCAATGCCAAAGAAGAAAAAGCATCAGCGCGGGAATGTTTGGCGTCGGCAATAAGTGCATCGGACTCTCTTTTTCCTATAATGAATTTTATTTTTGCCAGAACTGAATTGATAATAAATGAAAAAATTACTACAAGAAAGGCCAACGGACCTATATTGGGATTTGCACCCGTAAATAAACTTTGAACAGCCTCAATAAGTATGAAAAGGGCGGAGATTACAAGTATGATCACGATTGCGAAAGAGGCCAACCCCTCAAATTTTTGATGTCCATAATTATGATCTTCGTCAGCGGGCTTTTCAGTTTCCTTTAGAGCAAGATAGGTTATTCCGGAAGAGAGTATATCAAAAACCGAATGCATTCCGTCAGCAATCAGTGTTATGCTTGCAAAAAAAACTCCGGCCAGAAGTTTTATTCCCGCTAAAAATATGTTTACGATTATGGATAAAGAGGCGACACTTTTTGCTTTCATCTTCTCCATTATAACAAAAAGAATTCTTTTTAAAATTTGACACCCGCCCGGAATTAGGTTATTTTGTAATTGAAAGTTGTTGAGATTTATTAGTGTCCGCCCGTAGCGGACATTTTTTAAAATAATAAGAACATGGACATAAAATCATTCACATCGGCAATGTCGCAGATTGCTGCTGAAAAAGAGATTCCGGAAGAAAGAATATTGGACATAGTAGAGCAGGCGATAGCCACTGCTTATAAAAAAGAGTATGGAGAAAGAGGGGATTTAATTGAAGCCGAATTGAACGCAAAGACCGGAGAGGTTAGATTTTGGAAGGTAAGAAAGGTTGTTGATGAAGATATGCTTCTGGAGGATGATGAATTGGAGGATCTAAAAAAGGGAGAGATCGAGGAAGTGGGGGAAAAAGTTAAATTCAACCCCAAAAGACATATAATGGTTGAGGATGCAAAAAAGGAAAAAGAGGATGCCGAAGTCGGCGATGAGATAAAAGAACTGATGGAAACAAAAGAAGATTTTGGAAGGATTGCAGCACAAACCGCAAAACAGGTCGTTCTTCAAAAAGTGAAAGAAACCGAAAGAGACCTTACTTACGAGGAATATAAAGATAAAGAAGGAGAGGTCATCTCGGGAGTTATTCAGAGGGTTGAAGGTAGAAATATTTTGGTTGATATCGGTAAGATACTGGGAGTTTTAACGAAAGAAGAGCAAATTCCGGGAGAGTTTTATAAGCCCGGGCAAAGATATAAGATGTATGTTTTGAAAGTGGAAGATAACCCCAAAGGCCCGGCCGTTTATCTGTCTAGAGCTTTTCCCAAGTTGGTGTCGAAGTTGTTCGAATTGGAAGTTCCGGAAATTTCCACGGGAGTGGTTGAGATAAAAGCTATTGCAAGAGAGGCCGGATCCAGAAGCAAGGTGGCGGTTCATTCCGAAGAAGACGGAGTTGATCCGGTCGGTACGGCCGTTGGGCAAAGAGGAACCAGGGTCGGAGCGATAATATCCGAATTGGATGGGGAAAAAATCGATATAATTGAATGGTCCGAGGATGAGAAACAATTTATCGCGAATGCGTTATCGCCGGCAAAGGTTCATCAAGTTGAAATACTTGAAGAAAATAAGGCTATTGCAACGGTCTCGGAAGATGAGCTTTCCTTGGCGATAGGTAAGGATGGTCAAAATGTGAGACTGGCTGCAAATTTAACAGGATGGAAGATAGATGTTAAAGCTTTAGGAGGATCTTCTGAAGAAAATGAGGAGGATACCGAAAAAGAAAATGAGTAAATTACCTAAAAACATGAATTTAATACCAACAGTGATAGAGAAAAGCCCTCAAGGAGAGAGAGCTTATGATATATATTCTCGATTATTGAAGGAGAGAATAATTTTTCTTGGAGGGCCGGTTAATGATCAAGTTGCCAATTCCATTATTGCCCAACTTCTCTTTCTGGCCAGTCAAAACTCAAAAAAAGACATTCAACTATATATAAATAGTCCGGGAGGATCCGTTACTGCGGGAATGGCTATTTATGACACCATGCAATACATTGAACCCGATGTATCGACTGTCTGTGTTGGAATCGCCGCCTCCATGGGAGCTGTTTTGTTGACTTCCGGGGCTGACGGAAAAAGATATGCTCTTCCTAACTCCGAGGTGATGTTGCATCAGGTTATGGGAGGTGTTGAGGGAGAAGCTGCCAAGATTGAGATTACCGCCAATCATATTTTGAAGATAAGAGAAAAATTGAACAAAATCATATCGGAACATACGGGTCAACCACTTAAAAAGATTCAGAAAGACACCGATAGGGATTTTTATATGAGTGCCGAAGAGGCTCAAAAGTACGGAGTTATAGATGAAGTGATTGCAAAACCGAAAAAATAGTTTTTATGAGAACATAAATCGATATCGATTTAAGTCTTATTGCCCACTTTTTAGTGGGTTTTTTCGTTGACAGAAGGATTCGGCTCTGATATATTTTAAATATAAATTATTAAAAAAAGCTGCGCGTTATAAGCTTAAAGTTTATTGCAGTTACTTAGCCTGATTTGGTATTAATCTAGAATGAAAGTAGAAGTGCCAAAAACAACTAAATATGGAAAATTTAATTACACTTCTTTTGAGTGTGGTAGCTTTGATGATCGGTGCGATCTTGGGTTATCATGCTCGTCAAAAAGTAGCAAGACGTGACTATGAAGCAATAGAGACAAAAGTACAAAACAGAATGAACGCCGCCAGGGAGAAGAGTAGAGAGATGGTTGATCAAGCGAAGAAAAAGGCGGAAGAACTTCTTGATCAAGCGAGAAAAGAGGCCGAGGAAAAAAATGAAAAACTAAGAATAAAGGAAAAACTACTCTTAAAGAGAGAAAACAATATTGACCAAAAGATAGCGGACTTCGAAGAGAGGGAGAGTAATTTTGAGAAGAGGGTTGTCAAATTACAGAAAGTTAAAAAGAGACTGGAGGAGATCCAAGAAGAAAGCCAAAAAGAATTAAAAAGAATAGCAAACTTGAATGAGGATCAAGCAAGGGAGGAAGTTATGGAAAAGATAGAAAAGGAAATGGAAGCGGACATATTGAAGAGAATGAGAAAACTGGAAAGGCAAGGAAAAGAAAGATATGAAGTGAGAGCAAAGGAGATTCTGGCAACAGTCATACAGAAATACAGCGCTCCTCAATCACAGGATTTAACTACAACTAATGTTTCTCTTCCGGACGATGATATAAAGGGGAGAATAATCGGAAAAGAGGGAAGAAATATAAAGACTTTGGAAAAACTTACGGGTGTTGAGGTTGTCGTCGATGACACTCCGGAGACGGTCTTGATATCTTCTTTTGATCCTATAAGAAGACAGATTGCCAAAATAGCGTTGGAGAAACTTATTTTTGATGGAAGAATTCAACCGGCCAGAATAGAGGAGATGGTTGAAAAAGCGGAAGAGGAAGTTGCTGATCAGATAAGAAAAGCCGGGGAACAATCCGTTTATGATGCGGGAATAGTTGAATTGGATCCGAAAGTAGTAAATCTTTTAGGTAGGCTCTATTTCCGCTCTTCCTACGGGCAAAATGTCCTGCTTCACTCTAAAGAAGTCAGTTATTTGGCCGAAGCGATCGCTACAGAAATAGGAGCGGATGCTTTTGTATGTAAAAAAGCAGGTCTTTTACATGACATCGGAAAGGCTCTTGATCACAAGGTTGAGGGGTCTCATGTGGACATCGGGATAAGGGTTCTAGAAAAATTCGGAGTGAGTAAAGAGGTGATAGATGCAATGAAATCCCATCATGAAGAGTACGAATATGAATCGATCGAAGCGGTAATAGTACAAACTGCCGACGCCATTTCCGGAGCAAGACCGGGAGCCAGAAAAGACACTCTTGAAAACTATCTGAAGAGATTAAAGGAGCTCGAGGAGGTTGCCTCCGGTTTTTCCGGAATAGAAAAGGTTTATGCAGTTCAGGCGGGCAGGGAGGTTAGAGTTTTTGTTAAGCCGGATGAGGTTAACGACCTGGAAGCTAAAAAGCTCTCAAGAGATATAGCCCATAAGATAGAACAAGAGCTTAATTATCCCGGAGAGATCAAAGTTAATGTCATAAGGGAAAAAAGAATAATAGAATACGCAAAATAATATGCACATAGAGATACCGGACGGAATAATAACTCCTTGGATTTGGATTTTTGCTTTTGTAGTTGTTTTTTTTCTTTTAGCTTTAAGTGTTCAACGGGCCAAAAAGGAAGAGGAAAAACTTCCGCTAGCTGCTCTCTTCTCGGCTTTGGGGCTTTTGGTTATGTCAATTCCCTTGGGTCTTCCGATTCACATAAACTTAATGGTTCTTTTCGGAATTCTCTTGGGGCCCTCTTGGGCTCTAATTGTAGCTTTTACGGTTAATGTTATTTTGGCTTTTCTGGGGCATGGTGGAGTCACGGCAATAGGGTTGAATACTTTACTTTTATGGGCGCAAGCTGTTTTTGGGTATTATCTTTTTTACGTTGGGAAAAAGGTTGTATCCAAGAAAGCATTTCTGGGATCGGTTGCGGCTTTTATGAGTTTATTTTTATCCTTCATTATTTTAACCGGATTTATTTATTTAATAAATTTGAATCCGGAAGATATCCTAATTCACGATCATGATCATAACGGACATAATCATGAGGAGATTCACCATAATGGTCATTCTCATGATGATGAAATAGATTTATTTACTTTTATAACCGTAGCGGCGCCGATATTTTTCTATGCGGCAATAATTGAAGCCACCGTTGTCGGGTTCTCCATAGCGTTTATTGAAAAAGGAAAACCGGAACTTCTATGAGCTCCATATATTTGGTTGATTATTATTCGAACAAGAAAGGATTCTTTCAGTCCTTATCAGCTGTATCCAAGCTGATTTTTTTTGCTCTATCTCTTTTTTCAATCGTTTTTTCCGAAGATTACCGAATTACGATTTTAGTTTTTTCAGTTTTATTGATTTTTTCCATTTTTGGTGAGTTGCCAATTAAAAAAATGCTGAAATGGGCGTTGCTTCCGGTATTTTTTGCCTTGATCTTTGCTATCAGTCAACCCGACACATTTTTTGTGAGAACGTTAACTCGGGCTTTCGTGGCGGCTTATTTGGCAATATTTTACTCTTTTACGACGTCTTACAGAGACAGTTTTGCACTTTTCGGTAAAGTTTTTCCTTTTTTGTCGGTCTTTTTCTTTCTCACTTATCGATATTTTTTTATTTTAATTGGAGATTTGGAAAAGAAAATTAAAACTCTGAAAGTTCGGGGATCCGGAAAGAGAAAATTAAAAACGGCAGGATATATGATGGGTTATTTTGTTGTGGATTCAATGAACAAATCTGAAAAAATATACAGAATTTTAAAAGTAAGGGGATTCAGGGGTAGAATATATTCAAAAAATGATTTTTCTTTTTCCTATCGAGACTTACTATTGGTTATTGTGGGAATTCTAATATTTTTAATTAACTTTAATTGATTATGGAGAAGATTGTTGAAATAAAATGCATCAAACACAGATATCCCGACAATACCGAAGTTTCCGCATGTGGACTTGATTTGGTTGTAGAAAAAGGAGAAAGAGTAGCGTTGGTCGGACTTAACGGGTCGGGGAAAACTACTGTTTTTTCCCATATAATCGGTTTACTTAAACCCACGGAAGGAGAAGTTTCCGTTTTTGGAGTGGATCCTTATCATGATTTTGAATCGATAGGAAAAAAAATGGGAGTAGTTATGCAATCTGTAGAAGATCAATTAATAGGGCCGACGGTCTTGGATGATATTCGCTTCTCGCTTCTCAATTACGGCTTTTCCGAAAAAGAGATTGCAGACAGAACAAAAGAAGTTATTAGCGGCCTAAACCTAAAGGGACTGGAAAATAAAGTTATTCACTATCTTTCGGGTGGAGAAAAGAAAAAGCTTGCCCTGGCCGGCGCGTTGGCTCTTCATCCCGATCTTTTGGTCTTGGATGAAGCCTTCAACCAGATAGATCCAAGAGGGCTTTCAGCCGCAACTAAAATGATAGAGTATCAGTCTGAAAGAGGTATGGCGGTTGTGATGGCGGTAAGTAATAGAGAAGATCTGGAGCACTTTGACAAGGTTTATTTTTTACAGTCGGGAAAAATAGTTTTCGGAGGAACAAGAGAAGAATTTTTATCTTCCGATCTGAAAAATGAATTTTGTCAGCATGAAAGACAGTAAAAGAATTCTTGCATTGACTAATTATTGTAAATTAATTATAATATAAAAGAAAGGATTACCTAAAGGGGGATTGTTATGAATAGAGGTTTCTTGGTTTTTCTGCTCATTGCATCTTTTTTCTTCATTTTTGTTGCATCTTTCAGTGAGTCTACGGAGGCTGATCTTTTTTCTCGTGGGCTTGGTGATTGGGAGATTGAAATTTTAGTGTCGTCTTCTTCAACAGGACTTATGGAAGTAACCTTTGTTGAAGGTAGGCACTATAGAAGTATTTCGGGAATAGGTGGATCTGAAAGAGAAGATTTTAGATTATTCATCTATAACGATGAACCGCTCGAAGTCAATCTGGATAAACTGTATCGGATGACGAAAGAAGAAATTTTTTTTGCTTGGGCAAAAAGAAACAATTTAAATATTTACTCTTTCTAAAAAAAGCTCCGGAAATCCGGAGCTTTTTCTTTGGAGCGGGTGATGGGGATCGAACCCACATACCTGGCTTGGAAGGCCAGTGCTCTGCCATTGAGCTACACCCGCCTACAATTTTGGCGCAAGTTTCAACAACTGAGAATTATGATAAGCAAATATGTTGAAAATGTCAATTTGGAATGTCGGGGCACTCGGATTCGAACCGAGAATCACTCGCTCCCAAAGCGAGCATGTTAGCCGTTACACCATGCCCCGATTTCACTTTATAATAACACTATAAATGAAGTTGGTCAAACTAAAAAAATATGTTAATTTTAGGTAATGCAAAAAGTACTTATTTTGGATGCTAATTCTCTTATATACAGGGCTTATCATGCTCTTCCCCCTTTGAAAAACGAAGGAAAACCGGTTAATGCCGTTTATGGTTTTTTTCTTATATTTTCCGGGGTGGTGGAGAGTGTAAATCCGGATTTTATTTTTGCGACTTTTGACAGAAGAGAAAAAACTTTTAGGCATAAAAAATTTAAAGATTATAAAGCTCAGAGACCCGATATGCCGGATGATCTGGTATCTCAGATACCTTTAATAAAAGAGGGGCTTGAGAGTTATGGAGTGCCTTGTCTGGAAAAGGTAGGATTTGAAGCTGACGATATTGTCGCTACCTTGGCTGAGAGGTGGAAGGAAGGCTGTAAGATTATTATTTCAAGCGGAGACAGAGATCTATTACAGCTCGTAGAAGAGAATATATCGGTTCTATCTCCTGGCAGGGGGATTAAAAAAATGATAAACTACGACAAGGATAGAGTGCTTGAAGAGTATGGAGTCTCCCCGGAAAAATTTGTAGACTATAAGGCTTTAAGAGGAGATCCTTCCGACAATATTCCGGGCGTTAATGGAATTGGTAAGAAAAGAGCAAAACAGCTTGTCAGTGAGCATGGAACAATAGAAGAAATATTTTCTTCTTTGACGGAGATAAAAGAGAGTCTTAGAAAAAAATTGAAAGACAACGAAAAAGAGGCTATGCAAAGCAAAGAGCTGGTTTCTTTAATACGTGATGTGGATATAAAAATTGAACTCGAGGACGGAAAAAAGAGCACGAACCATCGGAAAATAGTTGATTTTTTTCAAAAGTTGAATTTTAAAAGTTTAGCGGATAAATATGAAGCAAATGACCAAATGCAACTCGGTTTTTAAAAATAACGAAGATGAAAACCAGCATATTCAGTAGAATATTCGGTGCCATAATCTTAGTCTCTTTTGTGGCTATTTTTTTGGTTACCTTTCTTAATCTTCGAGATCAGGTTGAGGTTTTTCATGATTCGGTAATAAGGGAGAAAAGCACTCTTCTGACTTTATTGAGCTGGACGGCTAAAGAAAACGATGATTTGATTCCTGAAAATCTTTTCCATAAGATAGCCGAAGAGAGTGACGTGGTGTTCTTTTGGATTATGAATGAAGAAGGTTTTATAAGATATGCTCGTAATGACGATTTTATCGATAAAAAAGTCAGCGACCCGTTTTTGGGAATAGAAGCAATTAACAAAAGATCGGCTATTTACAAGGATAGGGAAATAGAAGTTTTAGGATCTCCGATAAAAGTAAAGGAAGGTCAAAACTGGACCATGCTTATGGGTGTGGGAAAAGTTGGAGTGACAACCTTTTTTATTCCTGCTTTCTTCAGGTCTTTTTTAATATTTTCCGGCGCTCTTTTGGTCTCGGTATTTTTGTCCCTCATTTTGACTGAGAAAATTATAAATCCCCTACTGAAATTGAGAGATATGATTGCTAAAATCAGAAAGGGAGAATTCAGTGAAAGGATAGATATATCTACCGGGGATGAGATAGAGGAGATCGGTAATGATTTCAATAAAATGACGGAAGACCTGGAGAGAAATAAGCAAGAATTGGAAGAAAGCAATCAAATTTTGGAGGTGAGGGTAAGGGCACGAACTAAAGAATTACAGGAATTAGCAGATACTTTGGAAGATAAAATTGAAGCAAGAACCGAAGAGCTTCAAAGAAAGGTGGAGGAATTGGAAAAATTTCACAGGCTGACGGTTGGAAGAGAAAAGAAAATGATTGAGTTGAAGGAGGAAAACAGCGAGCTTCTTGAAAAAAATAAAAAACTTAAAGATGAGCTCGCAAAAATAAAAAAGGAATAATATGCCCGATAAAAAAATATCAAAAAATTATTTTACGGATTTTCTAAATTTTTTACCCATGGCCGTCTGCTTTATTGATGAAAATGGATACATTATTGATGCAAACAATGAACTTGAATCACTGATTGGTTATAAAAAGCACGAGCTTGTCGATTCGAAGTTAAATAAGATATTCTCCGATGATGATGCCGGTAGAATTATGAATCAGGAGTTCGGGGGGGAGGAATTTTTGCTAAAGGGAAAAGAAACTAATGTTCCGGTTAATTTATTCAGTAAAAAAAGAGAAGGTGGAAAAGATGGATTTATTGCTCTTTCGGATTTAAGTAAAGCAAAAGAAATTGAAAGAGAAGTGGAAGAAAAAGTCAAGGAATTGGAAAGATTCAATCGCCTGGCAACCGGAAGAGAGTTGAGGATGGTTGAATTAAAAAGAGAAAAATCGAAACTGGAAGAGGAGAATCAAAGATTAAAAGGAAGAATTATACAATTGGAAGACGAGCTAAATAAAACTGAAGAAAAAGAAGAATGACGGAAAAAGAAACAAACCCAAAAAACGACATGGTCGATGATTTGGAGGATTTGAAGAATTACACGGACGAATTGGCTGATTTTCTTCCGGTCGCGTTCTGTGTAGTTAATCCACTTAACTGTATTCTGGAGGTTAATAATTTTTTTGAAGTCTTGAGTGGTTATGAAAAAGTGGAAGCAGTCGGGAAAAGAGTGGAAAATCTTTTCTTAGAAAGAGAAGAGATAAACAGCTTGATAGAAGAAGTCAAGAAAGAAAAGGGCAAAGTGGAGAAAGAGTTAACACTCATAACGAAAAAAGAAGAGACCGTTCCGGTCGATGTTTCCGCTTTAGCGCGTGAAAGTGAAGACGGGTTTGTGGGATTTTTCTTGACGATTATGGATGTTACCGAAAAGAGAGAAATTGAGGTGAAAATGGAAAGAGAATTAGCGAAAAAAACAAAAGAATTGGAAGAAAAAGCCAAACAGATGGAAGATTCGAGATCCGCTCTATTGAATATACTTGAAGATGTGGATAAGTCTTACAAAGAGGCGGAAAAAGAGAGAAGTAAGACGGCAGCGATAATTGAGAATTTTATAGATGGAATGATGTTTTTTGGAGCCGATCACGTTTTAAGCATAGTCAATCCGAAGGCGGAAGATTTTTTTGACATCAAGGCCAGAGATGTTACGGGACGGGATTTAAGAGAGCTATCTACGTTTCCTACTTTAAAATCTTTGATAAATTTCATAAAAGGTGATGGGAAGATAGCTGATCTATTCAGGGAAGAATTGAAGATAAATGAAGACTTTTATTTGGAAATAACCACCACGGGAATAGAAGAAGATGGTGAGCATTTGGGAACCTTGATTCATATCCATGATATAACCAGAGAAAAAAGAATAGAAAAAATAAAAAGTGAATTCGTTTCGGTTGCAGCTCACCAGCTCAGAACTCCTCTTTCCGGAATAAAGTGGACTTTGGAAACTTTTTTGGAGGAAGTTTCGGAAGAGAAAGGAAAGCTTAATGAGGACGAAGAAACTTTGATAAGAAAAGCCTATGATGCCAATGAAAGGATGGTAAATTTGGTTAATGATCTTTTGAATGTGAGTAGAATAGAGGAGGGAAGGTATATATATGAACCGGAGGTTGTTGATATTTTGGATTTTCTTAATCCCATATTGGAGACCTACAAAGAGGCAATAGAAAATAAAGATAACTTATCGTTCAAGGTTAACAAAGTAAAAGATAGCTTTCCAAAAGTGAAGATAGATGCTGAAAAAATAGGTATAGTTGTTCAAAATTTTCTTGATAATGCAATTAAATATACGGATGAAGGTGAGGTTGTTCTTTCTATTAATATGATTGATGACAATATAAGAATCTCCGTTCAAGATGAGGGAGTTGGAATACCGGAGGAGCAGCAGGAAAGACTATTCAACAAATTTTTCAGGGCCGAGAATGTGATAAGAAAAGATGTAGAAGGTTCAGGTCTGGGTCTATTTATAGCCAAGAATATAGTTGAAGCTCATAATGGGGAGATAGGATTTGAATCGACGGAGGGAGAGGGAAGTATCTTTTATTTCACTTTGCCGATTCATAAGGGAAAAGAAAAAGGATTCATAGAAGAGTTTTAGTTTGACAATCCCCTTGTCGCGATTTAGAATTATAAAAAGATAAATAAGTAGATAGGAAATGAAAAAGATATTAATCATTGAAGATGAGAAAATAATAAGAAACCTTATAAAGAAGAAGTTGATTGAGAGAGGGTACAATGTTCAAGAGGCGGAAAATGGTGAAGTCGGAATGGTTAAAATGAAAGAAGATAAACCGGATTTAATTTTGCTTGATATTATAATGCCGAAGATGGGAGGCTTTGATGTTCTTAGAGAAATGCAAAAAGATGATAATTTTTCCAATATTCCGGTGGTCATAGTTTCGAACTCGGGACAACCTGTTGAAATTGATAAAGCAAAGGAGTTGGGTGTTGAAGATTGGATTATTAAAACGGAATTTGATCCTCGAGAAGTGGTTGATAAGGTCGTTGACCACATCGGGGAACCTGATTTAAAAAATAATCAAAACCAATAAATATGACGAAAATATTAGTTGTTGAAGATGATAAATTCTTAAGAGAGATGATTACCAGAAAGCTCGACAAAGAAGGTTTTGAGGTTTCGCAAGCGGTTGATGGAAAAGAAGGATTGGAAAAAATTAGAGAAAACAAACCGGATTTAATTTTACTTGATTTAATAATGCCGGGAGTGGGAGGTTTTGATGTTTTGGAAGAAGTTAAAGGAGATGACTCCATAAATCATATACCGATAGTGATTTTGTCCAATTTGGGGCAAAAATCGGAGGTTGAGAGAGGTTTGGAGCTTGGAGCTAAGGACTTCTTGATAAAAGCTCACTTCACTCCGAAGGAAATAATAAAAAAGATTCAAGAAATACTGGAATAAGAATGCCTGAACTGCCGGAGGTGGAATCAAGTGTTAGATATATAAGATCAAAGGTCCTTGGAAGGACCTTTGTTGATGTATGGACCGACACTCTTAAAATGGGGGTTTGCAAGGGCTCGATCAAGGGGGATTTTAAGGAGTTGGTATTGGGAAAGAAGATATTATCGGTAAAGAGAAGAGCTAAGAATATTATTTTTGAGCTGAGTGATAATTTCTCCCTTCTGGTACATTACAAGATGACAGGACATCTTCTTCTGGGAAGATGGACTCGAAAGGATAAAGGTTGGGTTTCCGATGTCGCCGGACCTCTGCGAGATGATAAAATGAACAGCTACATCAGATTCATCTTTTTTCTTGATAACGAAGAGCAGCTTGCTTTTTCCGATGTAAGAAAGTTTGGTAAAATAGAACTATGGAGAGACTCGGAATTAGCGAAAGAACTTTCCTTATTGGGTCCCGAGCCACTATGTGAAAAATTTGATCTATCCGAGTTCAAGAAGATAATCTCTGGGAAAAAAAGAATAATTAAACCGCTTATAATGGATCAGAAAATTATTGCCGGCATAGGTAATATCTATGCAACCGACGCTCTATGGTTGTCAGGAATACACCCCGAGAGAAGAGCAGACTCCTTATCGGAAAAAGAAATTAATAATCTTTTTTCGGCGATCAGGACGGTTCTAAAACAAGGTATTGAAAATCGGGGAGACAGTATGGTTGATTTCAGGCTTCCGGACGGAAGCAAGGGTAAATACCAAAATTATCAGAAAGCGTATGGAAAAGATGGAAAAAAATGTGAGAATAAATGTGGATCAACTATAAAAAAGATTAAAGTGGGAGGAAGAGGAACCTACTTCTGCCCCGTTTGTCAAAAAAAATGATAATAGTACTACATGGAAAAGATATTTTCAGATCGACTGACAAGTTGAGTCAAATAATAGAAGAATACAGGAAAAAAAGAACGGGAATAAATTTAAAAATCCTTGATGGAAAAGTTTCCTTCATCGACCTTAAGGATGAGGGCAGGCAGATGGGGATGTTCGAAGAAAAAAAGCTCATTATCGGAAAGGGCCTTTTGGAAAGAAAAGACTTAAAGAAAGAAATTGAAGATAATCTGGAAGAATTAGCGAGTCAAGACAATATTTTGATTCTACACGAGGAAGACGAAATTAAGGGAAAGATAATTAAAGAATTCAAGAATTTGGACGAAAAGGAGGGCATGATTAAAAAATATGACAAACTAAAAGGGTTAAAATTAAAAAATTGGTATCTGAGAGAAGCTAGAAATCAGAAGGCCGACTTTGATAAAAGAGCTCTGAACTGTTTAATAGAAAAGGTTGGTGATGATTTGTGGAGGGCAAAAAATGAAATAAACAAGCTCGCCAACATGCATCGGAAAGAAAAAATTACGGAGACCCGGGTTAGAGAATGTGTGCGAGGAGATTTTGAAACTGACGTATTCAAGACGATAGATGCCCTGGGAAAGGATAAAAAAAAGATAGCGATCGACCTATTTGAAGAACATTTGAAAAAGGGAGATTCTCCCTTTTACATCCTCTCCATGATAAATTATCAACTAAGAAATATTCTCGTGGTCAAGGAGCTTCAGGAAAGAAATATTTCTTATGATGAGATGAAGAAAAGAAGTGGGATGTCTCCTTTTGTCTTCAGTAAAATAATGAATAATTTTAAGGATTTTAGCTTTATTAAAGCGAAAAAAATCCATCGCGATTTATTTGCGATGGATTTGGAGATAAAGTCCGGGAACATCACGCCGGAAATGGGCCTTTCACTTGTTATTTCTCTTTTCTAGTCTTATTGATTAAGGCTGATATTCGAGATTTTTTTCGGTCGGCATTTTTCTCTTTTATAACACCTCTTTTAGCTGCCTTATCAATAACCTTATAAGTTTCGGGAAGTTTTTCTTCCGCTTTTTCAATCTCCCCGCTTTCTACCAATTCCCTTATTTCTTTTATTGCTTTTTTCAGAGAATCCTTAAAGGTTTTATTTATTCTTCTCCTTTTTTCATTTTGTCGCAATCTTTTTTTTGCTGATTTTGTTATCGGCATATCTGATTTATTTAAATTTAACTTTCTTATTATACCTAATAGTGGTGAGTAGTCAAATTAAAATTCCGCATAATTCTGTTAATCTTGATTTATATTCAAAGATTATTTTGTAAGTATTTTCAATTTTACTATAATTAGTTACTATGATTTATTATCTTGACGGAAAAATAACAATAAAAGGCAAAGATTTCGTAGTTATTGAAACTCAAGGGGTGGGCAGAAAGGTTCATATGTCCCCGGAAGCCGTTTTGGATCTTCCTTCGGTAAATAACAAGTTTAAATTGTTTTGCTATCTCAATATCGGTAGGGACTCCCAAAGACTTTACGGATTTCCCTCCAAGGAGAATCTTGATTTTTTTGAAAGCTTGATTAATATTTCCGGAATTGGCCCGAAGACGGCGGTCCAAGTTGCCTCAATAGCCACGATGGATAAACTGAAAGAGGGTATAAGAAATGATAATCAAGAGATTTTGGATAAGATATTTAAGATCGGAAAGAAAAAAGGACAAAGAGTGATATTCGAACTTTCGAGAAGAGTAAAGGAAGAGCCCGAAGACGACCCTGCGATTGAGACATTGATTTCTCTTGGATTTTCAAAGAAAGATGCGAATGCGGCTTTAAAGGGTGCTTCAAAAGACATTTCCGTAGAAGAAAGAGTGAAAGAAGCCTTAAAGTTGTTGGATAATGCTTAAATCATTTTTTAAAAAAATAATTCCTTTTACCGCCATAAAGGCGTATCATTTTTTGTGGTCTTTTTTAAGCGCCTGTTATTATTTATTTCCTTCAAAAAATATTAAGGTCATAGGGGTAACGGGAACAAATGGAAAATCGACTACGGTTAAGATTATTTCCGAAATTTGTAGAGAGGCCGGCATGAAGACAGCTGTTATTTCTTCAATTGATTTCGAGGTCGGTGGTAGAAAAGAAGAAAACTTACTTAAGATGACGATGCCCGGACGTGGTTTTATCCAAAAATTCTTACGAAGTGCGGTAAGAAATAATTGTGATATTGCCATTCTGGAGGTTACTTCGGAGGGAATAGAACAATTCAGGCATCTTTTTATCGATTTCGATATGGCCGTTATTACTAATTTAGCACCGGAGCATATCGAATCTCACGGTAGCTTCAGTGCATATAAAAAAGCGAAAGGAAAGCTTTTTGAGAAAACTAAAAAAGTACATATTCTTAATTTGGATGATGAGTATGTTGATTATTTTGAGTCATTTAATTGCGGCAGAAAATGCGGGTATGGAAAGACAAAGAGAGAAGGATATGACTTAATTGTTTCTCCTGAAAAAATCGAGAAGAATGATAATGGTATGTCTTTTAGCTTATCCGGAATTGATTTCAATATAAATTTGTTGGGTGAGTTCAATGTCTATAACGCCTTAGCGGGAATTTGTGTAGCTGAAAATATGGGAATTGATCTTAAGACTGTGAAAAAGGCTCTTTCTCGGCTGGATGTTGTTCCCGGGAGAATGGAGAAGGTGATTGATGATCCTTTCGTGGTCTTTGTTGATTATGCCTTTACACCCAACGCGCTTGAGAAGGTTTATTCTCATATTCAGTCAAGATTCGATCCGGGTAAAATCATTGCGGTCTTGGGGGCGTGCGGAGGAGGTAGAGATAAATGGAAGCGACCCGTATTGGGAAAGATTGCCGCCGAAGCAGCTCAAAAGGTGATAGTGACGAATGAGGATCCATATGATGAAGATCCCCTACAGATAATAGATGATGTTGCTTCGGGAGCGGGTGATAAAGCTCAAAAAATTATAGACAGAAGGGAAGCTATCAGAGAGGCTCTCATAGTGGCTGAGAAGGGGGATGTGGTTGTTGTTACCGGAAAAGGATCGGAAGCGTGGATACAGGTTAAGGGGGGTAAAAAAATCCCCTGGAGTGATAAGGTGGTCATAGAAGAAGAGTTTAGAAAATTATACTCCAAAAAATAAGTTAGGTGATGGAAATAATAAGTTATCTATTAAATTACAAAAATGTATGACTATAAAAGATATATACGATTTAGCCGTAAAAGAAGGAAAAAAAGCTGATTTTAGAGGAAAAGAAGAGATAGATTGGAAGCTTAGTCGAGTCAAAAAGGAGTATGAAAATCTTTCCGACAGAAAAAAGAAATCCTTTGATAAAGAAAGATTAAAAAATCCTTACAGTGATACCAGAATCCTTCACGGAAGTCCCGAAAAAGAAGTTAAAAAAATTAAGGTCGGGATCGATATAGACGGAGAAGAGCTTCTTTTGGCGAAAGAGATCGGTGATATTGATTTGGTAATATCTCATCATCCAAGAGGAAAAGCCTTGGCTGGACTTGATGATGTGATGGATCTTCAAATTGATATGTTGGCCCATTACGGGGTTCCTATAAACATTGCTGAGAAGTTGTTAAAGAAAAGAATACAGGAAGTTTCAAGAGGTTTATCACCGGGAAATCACCAAAGAACGGTTGATACTGCGAGAATTCTTGATATTCCTCTCATGTCAATTCATACTCCGTGTGATAATATGGTTGCTGAGTTCGTTGAGGAAAAGCTTAAAAAAGATAATCCGGTATTGTTGGGAGATGTCCTGGACTCTTTATTGGAAATTCCAGAATATGAAGAAGCGGAGACTTACGGGATCGGACCTAAGATATTTGTCGGTGGAAAAAATAATAGAGCCGGGAAAATAGTTATGACCGAGATTACCGGAGGAACCGAAGGTTCTTCGGAGATTTATAAAAGTCTGGCCAATGCCGGAGCCGGAACCATAATAGGAATGCATATCTCCGAAAAGCATCGTGAACAAGCTGAAAAAGCTCACATCAATGTTGTTATTGCCGG
>PWPS01000064.1 GCA_003557065.1 Candidatus Nealsoniibacteriota bacterium | reverse complement strand
ATTTTCTTGATCTTTTTACCAATCCGAAAAGAAAAGATGCTCCGTCTTCATTTTGCATCATCCACCAGGCTTCATCTACCACTAAAATTCTTCTTTTGGTGCTTTGAGTTATAACTTTCCATATGAAGCGCATAATCATAAACATCGCCATTGGTCTCAACTCGTCTTCAAGATCTCTTATTCCGAAAACGGTTAGATTATTTTCCGTGGAAACATTGGAATATTGGTTGAAAAATTGAGAGTATGCCCCTCTTGTAAATCTTCTTAATCTCACCAAGAGAGAGTTGGTACCCTCCATTGATTCAAGAACTTGTTCCAGATCGGATAGAAGAGGAACTTTTTGATCCCATGTTGAAGGATCACTTTCGGCGGTAATATCCTTGGCCGCGTAAGTTTCTTTCAGTGCTTGATCCATCATGGCATCCTCTTCATTGGAAAGTCCTCCCAGCATCATTCTCATAAAACCCACCAAGTTTATAACATTGGTTCTTATGGCATCATCGGCACTTTCATGATCATCGGGAGGTCGAATATCGAGTGGATTAATATGACTATCCGATCCTAAAGAAATATTAAAAAATCTACCACCGACCTCTTCGGCTAAAGTTTTATATTCATTATCCGGGTCTATTATTATTACGTCGGTACCGGCCATCAGAGATCTGATGGTTTGTAGTTTAACCAAATAAGATTTTCCCGAACCGGAGGTACCGAAAACAACTTGGTTCGGGTTTTCCAAAGTGAAGCGATCAAATAAAACCAAGGATCTATTATGCATATTTATACCGTATAAAATTCCCTCGTTCGAGCTCAGATCAGCTGATATGAAAGGGAAGATACTTGATAGTGGCCTGGTATTCATTCTGGTGTGTGTTTCCAGTTTATCCAAGGCATACGGAGATGTGCTTATGAATCCTTCTTTTTGTTGAAATAGAGCCGGCTTAATATAGACCACCTTTGATTCGAATATGGATCTTAAATTATTCTCTATATCGGACAAGTCACTTTCATCATTTCCGTAGATCGTTATATAGAGACCGAATTTGAACATCCTTTCTTCAGCGGATTGTAGTTTATCTCTTAACTCTTCCAAGTCCACATATGCGGTCTCCAATATTGGATCTCTAATCAATCCTTTTTCTTGATTTTCGCTCATTTGAGCCTGAACTTCAGTTATTTTTTTTCTCAGTTGTTTCAAAGTTTCTCCCGTATCGACCGGATGAACAAAAAATGAAATATTCATTTGAGCATCAAGATTAATTATCGGAGAAAGCCAACCACTTGTAAGATAGTGAGGATAAGAAAAAACGAAGAAAGAACGAGCCATTTTTTCACCGAACTTAAGATGGTTTTGTTGTTCTTCTATATAAGAAGGAGCAACAACATCCTTTATTGTCAGAGTAGATGGCTCCGTTGTTGAAACTTGGCGATCCAACCCCAAGAGTTGGTCAATTTTCTTTTTTATGTCATCTATCATCTTTTAATTAATTAATTCTTCCGGGAATTCGGGATAATAGCCCGTCTCGGATTCTTTTGGATGGTGAATGATCCAAAATAACTCTATCAACTCCGAGCTTGTCAACGGGGCGGATTGAAGCCCACAACGCCTTAATCCCAAAGCTACGAATTCCATTCTTTGCATAAGTTGCCTTTTAAGCCTTCTAAAGTTTTCTTCGGTTAGTTTTGATCCCGGTATTTCGTGAAAGGCGTATGGGACAACGACAAAAAACTTTTTAGTCAATATCGATTCTTTATCTATAAAATCTTTTATGAATTTTCGGTAGCTTTCGGTCTGATGCTTCAAGAGTTCATTTTCCTGATTTTTTTCCCACTCTTTTATCATATCGATATAACCGGTCAAATTAACTTTTTTAGATTGAACAATTATTTGACAGGTAAAATCAAGAGAATTCAGAAAAGACTGAAATTGGTTAATTATAGCGGTTTGTTCGTCCGACGACTTTAAGGCCAAATTAATTGAAGAGACCATCAAGACTCCCCTTAGGGATTTATTTTTTAAAATAATAATCCCTTCTCTAATTTGATCCATTTGCAAGAAATCCTGTGTACTTTGTTGAGGCATTTAAGATGTTTCTATTTTTTTTGAGATATGATCCAATTTTCCTCTACCTTTCGATATGGGAACTTCCCTTTGATCAGAATCTTTTTCTTCTTGAATTTCTTTCCTTTGAATCACTTTGGGTTGAATTTCTTTCTTTTTCCAGAAGTAAGTTTTCGATCCGGATAGACGAAAACTTATAAATTTACCGATCATTATTATCATCGGTTGCCCGTTTATTTTTCCGAATGCCAACGCGATGGTTATTGCTGCAACTATAAATGAAAGAAGAAAAAAAACAAAAAGAGTGTCCGTGATAACCCACAAAAGTCCGATGGTTATCATTCCTCCCAGAAGGAATATAAATTGCTTAAAATTAGCCGGACCAAAAATTCTAGCTTCGTAATCTATGTATCTTGGTATTTTATATCGCATAACAAAAGAAGTTACAAATATTTTATCATAAATGAAAGATAATATAAAAGGAAAGGTGACAAGGTGATAAATTGAATAGTTTTGTGGGAGCTGATTGGAAAAATGAATGGATGTTTAAAAGAATTAAAGAAGGTTATAGGTTGACAAAAGCGGCAAAAAGTTTTATAAATAATACAGAGCTGGTCTTTAAAAATTTAAAAGGAGGGATAAGTTATGTTTTTTGTGAATGCACCGGAAGGAAAGGCACGAATGCTGATGGCTCCGGGAGGAAAATTTATTTCGGAGCTCGTTAACTGGAAGAATTATTTTATAGTTGCAGAAAGCAAAAGAATTAATGGGAAACTTTACCAGGAAGGAGATATTGTTGAAAGAAACGGACATTTGGAGTATGAGCTGGAAAAGAAAGATATTAGCCCACTGTTCGGTAGTTACTTTTTAAAAATTCCGGGATGGCATTCCGTTTATTCATATAAACTGGAATGGAGTAAACATCATTACAGAGGAAGGCCTGGAGAAGAGAGAAATCTGGAAGAAACAAAAGAAAACCTGGATTATATTGACCTGAAGGATCAGTATTTTCGGTCATATATAACCAAAACTACGGGAGCCCCGAGATTCAGACAACTTGAATCCGATAAAGGGGAAGTTTCCTCTAATCGAGTTGATGTTTCTTTGGAATATCTTGTGGTTTTAAGGGTAGTTAATCCTTACCGCTTTATTTTTGACAGTCCGGAAAATTCTTACGACGGCCTGTTGGAGGTAATGGATAATCTGATTGGTAATATCATTTCTCAATGCCAATTTAACCTGACGGAAAGATTACAAGGAAGTCGGGAAGCTATTTGGCATGGATTAAGAAATCCGGACAAGATTGACTATGAAAAAGAGTACCCCGATTTGGAAATAAGCGAAAGAGAAGAGGTAAAAAACAGAGATGAATCACTCTGGGAGCAATATGCCGGAGATATCTCCAATTCCGATCAAATAAAAATCCTTTTCAAGGGATTAAAGGATTCGGAAGAGATTCGGAAAAAATTTCCCGGATGGGGGATTGAGATCAGTAGGGTGGAAATTATTGAAATTCAGCCACCGGAAGAGATAAAAAAAGAACGCCAGAAACTGATCCAAGCCGATATGGAATACGAGCTGAAGAAAAGAGAGAGGGATATGTCCGAGATCGAAGCCGAAACTGTTAAAATAATGGCCGAGGCTACCGGAGACAAATACTTGAAAGAAATGAATTCGGTCAACGAAATGGTGGAGCTGTTCATGAAAAGAGAGGGTTGTTCCGAGTCGGAGGCCCGAAAAACAGCGGCTGAAATGTTTCACACCATTATAGCCGGGGAAAAAGGACTTCTGGAGAAAAGGATTTTTGAAGGATTGGATGGTAATTCTTTTGCCGGCTTGGCTGCTCAGTTCGGAATAGGAGTTGGAATGGCTAGAGAAATGTTTGGTGGAAAAAGGGAAGATAGCGCACAAACTGGATCAACCGGTAGCGAAAAGAAAAACTTTGTTCTTAAAGATCCCAGAACGGGAGAGGTTTTAAGAAAGATCTAAAAGAAAGCCGGCAAAAATGCCGGCTTTTTTATTCGATAGGTTCTCTGTAATGGTCGGAATCTTTATCTTTTACTATATTTGAAATAATTTTTTCATCCATCTCTTTTGCAATCAACACGGATTCTTCGTCCGATAATTCAAGTTTTTTTGACAGCCTTGAAGCGATATCTGAATTATCCAACTTACCGTTTGCAACATCGGCAATAGTCTTCGATAAAATAACATTGGGATCGGAAAATATTCTTTCAAAGGGGCTATCACTATCCCTTTTGCTGTTTTTTAATTCGAATTTTCTGACTATTTAACCTATTAGGACGTCTGAATTTTCTGGATATTTTATATTTTTCATTTTTGATTATTGTTTTCGGATTTTTCCTTTTCTGATTCCAATTTTTCAATTTCTTTTTTCATTTTTTCAATTTCTTTCTCTTTTTTCTTTGCTTCTTCGGTTAATGTTTTTGATTCTTCCAGTTTTGATATTGACTCTTCTTTTGAAGTTGAAGGATTCATGGAATCATTGAAGAGTTTTGTTTTTTTATTTTTCATTTTTTCCAACTCTTCAGTTTCATTCTTCAGCCTCATATTTAGATCTTCAATTTGATTCTCAAGAATCATTTCATTAACCATGTGTGTAGGCCATCTTTCGATGTTTTCGGGATTGGAAAGGAACTTCTTAAATTCTCGTCCACTTTCGGGATCTGTCGCTCGACCTATGGAATTTATAAAATTGGCTTTCTGAGAATAACCGGCCCCGTTCAAACTCTTTAATTTGGCCGGATCCTTGGATACGGTTTGAGCTATGGTTGTTGATATTTTTGTCTTTTTGTCAAGCTTCTCGGTTAACTCTTCTATTTTACTTTTTTTTTCATCATTCAGATCATTTTCTGGATCCAAATCCTTCAATTCTTTTCCCAGTCTATCGGCGGCCTCCTTTTTGATTTTATCTATTTCACTACTCAATTCACTGACTTCATTACCATAAAACTGAAGACTTTTTACGTCATCCATGTCGTTTATTTTTTCAACCATATCCCCTATACCTTCTTCCATACTTTTACCCGCTCTTTCAGCCAGTTGTATGTGTATATCGGGAAATTTATTGGTTATCGTTTTCTTTGTCTCTTTCGACAATTCATCCCATTTTTCAATGACCTGATCTTCAAGGGTGGTATTTTCTATGTCAGCCCCCTTGTCAACCAATTCTTTTATAAGATCGTCCTTTCTTCTTTTACTATTGGGTAGGTTTTCAGCTGAAAGAATTTTGTCAGCTTCTTCTTTCAGCTCACCTTCATATTTGGCGCCTCTTCCCAATAAGGATTTTATCAATTGCTCTTTTCTTTCTGTTGGAATATCTTTCTCAAGCTCTTTCATCATATCCTTCTTGCTGAGAGCCCCTTTACTTATTAGAGTTTCACGAATTTGATCTTTTCTGTAGTCGGGCACTTTTTCACTGCCAAGGAAGGTTTTAAGCTCTTCATCGGTTTTTCCTTTAAGCCACATATCCTTATCTTTGTTTTTAACCTCTTCAAGTCTTTGCTCTGGGCTTTCTCCCGTGTAGACGGAAGCCGTTCTTGACGCTTTTGAGAATTCTCTTGACGCTTTTGATGTCTGAGCCCTACCCCAATCACGAACTGCTCCGAAACCGGTACTGATCTTACTTCCTCCGGAAGCATCCTTGAATGTTTGTTTGGATAATTCCAATCTATTTTGGTTTTCTTGAACTCTTTGTTCTTTTTCACTTATTGTTTCGGCGGTTGATCCGGAAGCAAGACTGCCCTTCATCCTTTTCATTACGTTTTGAGTTATAGGATTGGACTGAAATCTGGTTGCAGCCTTCTTTGCTCCGTCAATAACTGCGTCGGCACCTTCGGGCATGAATTTTTTTGAAATGTAAGCCGATATTGAGAGAAAGATAACCAATATTATGTAATATATGAATACGGTAGATATGTTAGCTCTACTGATAAAAGCCGAGGAAAAACCGGGATCGGGTCGAAGGGGTTCGGTAGCTATTGTCGAAAGTAAGAGAAAGAAGAAAAGAATAACTCCGAGCATTGACCATCCCACTAAGGCATTCAACCAACGATCCCAAAGTTTTTTTGTGCTGGGGAGAGCCCAAGCGACAAAAGCCAAAGGTGATAATACGGCTAAAATCTGAATTATAAAAATCCTTGCGAAAAACAATAACGCATAGACGAATAAAATTCCGGACACCATGAAATTGGTAAATATTTGCATTATCGCTCCTATTACCGTCGGAAGAAAGGAGGTAGTTATTGCTACGACAAATGCGTACTGGGCTATAGCTGAAACAAAAGGAATTATAAAACTTGTCATTAATCCTCCCAAATAAAGAAGAATTGAAGTTAAGTTGGAGTCCCAACTTTCAAATATGGTTTCGGTAAGCCTCCCTGCCATATCGACCTCAAAAAAAGTATTTAAGACTATATTTGAAATATCAACAACGGCTCCTACGAACACTAAACTGAAATTAACCAGCAAAGCAACTATTATGAGTTTTGGAAGAGCTTTTTTTGCGCTATAGCTATCCTGATTAAGAATGGTCGCAATTCCTATCACTATCAGAAAAACAATGATTGCGGTATTTGCCAAACTGGAGGTAAATTGCCATCCGACTTGAACCATTTGGCTTTCGGCTATAACCATTTTTGCAGGATCGGCTGCGATTGTGAGAAGCCAAACGGAGACATGAAGTGCGGCTCCGGCAATTAAAAGACCGGCAACAATAAAAACAAAAAATGCTGCAAACGGACCCACCATTTCCGATATTCCCGCAAGTTTTGCGTTAAAAAAGTCAAAAATTCCCGTACCTATCGCTGCTTCCGCGAAGATCGGTATAAGAAGCAAGAGGGCGAGTAGTGGAAGAGTCGGTTTTTTTAGAAGTATTTTTTTTATCATTTTTTATTGAGTTACGAATTCGATATCTTCTTTTATTTCTACATTGCAAACCGTGGCATTTCCTTTCTTTTCACAACTTAACCCCTGGAAAGAGGGCTGGTGTCCATAATACTCGGGATGTGCGGCTACAGTATAGCTTCCACTGTTTAAATATAAAATACTTTCTTCACACTCCGGGTCGGCTTTCGTGCAGGTCTCAATAGGATTATTTCCCGGAAGACAATTATTCAAAGTTCCATGGCAAATATAAACACTCCCACCGTTCTCCCTGTTTAAAACTACTCGATTTCTATATTCTCTTACATCCATATTCAGTGTCGGCTCATGTCTTATCATCTCAATACAGTTAACCGGTTTATCCACTATCCCGTCAAAATGATCCATATCGGCCGACGGTCTGGATATCTGATCGTCACAAGTGGGAATTGTTCCAAACCACAGATAACGAGCGGCCCTGGTTTCTCCTCCGTATAAAGCTATACTACAGCCCCCTCCCGAAGGGTCTCTTTTATAACCTAAAACATCATCCATCTGCCCCGAAGTCGGGCAGGGACCATTTTTATAAAGTGGATCATTTTTATTATCACCCAAAGCATTCCATGCTTTAACAAAGCTTGCATATCCTACTCTTCTCCATTCGGTTATTGTTAAACTACTTTCTGCATCCCCGTAAATCTGCAGACAACGTGGCCTGTTGTAATTGGGATGATTTATCATTTCTTCGCAATTACCGAATATGTTATATAGATTTCTATTTTCAGCAGTAATTAAAAAACGATGAACATCTTCATTAGGATTGACGGACGCCGTCTCAGTAATTTTTTCATACCTTAAGGAGTAAAGATTTTTCAATCCTTCCTTATCGCCGAAATCAACCCTGTTTTCTTCATCAACTTCCACGCCGGATTTTCTTTTTACCAACACATAGGCTTCCACTCCGTCGTTTTCCCTTACTTCTAGTATCTCATTTTCATTTTTGTCCGGAATGCAAGCCCTACTTCTTATGGGGCGAATTGAAGAGGTTTCTATATTCATCCCGGGAATTAAAAAAGTCACATCGTACTCATCGGCATCTTCTTCTTGAGTCCATATAAAAACAAAATCACAAATATCTTCTTCGGAAGCCAAACCGGATTGAAACTCCTGAAAGCCGACTTCCGGGTCAACCGGGCGAACATGTCTGATGTTGGTTAATTCCGGATTTATTGTGTTTAAAATTAAGTATGATCCCAAAAGAAGAATAACTCCGGAAAAGCCGGAAATAATCCTTTTGCGGGCCGATTCCAGGCGGGAGGGGTTTCCTACCGATGTGATGTATTCAAATCCCGCAAAAAGAAGAATAGCAAAAAATATTATTATTCCTAAAACCACACCCCATTCATAAAAGTAAGCGACCAGTTCCGCTATTCCGGCTCCTTCACCCAAAGAAGCTCCGGCGGGAGAATCGGGCCAATTGGTTTCCATGCGCCACTCCGATGAAGCTTCAACGATAAGCGTGAAGGAAAATAAAAATATTAGTAAAAAATATAATTTAAATATTTTTTTGGAAATGTCTATCATTGAAACAATTTTAGCATATAAAAGGAATATGTTGAAAAATTAATCGTGAACACAATTACAATATGTCCATTCTATTTCTTGTATATCTTCACTGTCATATTGAGAAGGACATGTCGGTTTCGTCCAAAAAGGAGATTCAAGGACAGTGCTGCAATCTCCCTCATACTCCCGACACTGAAAAGCAAAATTTCTTCCGACGTATTTGTTATTATCCGCAGATTCGTTAGTTCCTATGCTTTCACATCGAGCACCTCCCTCAAATACATCACAGTAGGAAGAACAACTCATATTTGTGGTAAGAGTTCTTGTTTTAGCGGAATTTAATACTATTGAATCCTCTATTTCTATAGGTTCTTCTTTTACCTTGAAAGTTGCATCATCGGTTAATCTAATCAAACAATTTCTATCTCTTGAAGTGTGAAGATGTTTATCTATATCTCCGACAACCTCGCATTGATCTATATCTTCAAAATAATAATCATAATTGGGACTTCCACCACGTATTAAAACGGTATAATCCCCGGCTCTGATTTCAAACTCCTTTTCAATACAGGATCCGTATCTGCAAGATCTTATAAAGTTTCCTGGGCACGTATTTCTGTGATGGTGAAGCTCCAAGCGTCCTTCACAAAAATACACCATAGCGTTTGTTAGTTGGGTTATTTCCGTTCGATCAAGAGTTACGGTGATTATTTTGTCTTCTCTTAAATCAAGAGGGGGTTCGTGTCTTATCAGTTCCATACAATTTGATTCCCTATCAACCAAACCTTCGAAATGATCCATATCGGCCGATGGTCTCGATATCTTTTTTTCGCAGGTGGGAGTTTCTCTTCCCCACCCTCCCCAAGACCAATCTCTTCTTACCCCGTCGTAAAAGGCTATACTACAACCTCCCCCGGAAGAATCCCTTTTATAGCCGAGAATATTTTCAGCATCCTCTTCATCCAGATTTTCGTTATGTCTGGCAATGTCATAATTATCGGGGCAAGTTATTATGAAATCGAGATTTCCCTTATCTTCTCCTATTGCCTCCCATGCTTGAGTTAAGCTGGCATATCCTCTTCTTCTCCACTCCTTGATATGAATTTCATCGGGAGGATATTCTTCGTTGGGGTCCATTCCTCCCTTGTAGACATAGTTTAATTCAAGGCAGCGGGGACGATTAAATCTTTCATCCGAAATTATTCTTTCGCAATCGTCGAATATATTATAACTTTCTCTTTCTTTGGCCTGATAGAGGAAATCGTATATACTCTCCTGAGTGCTGGCTATCCCCGGATATTCCATTTTTTCATAACGGGATGAATATATTCTTTCTACCATATCCCTATAATTTTCCGGAGTATCATATAATGCGTCAAGAACGTTTTCAAAAATCAATCTGCGTAATTCATTAATATTTCCGCCAAGAGAGAGATGGTCATTTATGGTGTCTCTTTGTTGATTCGGATATCCTTCTTCGTAGTATCCGGAACTCTCCAAGGCGTTCGCATATTCACCGGAGCTGATATATCCGGACCTTATCTTTTCAGCTATATTATAGTCGCAAAGAGAATATACCCCCGAACAATCCACTTCACCGCAAATTTTGGGACACCATTCATTTTCCATTCGCTCTTGGATTAATGCGTTGTGCCTGCTGGCTTCAATCCCGTCTTCGCCGTTATAATATCGGTAAACTCTGGTTTCTATCTTTTCTTCCTCTTCTTGATAAAATTCTCTACCGTCTATTCTCGTAACCAGGGTCATGTATCGGGAGTCTTTATTCTCTCTTACTTCCAAGATTTTACTTTCATCCCTTTCCGGAACGCAGGCATGACTTTCAGTTGGAAAGACGTCATCGGTTTGTATCTTCATTCCCGGGATCATGAAATGAATTTTTTCAACTTCGGGAGATTCTTTTTCCTGAGTGGTAACGAAAGCGAATTCACACATATTCTCTTCTGAAGCTATGCCGGCTTGAAACTCCTGAAAACCGACACTTATATTCGGAGGAGCTATATGACTTATTTGTGATAATTCGGGATTTATGGTGTTTAGTATTATGTAGGAGCCGAATAGAAGCAACACTCCAGAGATTCCTGAAACTATTCTGGATTTGGCATTTTTTACCTTCCCGGGATTTCCCGTGGAAGTCATATATTCAAAAGAGCTCCAAAGAAGAATCGCAAAAAAAATAATAACTCCGATAATGACTCCCCACTCATAAAAGTAAGCCACTAGTTCCGCTATTCCGGCTCCTTCACCCAAAGAAGCTCCGGCGGGAGAATCGGGCCAATTGGTTTCCATTTTCCATCCGCTTGCAAAAGCAAGGATGGGAGCTAAAAGTAGTAAAGAAAGATATATTTTTAACATAGACTTAATACATGGGAGTCGCATAACGCACTATTTCTATACAATTAACTCTTCTGTCATAACTGTCGGCTACATCATTTCCCATTGGGGATGTTGAGCTTATCATATGACCACAGCGGGAAGCCAGATCGGTTTCATAGAGATTCAGAGCACATCCACCGCCGCCTATAAGTGTTCTGTCTCCGGCAAGACAGGAGGTGGTAGGATATTCGGGTTTTTGCGAAATGTATTTTATTGTTCGGTTTCGCCCGTCTATATTTTTGTAACAGTATTTGGGAATGTTTCCTTGTAGTTCAATTAAAATTTCTTCCGGGTAATCGTTTTCATTTCCTAAATTTTCGACCTCATAGGTGTTTTGCCAGTCATCATCATCAAGATTACATTCGGGATACAATGTATCTCTCAATATTCTTGATTTAATAAATTTAACGTAATCGGAGCCATCTTTTTGAATAGTGTCATTTCCGAAGCCGGATTGACTTTTGCAAGACACCGAAGAGTGCGGTTCTATTTGGATTATCCTTATATCTCCATGATTTATTAAAGTTCTCCAGATTTCGGATTCTCCTCGAATGTTATAAGTCACTATCCCGTAATCGCAGAGATCTTTTTCTTGATATAGGGATAAGGGTTCTAACTTGTCTTCAAATTCTATCGACGGAACGGTTATGTTCGATATCGCAGCCAATTCGGGATTTAGTATCGATAACAAAACCCATGATCCGAAAAGGATAATCAACCCCAAAAAGGCGGATGATATTTTACTTTTTGCATCACTTAATTTTGATGAATCTCCTGATGATGTTACGTATCGTAAGCTGGCATAAACAAGAATTCCGAAAGTTATAACGACGCCCAATATTATTCCCCACTCGAAAAAATATTCAACCAATTCGGAAATTGTCGCATCCGCGTCCAAAGAAGCTCCGGCGGGAGAATCCGGCCAATTGGTCTCCATTTTCCAATCGGAAGCGAACGCCACATTCGCGTAAGTAAAAAAAATAAGAAAAATCCATTTTTTATTCCACTCCATCAAATTCTATAGAAGAGATTATCATATTAAATTCGGTTTCGAAATGTTGCCAGGTCTCATAAGCCGAAGCGAAAGTGATGAGATAGGTACTTTTCTCGTTTATAAGACCGAGATTAATCGATTTAAAAACGGGTCTGTTATCGATCTTTGAAACACTTTCAAGTAAAACGAAATATTCTCCCGAAAGGGTGTTTTTGATTTCTGTCGTCGTGCTTTCATCTTCATACTCAATTTCATCGATAAGAAGTTTTTTTAGATTTTCTACGGTTTCTCCTTCCTTTTTTAAATCTTGAAGAGATATTATTCCCAATGAGAAAGTCGGAAGAGATGTTTTCGTTGCTAGAAATTTAATTTCTCCCACATGATCTTGATCAATGGAAAAAGAGTCAGCTAATTCACCCAAATCGTCGACGTTAACAGTATCATCTGCATATTCTTGAGCATATTTACTCTGCATTCCGGGATTGAGGAATATATTTAATATATTTTCATCTTCTACTTCCCGCCAGCCGGAAGAATAATTGAAGCTTAAATCTTTTTTCGCGGTTGTGAATTTATTTTCCAAATTGGCAATATTTTTTGCTTCGTTGCCGGAATCGGGAATTTCTCCAATATTAAATAATTTACTCTCGTCGTTTTCCCGAATAAGTCTGTTGATTGTTTTTCCACTGTTTAGAACCTGAGAACTTAGAAACACCACCATAAGGACTATTAAAGCGAGATATATTAGTTTTTCACTTTTGTTTTCCATAAAATTCGAGTATTAAAACGGTTCTATGTCTCCGACGCTTATATCCCACCATATTCCGAACTGATAGCCGATAAGAGATAGAAATATTCCGATAATAAACCAGGCCAGAATTATTAGAAGATATCCTTTTAGTGCGTATTCCCAAATCTTAAAGACGGTTTGCATTGTTTTCGGATCTCCCAGTCCCGTATAGTAAAGGTATCCTGTGTATAAAAGAAGAAGGACTAAAGAATATGGGATTATTATTTTAACCAAGATATTTTCTATTATCAAACCCATCATAACCAAAAGATGGACCGGGCGACAACTTTCTCTACTATCTATCGGATGACCCGGTGGAAATATATTCGTAGTTCTTCCGCAGGGAACGACTCCACCCATTATTTGAGGAGCTATAACTTCCAAGTAATAAGACTCGGAACTCTGGGATCGGTGTCTAAAATTTTCGCAATCATCCAGGCAAGCTCTTACGTTCCAGTAATATCTTCCCTGTTCATCGAAGTTGTAAAAAAGATAATTATTTTCGACTGTGAATTGATTTGTTCCGAAATAATCCATGCTTCCGATCGTAACGAGGTAATTTTTAGCGGTTTCCACGGAATCCCAGCGAAGGACTTGTTGAGAATTGTCTATATTTATTTTTGTGGGATCGGTGTCGTCGGTATTTCCCGGTGACAGATTTATTGGTGCCGGCAAGAAGGGGAAGAAATATCCAGGGTCGGCAAGATCACTATCTGCAATGTCATTGAATCTTCCACAATTATACTTTTCTCTCTTCTCGTTCATTTCGGAAACTGTCGGTATTATTGAAGTTTCTTCTTCAATCGGAGAAGCACAAGATGCAACTTGCCAGTGATAGATCGCTACACCTTCTTCTGCCGAGTAAAGGTTTATCATTCCGTCATACAGGAGATTGTTTCGAGGTGTTATTTTTGCGGATACGGCGTTGCGATTTTCGGTTATTATATTTCCCAAAACGGTATCCGACATTAATAATTTATATTCGGATGCATCCTCTTGCAGAAAAAAGATGTAACCTTTCGCACCCGGAACCTCTTCCCATTCGAAGTTGATGGGGAGATGGATTAAATCCGATCCGGTTGGAAAAGAAAGATGAGGGGGGCGACCGGTTGTTTTAAACTTAAAAGGGGCGGAATCGTAATATTCCGAACTCCAATCGGAACATTGCTTATTTTCTTCTGCCCAACCGATTATTTCTTGTGGAGTTTCCTTATCGTGATCGACTCTGTCATCCCAACAAGCTTTCACGTCCCAAAGATAGGAAGTATTTAATTCAAAAAGTTCATTTTCCAAATCTTCAAGAAAATATCTGATTTCTTCTCCTCTGGTTATTCGAGCGTCCATTGCTGGAAATATATCGTTTTCAATGTCGACATCTTCTTTTGGAGCGATTCTAAAAACATAACTTCGGGCTCCGAAACGTCTTTCCCATCTTATCGAAAAAGGAAAACCGACGGTTCCTTCGTTTTCGGATACTCTTTGATCATTTATATCCAGTGGACGACTGTTTCGAGGAGGGAAAATTCTTTCCTCTTCTCTTTGATCCAGTTGAAATCTCCACATTTGACTGAAATCGGTACAGTCGGTAGCTCCAAGATCACGGCAGGCAGAGACATTCCAAGAATAGATATCACGGTCGATGGCTTCGGGAAGGGTGAAAAACTCAAATTCTCTATCCAGATAGTTCGGTAAAGGATATCTTAAATAAGTTTCATGTGTTCCGCGAGGACGCGTAGTATATGTGCAGATAGGTTGTCCTCCGAAAGTGTCGATTAGTTGATTATGACAATCTTCCAATACGGGATTACCGTATTTATCAATATTCTCTTGCAAGACTTTTATTCCTTCCCCAAAGCTGAGTAAATAAGTTCGAGGAGGTCTGGGCTCGGTTCCCGGATCGGTTTGATACCACTGTTGGGTCCATCTGAACTCCTCCCTGAAGGCCACTTCATTCTGAAGGAATAAATGATTCGTTATTCTATTCCATAGCGGAGAAAGATCGGACGCATCCAAATAACTTATTCCTCTGAACTCTTCCAGATAGTTTTCATTGCTTTTTTCTGCGGGGTATTGATATCCTTCATCATAACCATAATCTTCAAATTTTAATCTACTGGCTGAAAATTCAGGATCGTATTTTTTCGGATCATAGGGAGATACCCAGTTCGGATCTAATGGAGAGATTAATTCCGGAGCATCACTTACCTGAAAAGAAAACCTTGCTTCCGGGCCCCACCTTCCGGAACCCTCTTCAAGGTAGTCGTGAGGGTAACAAGAAGCCTGGAGGGTGAAATGGTGTTCGGCTCCGGATCTGAAAAATCCCGGCCTGCCGTATGAATTATAAGCTTCTATAATTATATCTTTAATTAGATTTTCAACTTCGGGATCTTGATCCGAGAATCTCTCCAATAAATCTTCTTTTATTAAATCTCTATGCTTTCTTTCATAGTCGTACAAGGGAGAGTATTCAAGCGGATTAAAGGTGTTTGTTTTTAACCATATTTCCTTTTCCCAGCCGCAGTCGTCGCAACCTATTATATTATCCCTGTCGTATCTTATTGTATCCAGACTTCTGGAGTCATTCATATATCTGCGGTATCTCTCATAAGAGCGATGATTTTCTTCCAAAAGTCTCTCATAAAGACTTTGAGCTTGAATATAATCGATGGAGGTATTCTCATCTTCAATTAATCTATTTACCACCTCGTGTCTATAGAAAGTTACGGGCCTGTCTTCCCTGTTGACATTATCGAATCTTATTATGTAAGAGTGAATATAGGCAATATTTTCAGGATCGTTGTCGGGTTTTTTCAGGTTTTCATTCTCTATCCATCCTTCGTGCCAACCGGGAATATTCCACCAGAACAATTTGACGGGTAGATGGACTCTATCCAAAGGATCGGATCCGCCCAAAAGGTTTTTCTCCCTTAATTCTTCTATATTTTCCGGAATTTCCCCTCCTATTATTTCAGGCAACCAGGGATTATTGAAGTAAAAAGGGTCGTCTTTAGCTGTTTCTCCGGCCTTTCCGGGGGTTCCGGGAGGAGCTTGTATACAATCATTTTGACAAGTCGGAAAAGGAATCGGTTCTCCGTACTTATTTTCCATCTCTTCTTCAGTTAACCATCTTGCACTGGATGGCCAAGCTTTTTGCCAACTACCTACCTCTTCAAATATTAACCCCGTCTTGTTCGGAGTGTAGCGGTCATAAAAATAGATGAACTCATCCAACCAGTTCGGGTTTTCGCAAACCGGACCCTCGCAGCTTCCTATTTCTATCCCCACGACTTGCCATTTTCGCATCATGATGTCTCCTCCGCATCCAGGGTGTTCCGTTCTGAATTGTCGTTCCTGGTGAACCACTCTTTCCCTGTAAACGAAGCGAGGAGTTCTGGGTTCCGGGCATGCCTGAAGATTGTCTCCGAAAACGGCGGGAGAGGGCAGGCTTGAAGATATCGATTCACCACTTGGAGGGGTTGTGGTTTGAGAAAAAACAAAACTGAACCCGAAATGAAAAAGCAAAATCATCACAAGAGGTAGGAATAATTTTAATTTTTTATTACTCATTTTTATGTATTTTAACATTCTTGTTGGTAGCCGTCGGGCTCGGTTTCACTGTTATCCCGACCATCCCCGTAGTCACCGCTAGGTTCACAAAACCAATTTGAATCGTTGGGGCGGCAATTATTACTAACTGTTCCTCCGCCACAGCTACCTTGATTACAAATCGGTCTGCATTCTCCGTGAGTCCAATAATCGCAACCGGGGTATTCTGCAGCGTGGTTCACCGTGTCGGGGATATGATCTATATCTTCACATTCGTAGATTTCTTCCGTTACCACTATACAGTAACTTCCGGCGAGATGACTGAATCCCAAGGGCCAATAAGATGCAGTACTTTCATTCGGATTACAAAAAGAAGAATAATGACAATATTCTTCATCGCTACAACACTCGGCGTTTGTTCCTCCTTCACCTATACAATCATCATCGCAAACTTCTGTTGTTCTCACGGTTCCCGTACACTCTCCACGGCAAGATCCGTCGTAATACGGACTTGTTTGATTGAGTGTTACTTCCACATATATTTCACCCCAAGAATTAACGGCTTGATTCAATTGATCGGGAACATCCAAATTACAGGTTTTTCCGTCTGCGCTGTAATGAGCGTGAATGACCGGAGCATTTCCACAAAAATTAATGTAAGAACCTCCACCTTCGGCCGCATCACTCAATGAGTTGAGAATCGACCCTTTGGAAAAGGAATTATTGTAAAAATTTACCCCTTCCCAAGGAGCATCACTCATTAGGCCGGGGGCCGTTTGTTGAAGATTATTGTTGTGTAGTCTCAATTCGTTGGGGGTGAGAGATCCTATTCCGATCAGTTCTACGGGAACGGTTTCACTCAATTGGTTGTCGTGAAGCTCAAATCTTTCGGCTCTGCTCATAGAACCGATTTCCGGGGGAATAGGCCCTTGTAGATTATTCATAAAGGCTAAAAAGTATATGGGATTCAATCCTCCTATCTCTTCGGGAATATTGCCTTCCAGATTATTATTATAAAGACCTACGTAATCTATTGATCCCAATCCACCTATTGTTTCCGGGATTTCTCCGGCAAAGTTATTTCCACCCAAATTAAGTTGTAAATCAGCGCTTAAATCTCCTAAATTTTCCGGAAGATTTCCTTTTAGTAAGTTGTGAGAAGCCTTATATGCCAATCGGGGATGTGCCTCTAACCAGTTTTCTGAAAGCTCTCCCTCAATTTTATTATTACTGACGCTGAAAAGTTGAAGAGAAGGAGAGGGTTCCGGGACACTGTAATGTGCTTCAATCTTTCTTTTCTGATGATTCGTTACTGAAATTTGACATATGGAATCCGTGCTAGCGTCACATCCCGACCAGCCTACAAAATTTGACCCTTGAGCTTGAAGGACGATATTTTTCATATCATCATTTGATTCTACTTTGTAAGGAGTTCCTCCCCCGGCACTCAGACTTGAGGGAGAGGTGAATTCTCGGGAAAGTTGAGAAATTGAAACATTTTTTTCATTGAAGTGATATTCTTTATTCGGTAAATGTACACTTTCGAAAGCAAGGACTTCTAAAACGTTCTTTTTCGATCCTTCTATTTCGCTTTCCGTCATGGTGGGGTAGAGCAAGCCCTTTAAGCTTTCCCAGCTGTTGAAATTGGTAAAAGTGATAATGAGAGTAGAAGAAATAATCAAAAAAGAGAGTATCAGAAAAGGATTTTTAAGAGTTTTCTTCATATTTAATTAGTCGGGAAACTACCCCCGAAATTATTATTTCTTATATTAAAGGAAACCATTCCTCCGATTTCTGAAAGCATGCCGTCTACAAGATCACCATCCAATTGATTATT
>PWPS01000048.1 GCA_003557065.1 Candidatus Nealsoniibacteriota bacterium | reverse complement strand
TGCCGAAAAAATTGCAGAGATAGCCGAAACAAAGATTGAAGGTAAGGGTGAAAGAATCATCATGGACCATATCAGAGGTGCTTGCTTTCTTTTTTCCGAAGGAGTTGAGCCTTCCAATACCGAGAGAGGTTATATCTTGAGAAGACTATTAAGAAGAGCGATGAGGTATAGAATTCTTTTGAATCTTCCGGAAGATACTTTGGAAAAAGTGGCAAAGATGGTTTTTGATATTTACGAAGGAGTCTATCTTGAGAGTAAGGATTTGATTTTAATTATAGAGCGGATAAGAGAAGAAAGAGATAAATTTGAAAAAGCTTTGGACAAGGGGTTGAATGAGTTTGAAAAAAACATAAAAGGAAAAAGAGTGGACGGAAAGACGGCCTTTAAACTGTATGGCACCTACGGATTCCCTTTTGAAATGATCAAAGAAATCTGTATGGAAAAAGAAATCGATTTGGATGAAGAGGAATTCCAAAAGGAAATGGAAAAACATAAAGAAATTTCCAGGAAGGGAGCTGAAGAAAAATTCGGAGGATTAAGTAAAAATCCTGAAAAAGAAGAGATTAAATTACATACGGCGACTCATCTTCTTCATGAAAGTTTAAGAAGAGTTTTAGGTGAACATGTAAGACAAAAGGGTTCTGATATAAACTCTAAAAGGCTTAGATTCGATTTCTCCCACCCGCAATCCATGACGCCGAAGGAGATTGAGGAGGTTGAAGGTATGGTCAATGATGCGATTGAAAAAGATTTAAAACAAAGAGTTGAAGAAATGAGCTATAATGAAGCCATACGAACAGGGGCCCTCTCTTTTTTTGAAAAGGATCAATACCCTGAAAAGGTTAAAGTTTATACTTTTATAGACGGTGAAGGGAAAGAGTTTTCAAGAGAACTTTGCGGAGGTCCTCATGTTGAAAATACACGAGAATTGGGAGAGTTTGAAATCAAAAAAGAACAATCTTCCAGTAAGGGTATAAGAAGAATTAAAGCAATTTTAAAATAAAAAGTGTATGCCGAAAAAAATATACGACATTAAGCCACCGGAAGAGCAAAGATTTCAAGCGAGAGAAGGAAAAGATACAAAGAATTGTTCCGGAGGATTTTTTTTGAAGGTGGGGGCAATTATTCTGGCCATATTCAGCATTGTTTACTTTTTCACTTTTCGAGTTGAAGTCGAAATTTGGCCGAGGACCGATGCGGTGGAATTGGAAAAATTATTTTCGGTTGATATTTCCGAAGAGGTTTTAAATAGTGTATTGCCTGCAACTATTTTTGAAACCGATTTTTTTGAAGAGATTAGAACTTTTTCCGCTACCGGAACAGAAACCGCCGAAACCAAAGCAACCGGAACGGTTACAATTGAGAACCGACACTGGGATAACAATCAGCCACTTATAGAAGGGACACGATTCGAGTCTCCAGATGGAAAGATTTTCAGAGCCAAGGATGGGGTGGTCGTTCCCGGGAGAAGGTATGAAGGTGGAAATATTATTCCCGGAAAAGTGGAAGTAGAGGTCATTGCCGATGAACCGGGGAGAGAGTACAATATAGAGCCCACGGAATTTATTCTTCCGGGATTGAGAGGAGCGCCCTCCTATGAAGGAGTCAGAGCTGTTTCTGAAAAATCCATGATCGGGGGAGCGATTGGAGAAAGGACGGTAGTCTCCCAAGAAGATATAGAAAGAGGAAGGGAAGAAGTTTTGCAAGCGTTGCTACGACAAGGGAAAAATATATTAATGAGCCAAAAAGGAGAAGATTTCTTATTTGATCATGATAGTCAGTTTAACTATGAAATCGAAGCGGAAGAAGTTAGCGCTCGTCCGGGAGAAGAGGCGGATAGCTTTACGGTCAAAATAAGAACCAGGATAGATTCTTTGACTTTTAGGGAAGAAGATTTGAGAACCATTTTAAAAAAGAGTATACTTACGGAAGTTGATCCGATTGATGAGCAAAATCTAGAGAGAGAGTTGAAAGTTTATAAAGAGAGTTTGAGCTTTAATTACGGGCTTGAAAATGTTGATTGGGAAAGAGGTACGGCGCAGTTGAGAGTCAATTTTGTTGGAGAAGTTTATTCTTCGCTCAGTGATTTTAGATTGAAAGAAATCGCTATGGGCAAATCCAGAAGTGAATTGGAGTCCTTTTTGAATAATCAGGATTTCATCAGAGAATCCAGGGTAAGATTCAAACCTTTCGGAATCGGAGGAGTGCCGGATAATTCCGAAAGAATAAAAATAAAAACCAACTTTAATTAATACTCTTGATTTTAAAAGAGATTGGTTTATAATACTCAGTACCCTGAGTTGACAAATTTTATATTGTTTGTTACTATTTCAGACTGTAATGGCTTCAGATAAAAAAGAAAAAATAAAAGGGACAGTTATTGAATCTTTACCGAATACTCATTTTAAGGTTGAGTTGGAGGACGGCAGAGAGGTTAATGCTCACTTGGCGGGAAAAATGAGAATACACAGAATCAAGGTTCTGCCCGGTGACAGTGTTACCGTGGAGATGTCTCCATACGACCAAGATAAGGGTAGAATAATTTACAGAAAATAATATGAAAGTTCGTTCCTCAGTAAAAAAGATTTGCAAAGATTGTAAAACCGTCAGAAGAAACGGTAGAGTTTACGTTATTTGCAAAAATAAGAGACATAAACAGCGACAAAGATAGTTTTTAACTAGAATAAATAATTATGCCAAGAGTTGCAGGAGTAAACATACCAGACGATAAAAAAGTAGATATTTCTCTTACTTATATTTTTGGAATTGGAAATTCAGTGGCACATGAGATTTTGAATAAAGCGGGAGTTGATCATACTTTAAGAGCGAAAGAACTGTCCAAAGAGGAGTTAAGTAAAATCAGGCAGATAATCGAGGATGAATATAAAGTTGAGGGTGAGCTTAAAAGAGAGAGGAGAGAAAATCTTGAAAGATTGAAAAGAATAGGAAGTTATCGAGGAGACAGACATAAGAAAAGCCTTCCTTCAAGAGGACAAAGAACCAAAACGAACAGTAGGACCAGAAGGGGAAATGTAAGAAGAACGGCCGGATCCGGAAGGAAAGGGGCCCCGCAACCGAAATAATTAAATCATAAATAAAGATGGGTAAAAAAAGAGTAGCACAAAAAACGGAAGAAGAGCTTCTCGCTGAGAAAGACGAAAGAGAGAAAGCGATTAAAGAGAAAGAAAAAACTGCCGTAAAAAAGGGTAGAGTTAAGCAAGGCAGAATCTATATCAGTGCTTCTTACAATAATACCGTAATAACCCTTACGGATGAATCCGGGAACACTCTTGCTTGGGTAAGTGCCGGAAGTCTTGGATTTAAGGGAACGAAAAAGGCTACTCCTTATGCCGCCTCAAGAATCGCAACAGTGGTTGGAAGTAAAGCGGAAAAAATAGGAGTTCAAGAAGTTGATATATATGTTAAAGGGGTTGGTTCAGGTAGGAATTCAGCCCTCAAATCGCTGTCTGCCAGAACGATGAAAATTAAGAGTATTAGTGATGTGACGCCAATACCCCATAATGGGTGTAGGCCGCCTAAACCAAGAAGAGTCTAATGTCAAAAGAACCAAGTTGTAAAAAATGCAGAAGAGCCGGAGTTAAACTTTTTTTAAAGGGAGATAGATGTAATGGCCCCAGTTGTGCCATGCTTAAAAAAGCTTATCCTCCCGGAGAGAAAGGAAAGAGAAGAAACAAGATTTCAGAATATGGAAAAGAGTTAAGAGAAAAACAAAAACTAAGATACTGGTACAATCTAACCGAAGATCAATTTAAGAAATATGTTGTTGAGGCAATGAAAAGACAGGGTGGAGATGAGGATTCCGGTGACGTTTTAATTAAATCCCTTGAAAATAGATTGGATAATGCGGTTTACAGGCTTGGGCTGGCTGAATCAAGAGCCAAGGCTAGACAAATGGTCAATCACGGACTAATCGTTGTAAACGGTAGGAAGGTTGACATCCCTTCTTACCACCTTAAGCAAGGTGACATTATCTCAGTTAATCCGAGCAAGAAAAACAAGCAAGTTTTTGAAAATTTGAGTGAAAAACTGAAGAACCACCAGACGCCGACATGGCTCTTTTTCGACGCTGGAAAATTGGAAGGAAAGATGACTGGTGATCCCGTTCCGAGTGAAGTGGAGCCTCCAGTAAAACTCACATCTATTTTCGAATTTTATTCAAGGTAAAAGTAAGTTTATATGATACCACTACCCTCTGGAACAAAAATAAAAGAAATCGAAAGCGGAACAAAAGCGATTTTCGAAATAGAGTCTCTCTATCCCGGATACGGAACGACTGTTGGAAACAGCTTGAGAAGGGTGCTTCTTTCTTCTTTGGAAGGGGCGGCTGTTACCCAGATAAAGATTGAGGGTGTTCAACATGAATTTGCCACCATCGATGGGGTTATGGAGGATGTTATAAATATAATCTTGAATTTGAAACAACTTAACTTCAAGGTTTTTTCAGACGAGGATCAAAAAGCCACACTTTCGGTCAAAGGAGAGAAAGTGGTGAAAGCCGGGGACTTTAATTTCCCAACGCAAGTTGAGATTGTTAATCCGGATGCTCCGATTGCCACTTTAACCGATAAGGATGCAGAATTGGAAATGGAGATAAAAATAGAGAAAGGAGTAGGTTTCGTGTCAGCGGAAGAAATGAAAGAAGGGAAAGAAGAAGTAGGTCAAATAACAATCGATGCGATTTTTACTCCGGTTAAAGCTGTTGATTTTGAGGTCAGGAATATGAGAGTTGGTGAAAGAACCGACTTTGATAGATTGGCTGTTGAGGTAGAGACGGATGGAAGCATCACTCCGGAAGAAGCTTTTGATAGTGCCTGCCAAACGTTGGTTGAGCATTTTAACTTAATTAAAGTGTTGGCTAGAGAAGAGGATGAAATTGACGTTTCAGAAAAGGAAGAGAAGAAGGATAAAGAGCAAGTAGAGAAAACTTGGGAAGATTTTGATTTAAGCTCAAGAATCACAAATATACTTGATGAAAAGGGTATTACACCCAAAAAGGTGCAAAAAATGGAAGAGAATGATCTCCTTGATGTTGATGGCATCGGGAAAAAAAGCGCCGAAGAGATTTTAAAAGCCGTTAAGGACAAGTAATTATGGCCAGGATAAAAACGAAGAGAAGATTCAGAAGAGACAGGGATCAAAAAAGAGCTTTTTTGCGCTCTTTGGCGAGAAATTTATTACTGAATCAGCGAATAAAAACCACTGAAGCAAGAGCTAAAGAGTTAAGAAGATTCGTTGAGCCCTTGATTACGGAAGCAAAAGAAGATACGGTTACTACCAGAAGAAGGATTAGCCGTCATTTCGATGAAAAAACGGTTAAGAAATTGATTGAAGAAATTGGTCCGAAATACAAAGAGAGACCGGGTGGATATACCAGAATAATAAAAATAGGACCGCGTGAGACCGATGGTGCAAAAGAAGTTTTCATTGAATTAGTATAAATTTATGGAAAGAAAAACACACAAAATAGATGCTGCAGGAAAATCTCCGGGAAGACTCGCTTCCGAGATTGCAATTTTGCTTCGCGGTAAAAATAAACCCGATTTTGAACCTTACAAAGATGAGGGTGACGAAGTTGTTGTTGAGAATGTGGAAGAAATGCAAATTACTGGAAAAAAACTTGAACAAAAGAAATATTACAGACATAGCGGATACCCGGGTGGCCTGAAAGAGGAACCTTTATCGAAGGTTATGGATGAAAAACCCGAAGAAGTTTTAAGAAGGGCGGTCAACGGGATGCTTCCTAAAAACAAGCTTAGAAAAAAACAGATTAAGAGATTAAAGTTTAAGTAGTATGCCCAAAGCAAAAATGGAAAAATATTATGAAGGTATCGGAGGAAGAAAGACTTCCAGTGCCAGAGTCAGAGTTTATCCTGATGAAAAAGGTTCTTTTGAGATAAACGGAAAAAAACCTGAAGATTATTTTCAGACTGATAATCAAGTTAAAAAGGTTCATCAACCGCTTGAAGTAGTTGAAATGGAAGGGGTGAAGGTTTCCGTTTTGGTTAAGGGTGGTGGGATGAACTCTCAATCTGATGCGGTCAGACATGGTTTGTCCAGAGCTTTGGAGGACTATAATGAGGAGTTCAGAAAGAAACTAAAATCTCCGGGTTATTTGACCAGAGATTCCAGACAAAAGGAAAGAAAGAAGCCCGGAAAAAGAGGAGCAAGGAGATCGCCTCAGTGGAGAAAAAGATAGATTTTTATATGATCAACGAGTAAAATACGGCATTTGAGCCGTATTTTTTTATTTGATGTTTGAGGGTGATTGTAATATAATATAAGCCAATATTATGAAATTTTTAAATCAGCTTGAGTTTTAAACTACGAGCTTTTACAAATGCCTGATCGACTAATCATTAAAGGAGGAAGAGATGTGGAGGGAGAGATGGATGTCCGTGGATCAAAGAATGCTGCGACTCCGATGATCGCCGCGACCCTTTTAGCAGAAGAAGGAGTCTCCAAAATAAGCAATCTTCCTCTTATTGCGGACGTTTATAAAATGATAAGTTTAATTGAGAGTGTCGGTGCCAAGGTTGAATGGGTTGGAGAAAGGGAGATCACCGTTGATGCTACCGATATAAGTCCGGAGTCTCTTGATCAAAAATTGGTTGCTCAAATGAGATCGTCAATTTTGGTTATGGGACCCCTTATGGCGCGATTCGGAAAATTGTCAATTCGTCATCCGGGAGGATGTCTTATCGGAGCGCGATCAATTGATACTCATTTAAACGGACTTGAAAGCTTGGGAGTCAAAATAGAAGTGGAAGAATTCGGAGCGACCGAAACACATGACTCCGGGGAAACTAAAAAAGCTCATATATATCATTTGGAGGCTGATTCGCTTAAAGGGGGAGAGGTTGTCCTAGATGAGTTTTCCGTGACCGGAACCGAGAATCTTCTGATGGCTGCTTCTTTGGCTGATGGGAGTGTTGTAATTAGAATTGCAGCTGCCGAGCCGCATGTTCAGAACCTAGCTGTCTTTTTGAATAAGATGGGAGCTGAAATTGAATTTTTGGGAGCGAATAGTTATTTGGTGAAGGGAAAAAAGAAACTATCAGGCGCTGACCACGCAGTAATTCCGGACTATCTTGAAGCCGGAACATTTATAATCATGGGTCTTGCGTCAGGGGGCAAGTTAAGAGTGAAAAATGTTCCGGTTGATCATTTGAGTTTGGTTCTGTCGAAACTTAAGAAGTTCGGAGGAAATTTACGAATAACGAGTGAAAGTACCGTTGAAGTTGGTGGTGGAAGATTGCAGATCGATAAAATTCAGGCCATGCCCTACCCGGGAATTCCAACGGATTTACAATCTCCTTTAGGGGTTTTGGCTACTCAAGCGGAAGGATTAACTTTAATTCATGATCCGATGTATGAGGGAAGATTGAAATATTTGGAAGAATTAAACAAGATGGGAGCCGAAATAGTTATGTGTGATCCTCATAGAGCAATAATCAATGGGCCATCAAAACTTCACGGAACTAAATTGGATCCTCTTGACCTAAGGTCGGGAGCAGCTCTGATTATCGCCGGAATAATTGCTGAAGGGACTACGATAATAAAAGATGTTTCACAAGCTGATAGAGGTTATGAGGAGATTGATAAGCGGCTTCGTGAGGTCGGTATCGATATAAAAAGGATTAAAGAATAAAATTATGTTAAATAGAAAAATTGGAATAGATCTGGGTACCTGTAATTCTTTGGTTTTTGTTCCGGGAAAAGAAATTGTTTTGAATGAGCCTTCGGTAGTTGCGGTAAGTATTGCCGAAAATAAAATTTTAGCGGTCGGTAGAGAGGCTAAAGAGATGACAGGAAGAACCCCCGAAACGATAAAGGTTTATCGACCGTTGAAAGATGGGGTTATTGCCGAATACAGAATTACTGAAGCTATGCTTAGATATTTTATTCAGAAATCTCCGGGTTTGAGATTTATAAAACCGGAGCTGATGGTTGGAGTTCCGGCAGGAATATCCTCTACGGAAAAAAGAGCCGTTACGGAAGCTGGACTTTCCGCGGGTGCTAAGGCGGTTTATACCGTTCAAGAACCTGTTTTAGCTGCAATAGGGGCTGGGATACCCATTGATTCCTGCTCCGGGCATATGATCGTTGATATCGGCGGGGGGACTACCGAGGTAGCCGTTATTTCTTTGGGTGGTGTGGTTGTTTCCAATTCGCTTAGAGTCGCCGGTGACAAAATGGATGAGCAAATCGCCAATTATATTAAAAACAAGCACAATGTTGCCGTAGGTGAAAAGACCATAGAAGAGATCAAGGTTAAAATAGGAACGGCGATTCCGGAAAAGGAGGAAAAAGAAATTGAAATAAGAGGAAGGGATCTTATATCGGGGTTGCCCAGAATGATAACGGTTTCTTCCAACGAGGTAGCCGATTCAATACAGGAACCCTTGGAAGAGATAGTTAGAGTTGTGAAAAAAGTTCTTAGAGAAACTCCCCCGGAATTATCGGCTGACATAATGGATAAAGGTATGGTGGTTTCTGGAGGAGGTGCTTTGATAAGAAATATTGATACTCTGATTACCAGAGAGACGGGGGTTCCCTCTTTTGTTGCTGATGAACCTCTTTTATGTGTAGCCAAGGGAACCGGGTTGGTTTTGGATAATCTGGATGCGTATAAAAGAAGCATAATGAGTAAAAGATGAATTGCATCGGTCACGAAAGACAAAAAGATCTTTTGAAAAAAATGATTCTTTCCGACAAGATTCCTCACAATCTTTTATTTACCGGACCGGATTCCATCGGAAAAAGAAAAATAGCGATAGAGTTGGTTAAGCTTTTAAATTGTGACGAAGGTGGTTGTGGAAAGTGTGATGTTTGTATGGAAGTTGAGAAAGATAAGCATTCCGATTTGCTTATGATACGGGAAGAGGAAATAACGATTGAGATTATAAGGGATATTCAAAAGAAATTATCTCTTACGGGTAGAAAGAAAGATTCTTCCAAGGTGATAATTATTGATAGAGCTCATCTTATGAACTATCAGGCACAAGCCTGTCTTTTGAAAACATTGGAAGAACCGAAAGGAAAAGCCTTAATAATTCTTATAACCGAACACCCCGGAATTCTTCTGGATACTATTCTTTCCAGGAGCTGGGAGGTCAAATTTTTTCCGGTTGCTGATGAGTTGATAAGAAAAGAACTATCCAAAAGAGGAGCAACTGAGAAAGAGGCGGAAGTTATTTCCAAAATGTCGCTTTCCAAGCCGGGATTGGCGTTCAGATTTTTTGAGGAAGATGATTTTAAGAAGAAGTGGAATGAAAAAGAGGCGGATTTAACGAAGATAAGGAAAAATGGTTTTTCAGAAAGGTTCGATTATGTTAAAAAGATGAGCGAAGATAAGAGAGAAGCTAAAGAAACCTTAAAAATTTGGGCCGCAATAATGCGGAAAGAAATGATTGAAGCCGAAAGTGAGTCGGTTGCCAGGAAAAGAAAGAAAGCATTGGAAATTATTCAAAAAGTACTTTTTTTGACCACTAAAACCAACATTAATCTAAAATTATCCCTTGAAAGAGTGGTAATTAATTTATAAATAAATATGATTTACAAAAAATACATAAAAGAAATAGAATCGGATTTGGAAAATTCCATAAACTATCTTCAAAAAGAGCTCGATAAAATAAGAACGGATAGAGCGACTCCTTCTTTGGTTGAAGATATCGTGGTTGAGTGTTTTGATCAAAAATTACCGCTTAAACAGCTGGCTGCAATATCCTGCCCCGAAGAAAGACAAATTGTGATTCAACCCTGGAATAAGGATTATGTTAAAAGTATTGTTACTGCAGTTAAGAAGGCCAACAGTGAGCTCAACCCGATGCCACAGTCAGGCCTGATCAGAATCAATCTACCACCGATGACGAAAGAATATAGGGAGAGACTTATTAAAAAAATATCCGAAATAAGAGAAGAGGCTAGAGTTTCGATTAAAAGATCAAGAGAGGAGGCTTGGAACAATATCAGAGAAGCCGAAGAGAACGGAGAGATAACGGAAGATGACAAGTTTCGAGGAAAAGATGAGCTGCAAAAAGTGATAGATGAATATAATGCGAAAGTTGATAAGATAGCGGATAGCAAAAAAGAAAAGATAAAGTCATGAGTATAGTTGTTGTAATAATAAGTTTAGTTTTATTGATTACTCTGCATGAGTTGGGGCATTTTTATTTCGCTAAAAAGTTTGATGTTGAAGTTGAAGAATTCGGAATAGGAATTCCTCCTCGTCTTTTCGGAAAAAAAATTGGGGAGACTATTTATTCTGTTAATTTGCTGCCTCTTGGAGGATTTGTAAGAATGGTGGGTGAGGATGAAAAAGTGAAGAATCCCAGAAGTTTTTCTGAAAAACCGATTTGGCAAAGAGCGATTATTCTTATTGCCGGAGTTGTAAGTTTCTGGCTGGTGGCCGTTTTTATTTTTGCCACGGTCTCTTTTGGATGGGGTTTTATGACAGAAGTTCCTGAAGAAGCGGAAGCGGATTCATTTCTTTTTGTAAATTTTATTGAAGAGGATTTTGAAAATGGGTTTGAGATCCAAGACACAATTAAACGAGTAAATGGAAGAGAGGTTGTTACGGTCAATGAATTTAAAGAAGCCGTTGAGGACGGAGAGAAAGTAACCATTGTCAGAGGGTCAGAAGAAAAGGAGATAGATATTTCCGAGATGGGTAATATTGCGGATTTGATTGAGGTTCGTAGAGTAGCTATGGAGAGAATGAATGGACTGGAAGCTGCTTCTTTTGGGGTAAGTCAAACAGTTAATGTAACTCGCCTTCAAGCCGGTGGACTTTGGATGGCTCTCAGAGGAGCCGTAACCGGCGAAGGCTTGCCGGAGGGTATGGAGATTGGAGGACCTATAATGATAGGAGGAATGGCGGTGAGTGCGCTTGATAGGAGTTTGGGAGATTATCTGATGTTTGTCGGAATAATCGCTACGGTTTTGGCTTTTATGAACATACTTCCGATTCCGGCACTTGACGGTGGAAGACTTCTATTTCTGTTGGTGGAGAAGATAAAAGGAGGTCCGATTCCTCAAGAGGTTGAGCAGAAAATTAATGCAGTATTTTTTCTATTATTGATCTCGCTCATGCTGGTAATTACCGCAAGAGATTTTTATTTGTATATTATGCATTGAATTTATGAGACAGTCGAAACTTTTTACTAAAACGACGAAAGATGCTCCCAAGGAAGAGGAAGCCAAAAATGCTCAACTTTTGATTAGAGCCGGGTTTATCAATAAAGAAATGGCGGGAGTTTATTCTTATTTGCCGCTGGGACTCAAAGTAGTGAGGAAGATAGAAAATATAATAAGAAAAGAGATGAATGAAACTCTTGAAGCTTCGGAAATATTTATGCCGGCGCTTCATCCTCTGGAAAATTACGAAAAAACGGGAAGAGAAAATATAGACGTTCTTTTTAGAACGAAGTTGGCTACGGGGAGGAGTCTTGTTTTAGGACAAAGTCATGAAGAAGTTGTTGTTCCCCTTATCAAAAACCATCTTTTTTCTTACCGTGACTTACCGATTTATGTTTATCAAATTCAGAATAAATTTAGAAATGAGCTAAGAGCGAAATCGGGCATTCTCAGAGGAAGAGAGTTTTCAATGAAGGATTTATATTCCTTCCATTCTGATGAAGGGGATCTGGAGGAATATTATGAGAAATCGAAAAAAGCTTACAAAAATATATTTAAGGAAGTCGGGATAGGAGAAGAAACTTTTATCACTTTTGCCGATGGGGGAACTTTTTCCAAATACTCCCATGAATTTCAAACCGTAACGGGTGCCGGTGAAGATATTATCTATATTTGTGAAAGCTGTAGATTGGCTGTTAACGATGAAATTATAGATGAGTCTCCGAAGTGTCCGGAGTGCGGGACAAAAAAAGAAGATTTAAGGAAAGAGAAGTCCATAGAAGTGGGAAATATATTTAAATTAAAAAGAAGATTCAGTGATCCGTTCGATCTGAGATATACGGATGAAAATGGACATGAGAAACCGGTTCATATGGGGTGTTATGGAATAGGAGTCGGAAGATTAATGGGGGCCGTTTTGGAAGTAAATAGTGATGAGAACGGAATGATTTGGCCGGAATCCATCGCTCCTTTTAAGTTTCACCTTATTGCGATCGGAGAAAAAGCAGAGAAGAAAGCTGCTGAAATATATGATAAAATGGAAGAAGATATTCTGTATGACGATCGCAATGTGGGAGTTGGTGAGAAATTTGCTGACGCGGACTTGATCGGAATGCCCTACCGAGTGGTGATAAGTGAAAAAACAATGGAAAATGATTCTGTTGAAATTCGAAAAAGATGGTCCAAGGAAGAAAAATTAGTAAAAATAGATAAACTGCAAAGTCATGTTTAAAAAACTGAAGGAAAAATTTGCTATTGATATAGGGATAGATTTGGGAACCGCCAACTCGTTGGTTTACGTGAAAGATAAAGGTATTGTAATTTCTGAACCGTCGGTTGTTGCGGTTAATAAAAAGACCGGAAAAATCCTAGCAATCGGGGAAGAGGCGAAAAGGATGGTAGGAAAGACTCCGGCTCACATTGTTGCAACGAGACCCTTGGTCTCCGGTGTTGTTTCCGATTTTGATGTTACTGAACAAATGCTCAGATATTTTATTGAAAAGGTTTGTCGTGGAGGATTTCCTCTGCGACCCAGACCGAGATTGGTCGTAGGTATCCCTTGTGGGGTGACGGAAGTTGAAAAAAAAGCGGTTCGAGATGCCGGGAAAAATGCGGGAGCCGGAGAGGTTTTTCTAATTGAAGAGCCGATGGCTGCTGCAATAGGTGCCAGACTACCCATTCAGGAGCCGGGTGGTAATTTTATTATTGATATAGGTGGTGGAACGACTGAAGTGGCAGTCATATCACTCGGAGGAGTTGTTATCTCAGAAAGTTTGAGGGTGGCCGGGGATAAGCTCAATCAGGACATAATAAATTTTGCCCAACAAGAATATAAGCTATTAATCGGAGAGAGAACCGCTGAAAATATAAAGATAAATGTTGGTTCGGCTTATCCTCTCGACCAAAGAATTGAAACGACAATGAGGGGAAGAAATTTGGTGACCGGATTGCCGGAAGAAGTTTTGGTTACGGATGAAGACATAAGAAAAGCTCTGGAAAAATCCGTTGGGGAAATTGTGGAGACGGTAAAAAACACGGTTGAAGCCACTCCGCCTGAACTTTTGGCTGACATTATGAGTGAAGGAATTTATCTCTTGGGTGGAGGAGGTCTTCTAAGAGGACTTGATGAGTTAATAACGGAAGAGACCAAGATAAAAACCAAGATAGGTGATGATCCTTTGACTGCTGTTGCCAGGGGAGCCGGATTTGCTCTTGAGCATATAACGGAACTTTCGGATGTTCTTTTGGAGGTTGAGGATCTGGAGCCGCCCAGATAAATATATCGATATCTTTAAGATAAATCGGGTTTGATTTAATTTTAGAACCAAAGCTTTATGTTTAAAAAAGAAACAATTGAAAAAATAGCTGACTTGGCAAGAGTGGAGATGGATGAAAAGACAAAGGATAAAATGAAAGACGACCTTTCAAAAGTTTTAAATTACGTCGACAAATTAAAAGAGGTTGATGTTTCGGGAGTTGACTTCAAATCGATCTCTCCCATATTTAATCGCGTTCGTGAAGATAGGGTCGAGGATGTGGACGAGGTGACCAAAGAAAAGATGCGCGCGATGGGAAAAAATAAAGATAGCTATTTTCGAGTTGAATCAATTTAATTAATTCTAAGGGAGTTATTTTTAGAGTGAAAAAGTTTTTGGAAAATAGAAATGATTTCCGGATATGGGATAGGTTATCTCTTTTCTGATGTTTCGGATCGATGAGATAAAGTCGTTTCCCCACCTTAATTATAAATCAAGAATTGTGAACTAAGATAATTTCATGAATTTAGAAAAACTGGAAGTTGAGAAATTAGGAATAGAAGAGATTAAATCCGGAATCGGGCAAGGTTTTTTTAGTGCGAATGAGCTTATTGTAGAGACCTATAAGAAAATAAAATCGGAAGATAGAAAGGTGTCCGCCTTCATTAGTCTTACCGAGGATGAGGCTATCCGTAGAGCGAAAGAGATCGATAAATTGAAGAACTACCCTTCTATGGCGGGTGTACCCGTGGTAGTCAAGGATAATATACTGATAAAAGACACCAAAACCACGGCTGCATCAAGGATATTGGAGTATTTTCGTGCACCCTATAATGCTACGGTTATTAAAAAAATGGAAAAAGCCGGAGCGATAGTGGTGGGTAAGGGAAATATGGACGAGTTCGCAATGGGAGGATCGACTGAAAACTCCGCCTTTTTTCCGACAAAGAATCCGCTTGATCTCAGCAAGGTTCCCGGTGGATCTTCAGGAGGTCCGGCTGCGGCTGTGGCGGCGGGCATGGTTCCTGTTGCTTTAGGATCCGATACGGGTGGATCGATCAGACAACCTGCCAGCTTCTGTGGAGTGGTCGGTTTCAAACCCAGTTATGGCAGGGTTTCAAGACACGGACTCATGGCAATGTCTTCATCGCTGGATCAAATAGGTCCATTTGCCCGTTCGGTTAAGGATGCGAGAGTTGTTTTTGATGTGATTAAAGGGAGTGACCCCAAGGATGCAACATCCTTGGAAATAGAAGAAAAAGAAAGTAAAAAGAAGTCATTTAGGCTGGGAATTCCCAAGGAGTATTTTGTTGAGGGTGTTGAAGACGAGGTTGTAAGTGAGGTTAGAAAGGTAATCCGAAAAATTGAAAAGAAAGGAATCGAAGTTGAAAAAGTCAGCTTGCCCCATACCGAATATGCATTGGCTTGTTATCAAATTATTATGTCTTGTGAAGTTTCGGCAAACATGGCTCGTTATGATGGAATAAGATATGGTCTTGAAGTTGAGAGACCCGAAGCCGAAAGTATAGAGGAAACTTATTTGAAGAATAGAGGGCTTTTTGGCGATGAGGTAAAAAGAAGAATAATACTAGGAACTTTCGCTCTCTCCAGCGGTTACTATGAAGCTTACTATATGCGGGCGGAAAAAGTGAGAGAGTTAATAAGAAGAGATTTTGAAGAAGTCTTTGAAAAAGTTGATGCCATAGTAACTCCGACCAGTCCCATACTACCGTTCAATATAGGCGAAAAAATAGAAGATCCTTTGGCTATGTATTTGGCGGACATGCTAACCGTTCCGGCAAATTTAGCCGGATTGCCTGCCATTTCGATTCCTTGTAAAAACGAGGGATTGCCGGTTGGTTTGCAAGTTATGGGTGAAAGATTTGAAGATGAGAATCTTCTAACCATAGCGGAAGAAATTGAAAAGATAATTTAAATATGGAGGATATAATAAGATATATAATCGATCCGCATCTTTTTCCCCCTGAAATAGTCAGAATAATCGACTACACAAGGTATTTCTTTATGGGGGTTTCCGCTGTTTTGATCGGTTCGGTTGTATATTTTATAGCTGCTTCAAATCGTTTGGAAGAGATGTATTTTAAGGATATTTTGGAATTTACCAAGGCTTCTCCTTATAAAGAGATAAAAATTCCGAAAGATTGGGGAGTTTTGAGGAAGAGATCAGAAGATGAAAATCCTTCCGAAAGAAAATTGGCAATAATTGAGACTGATGAGATGGTTTGCAGTGTCCTTAATGAAATGGGATATAAGGGGGATACCTTGGAAGAGTCTCTGGAGGATGTGAGTACGGATATAATTCCGAATAAAGAAGATCTTCTGAGGGCTCACAAAACAAGAAGAGATTTGATTTATGATCCCAATTATGAACTCTCCCAGGATGATGCCAAAGAAATAATGGATGTCTTTGAAAAATCTCTCTCGGATCTTCAGCTTCTGTAACTCTTGATTTTTTTCTGATTTGTATTACAATGGGTAACAGTCTTTTATATCGCGGGGTGGTGGAATGGTACCATGCGAGGCCCATAACCTCGAGGTCCAGGTTCGAATCCTGGCCCCGCAACATTTTTTCTGCCAGGGTAGCTCAGGTGGTCAGAGCGACGGACTCATAAGCCGTAGGTCGTGGGTTCAAGTCCCACCCCTGGCACACCCTGTAAATGGGGGCGTAGATCAATTGGTTAGATCGCCACTCTGTCACAGTGGAGGTTGCCGGTTCAAGTCCGGTCGTCCCCGCACCGTTAAAAAGCCACCGAAAGGTGGATTTTTGATTATTGAGACCGATGACTCCTCAAGAGGTGTCTCCAGTTAACTTCCTATGGATGAGTTAAAGATTATTTAATTGGGAAATTGTTTGATTTTTTCGTGGATTTGAGATAAAATGAACGTATGGAAAAGTTAGAAAAAGTTAAAAAAGAAATTCTTTCCTGTATTGAAGGATCTGATTCGATAGACGAGTTGAGAGTGATAAAAAAAGACTACCTCGGAAAAAAAGGAAAAATTTCCGAACTTTTTAAGTTGGTAGCAAAAGCACCCGAGGAAGAGCGTTCCGAATTGGGTAAAAAAGTAAATGAAATAAGAGATATACTTGAAGAAAGGGTTAAAAAAAAGGAGAATGCATTAAAAATTCTGGAAGAAGAGGGGAAGGGGTCCAGCTTTGACCCGACTCTACCGGGCGAAGTTCCCGTTCTCGGTAATCGTCATCCTCTATCCAGGGTATCAGGCGACTTAATTCGAATTTTTGAAAAAATGGGATTCTCAGCAATCGAGGGTCCGGATATGGAAAGTGTTTGGTATAATTTTGATGCACTTAATTTTCCGGAGGAGCATCCTGCAAGAGAGATGCAGGATACTCTTTTTGTAAAGCAATCTTCTTTTTCCGGAAGTGAGAAGCACAACATTTCTTCAAAAGAAAGGAAAGTGATGCGGACTCACACTTCTCCGGTTCAAATAAGACATATGGAGGAAAATGAACCTCCCTTACGCATAATTGTTCCCGGAAGGGTTTATCGCAACGAGACGACGGACGCCACCCATGAAATTAACTTCTATCAACTGGAGGGCTTGATGGTGGATGAGGGAATCTCTGTCGCTAACTTTAAAGCGATAATAACCGACTTCATCAATCAATTTTTCAAGGGAGATGTCGGAGTTCGTCTAAGGCCGTCTTTTTTCCCTTTTACAGAGCCATCTTTTGAAGTTGACATGAGTTGTACTGTTTGCTCGGGAAAGGGTTGTTCGGTTTGCTCCAATACGGGATGGGTCGAGGTTTTAGGTGCCGGTATGGTTCACCCGAATGTGATGAAAAATTCCGGACTTGATTCTGAAAAATGGCAAGGTTTTGCTTTCGGGATGGGTGTGGATAGATTGGCAATGATTAAATATGGAATTGATGATGTTAGGCTTTTTTACGGTGGAGATTTGAGGTTTTTGAAACAATTTTACTGAAATATGAAATTTTCTTATAACTGGCTTAATTCATTTTTTAAGGAAGATTTACCTACTCCCAATGAACTTGCGGATAGGTTGATGATGAGGTTCTTTGAAGTGGAAGCAGTCGAAAAGCACGGTGATGATTATCTTATTGATATAGATGTTCTACCCAATAGAGCTGCAGATTGCTTTTCCCATATCGGGATAGCCGGAGAGATAGCTGCTCTATATGATTTGGATCTAATCTTTCCTGAAGAGAAATTGAATGAGAGTGACGATTTTTCCGATTTTGTTTCGATTGATGTGAAAGAAAAAGATCTGTGTCCTAGATATACTTTACGAGGAATAAAAAATGTGAAGGTAAAAGAGACTCCTGCTTTTATTAAAAAAAGACTTGAAGTGTGTGGTTTGCAGTCGATAAATAATATTGTTGATATCACCAATTACGTGATGCTTGAGACCGGACAACCGTTACATGCTTTTGACGGAGACAGAATTAAAGGAAAATGTATTGAAGTGAGAAAGGCGGAAAAGGGAGAAAAAATTACGACCCTCGACAACGATGATTTGATTCTTGACGGGGAATTAATCATTTCTGATAAAAATCCGCTTGCTATAGCGGGAATAAAAGGAGGAGTGAGTGCTGAAATTAGCGCGGATACGAACTTCGTTCTTTTAGAGGCCGCTAATTTTGATGCAAAAACGATAAGACGATCTTCC
>PWPS01000053.1 GCA_003557065.1 Candidatus Nealsoniibacteriota bacterium | reverse complement strand
CTTCCACCAAGAGTCTCAATTCCCAGAGAAAGCGGTGTGACATCCAGTAAGAGAACATCCTTTACATCTCCCCCCATAATTCCACCCTGCACGGCTGCTCCGACGGCAACGACTTCATCCGGGTTAATTTCACGATTCGGTTCCTTTCCAAAAATTTCCTTAATTTTTTCCTGAATAAAAGGAGTTCTGGTTTGTCCCCCCACCAAGACTATTTCATCTATATTTTTGATATCGATTCCGGATTCATTAACTGTTTTCTTAGTCATTTCAATCGACCTGCTTACATATTTTTCAATTAAATTCTCAAATTCGGATCTGGATAGTGAGTAGTTAAGGTGTTTGGGACCATCTTCATCGGAGGTTATAAATGGAATATTTATTTCGGTTTTTTTAGTCGAAGAGAGTTCAATTTTAGCTTTTTCGGCAGCCTCTTTCAGTCTCTGGATCGCCAGCTTATCACCGGATAAATTTATACCATTTTCATTTTTGAATTTTTCTACCATCCAGCTGAGTATCTCATTGTCGAAGTCCTCACCGCCAAGATGACTGTCTCCTCCACTGGCTTTTACCTCAATGGTATCATCTCCGACTTCAAGAACCGAAACATCAAAAGTTCCTCCCCCAAAATCATATACTAAAATTTTCTCATCTTTTTTCTTGTTCAATCCGTACGCCAATGCGGCAGCGGTAGGTTCGTTTATAACTCTTTTAACCTCAAATCCCGCAATCTCTCCTGCAACCTTGGTTGCTTTTCTTTGTGAGTCGTCAAAGTAAGCAGGAACGGTTATTATGGCTTCCTTTATCTCTTCTCCCAATTTTTCCTCAGCGTCCTTTTTCAATTTCTGCAACACCATAGCCGAGATCTCGGGAACTTTCCTCCATTTTCCATCAAACATAATTTCAACCCCCTCTCCACCTTCTTCCTTTCTTATCTCATAAGGTAAATTTCCTTTGCTATCCTTCACCTCTTTGCTGTCGTAATGCCTACCAATCAGCCTCTTAGCGGCAAATATTGTATTTTCCGGATTTGTCACCTGTTGTCTTCTGGCAATTGAGCCTACGAGCCTCTCTCCCTTTTTGGTTACGGCGACTACCGACGGAGTTGTTCTATCTCCTTCCTTATTTTCCAAAACTCTTGGCTCACCTCCTTCAACAACAGCCATTGCTGAAAATGTTGTTCCTAGATCTATTCCTAAAATTTTACTCATGATTTTCCCGGTGATAACTTACTTATTCATTATCACCAATTAAATTATTTTGAAACTTTTACTTTTGCAGGTCGAAGGAGTTCTCCTTCGATTAAATACCCTTTTCTAACTTCTTCAACGATTACATCGCTCTCACTTTCTTCGGACTCTACCATCGCAACCGCTTCATGTAAATTCGGATCAAATTCTTTCCCTACCGTCTTTAACCGCTTAACACCTTCATCTTCTAAAAATTTTTCGAATTGTTTTCTAATGCTTAAGAGACCGACTAGATAATCGTCATCTTTTCTTTCATCTTCAATCTTCTCTTCAGCAAGATAAAAAGTATCAAGAATAGCTAAAATATCTTTCATCAATCTTTTTTTCTCATCTTTTCTTAACTTTAATCCCTCGGTATCCTTAGCTTTTTTATAATTTACAAAATCAGCTCTTGCTCTCTTCCAGCCTTCAAGATACTCTTCCTTTTCTTTCTCCAGATTATTTATTTTTTCTTCAAGCTTTTCAATTTTGCCGTTTTCACCTTTATTTTCTTTTGTCATAGCCTTTTTCCAGTAATTTTACTAAGGAATTAACTAAGCTTATATTTCTATCATAAGCCATTCTTTTCGGTCCCAAGAGAGCAATATAGCCGTCCCTATCCCCCGGAAAAGAATATTTTGATACCAGTATGGAAAAATCATCGTTATGTAGTGGAGATTCTTTTCCGATATAAATTTTAACTTCTCTACTTTCCAGATCATGGGAGAATTCTTCCATAAATCTTTCTTCAAAATCCTTTACCAGATTCAAGAAAGAATGAATTTTTCGGATATCCTCAAATTCGGGATAATGAAATGTTTCCTCCAGTCCTTCTTTCCAAAAAAGATCTTCCTTCGAAAGATAGGAATAAGCCAAGGAGCTGGAAAGTCCGGCCAAAAAACCCGTTAATTCTCTAAGGAACTTTACCTCATTATCTATTCTCTTTTCAAGAATCTTCATCTGTCGAGCTAAATCACGACTTTCAAGAGCTCTTTTTCTTTTCAATAATTTGTTTACGAAATATCTATACCCTTTATCCGTAGGAATTCGTCCCGCAGAAGTATGAGGTTGTGTTAGATATCCCTTTTCAATAAGCTCTTTCATATCATTCCTTATGGTAGCGGGAGATACGCCCAAATCATATTTTTTTTCAATATGATGAGAGCTGATCGGTTCAACCAAATCAATATAATCACGAACAACGATTTCAAGGATCTTTTGTTGTCTTTTTGTAATATCCATGGATAAAAATTAAGACCCCTTTTCTGGTCTTAATAATAAGAAATTAGCAGTCAAGTGTCAAGAGTGATAAAGATTATTTAAAACACATGAACTACGATAAAAGCCTACTTTATTTTCTCCTCTACTCTCTCTTCTACACTCGATATCATTTCTTGAAAAGTATTTGTCTGATTGAAGCTTAGAACACGTTGTTGTAGGTATGCCGGAAAATTTTTCGCTAAACTATCCGAATATTTCGAGCCATCTTCGGGAATCCAGTGACTCACTATGCGACCATTTTCAATAAAAATAATCATTGGAGATGAAATTCCGGCTCCCTTTTCCATATAATTATCCTCCACAAAATACTCTACGACATAAGCCCAAATAAAAAACTGATCTTCATTTCTTTCAAAAATATAATAATCGGCAAAAATTTTTCCATTGTAATCATAAATCGGATCAATTAACTGATTCTCTAAATATTCCAGCACCTCCTTGTCTCTAACTTGAGCTATCTCCTGAACTTCTGCGATAAATGGTAAAGAATCTGTTCTGGAATATAAGAGTATCCCCACTATGATCAAAACCGGAATAAGTAGTAATATTAAAATTAACCAAAGAAAAAATGAACTTCCCGATGATTCGGAATCTCCATCTTTCGGAATAACAAGAGCAGCCAGGATGTATGTGACAACGACTGCGGGGAAGTTAAAAAAAAGGATGAAAATCACCGCTAATCTCAAGATGGTAGGATCAATTTTAAAATAATCCGCAATCCCTCCGATAACTCCGAATAAAATTCTATCGTGATTACTTTTTTTTATCTTTTTCATGTGAATTCAAGTTTTATAAGCGCATTAAGTGCTTTTGTTTTTATTGCTTTATAAATTGTAATGGAAATTATCAAAAATAAAATGACGGGAGTATAGTTTTTATATTGAGTTATGGAATAAGCAACATAAGCAGCCCATCCGCTATAAATAATTGATGATAAAATCAAAACCACTCCGGGAGCAGAGGTGCTCAATGCCTGTGGGTCGTCGGTTTCAAAATTTATAAAAAGAGCTCCCATGCCCAGTCCCAGCATAACCAAGACCATTGTAGATATAAAAAGAATTGAAATTGAGATAATTGCAATCTCGACGGCCACGCCGAGTGGAACTATATAAACTAAAAGAGAAATAAGAGAGATGAATAAAAGGAGCTTGCTGTAGAACTTGTATTTTGCCTTAAATATTTCTCCGAAGTTTAAAGGAACCGATCCGATTATCCACGAAGTTTTCCCTTCTTGACTGAGAGATGGAAAGACAAATCTTAGAATTATGGCGCTGATAAAAAACAATATCACGCCGATTTGAATACCGGGCGTTATCCCGGCAGTTGCTAATTCTTGACTATCCCCTATCCCGACATATCTCTCAAGCAGATTAACAACTCCTACCTGAATTACCATCAGAATCGTTAAAAAAGATAACCAAAAAATATTCTTGGGAGATCTGAAATTGGTCAAGAGTTCTTTTTTTCTGATAGCATCTTCTGCAGAATTTGGAAAGTAATCATTTTGGAGAATTTTGGCATCCTTACCCTCTCTCTCATTTTTCGCTTCAAAGCTCCCCTCTTGGAATTTCTGCCAAATAATCAAAAATTTACTTTTTAGAATCAAGAAAATGGTTAGTGTAGCAACAAAAAATAGTAATACTTTTCTGGTCTCCGTCAACGCTTTTTCAATATTACTGATTTGCATATAGTAAGTCGTCATAGCAACCGAATGTGAGGGGAAAATAGAAAAATTATCCTTCATTGTTGTAAGTAGTGGGTCGATTGCTTCTTTCACTTGAAAAATCTCTATCAAATCAACTCCGATTACCCTGTTCCAAATTAACATTCCCAATAATGCGGTGATCGTAATGACCGAAAAAGATAGATGACTGAACTTTCTAAAGATCAGTGAAGTTAAAAATATGGTATTTATTGCCAGTGATGCACAAAAAAACGAGAAGATTATAATAATAAAGATCAGGAGTAATACTTCTATCAATGCAAGATTAAAAACGCTGGAAACGGCACCGACTAAGGGGAATGCAATTATCATTATCGGCCATGAAGATTCAATTAAAGATCTTAAAAACTTTACCGAAGCCAAGCTTTCGTATTCCGGAGAAGCTACGATCCAGTCATCCTCTTTTTGAAAAAATCCGAATAAGCCAAAAATAATCGTACTTACGAAGACCAAAAATCCAATAACCAAGAAAAATAGTTGATATATGTAAAGTGGAGTAGCTTCAGTCATAAAGGGATCTTCTCCCGATTGAGTCGCGGTTAAACCCTCTACGGTTAAGATGTATATCCCCGCAATTAAAAGAGATATCATTGCCACCATGGTAACCGCCACTCCGATTCTAGCTTTGGTATCTTTTTGAAAATACCTCTTTATTCTCTTGCCTTGATAGCTTAAAAACTTTTTAATCATTTTTACTGAAGTAATGGTAAATTTCTAAAAGATCGGCATCTTCCTTCCCCATCTCTGAGGAAAGCTTTTGAATATGTCCAATTTTTTTTAATTTTCCAAGATGTAAAACCCCTACCTCGGTTGAGTATTTTTCTGCAACGGGTAAAGTGTGCGTGGCCATAAAAACCGCTCCGCCTTTTTTAGTAAAATCCTGTAAAAGATTCATTGCTATTTCCGCAGAATCGGGGTCCAGCCCGACAATGGGCTCATCGACAAGAATGAGATCCGGATTATGTAAAAGTGCGGCTAAAATTGCAAACTTTTGTTTATTTCCTCTTGAATAATTTTCAAAATACTTGTCCTCTATTCCGTTCAGTTCGAAGTGCGAAAGAAGTTCCGGTATTTTTTCCGTAATTTCTTCTTTTTTCATACCGTATAAAGTCCCGAAAAAATAAAGAGCTTCTTTACCCGTTATTTTACTCCACATCTTTGGTTCATCGGGTATATAACCCATCTTCATCTTTGCTTCTTTCGGTTCCTTTACTATATTTTTCCCGTCTACTTCAATTTCTCCGGTGGTCGGTCTTAGTAGTCCTAAAATATTTTTTATAATAGTCGTTTTTCCGGATCCGTTCGGCCCTATTATCGAAAAGAAATCACCTCTCTCCAAGCTTAAATTTATCCCCTCTATCGCGGTAAAATTATCAAATTTTTTAGTTAGATTTTTTATTTTTAACATATTAAAGAAAGCTGATTATTACTAAAGATAACCCTAAAAAAAGCGTGAAATATAATGAAAATAAAAGTGCCGACTTCGCCTGTCCCACGATCATCAAGTCGGTTACTTGTTTTACGAAAAAGAGCCTTACCAACCCTTCCAAGAGAAAAATCCATCCCGTCGCCGTTAAAATCAATCCGGAGCCCCAATCCCAATGATTGTGCAAAGAAATAATAAGAATCCCGAAAAGAACAAAAAGAACACCGATCAGTAAATTAAAACCTCTTAATTTCGAAAGCTGAATCAAGGTTTTGAAGGCATCTTTATTACAGATTAAAGCAAACGAAGTTATAAAAAGACTAAGACCTGTTATTTGGGCTAGAATATCGGAATTCATTCTCTATTTCTTTAAAAAAAATTTCATTATTTATATAGCGTAATGATTCCAACCCAACCCTTCTCGCAGCATCCGTATTGATGGGATTATCATCAATGAAAACAACCTCTTCGGGTTTAAAGTTTATTTTTCTAAGATGAATCAAAAACGCTTCTTCGTTCGGTTTTATTTTTTTTATGTTTCCAGGATGACTTATGGTGAGAAAAAGACTATCTTCTACTCCAGGACAATTCGTCAAAACGGACGCGGAGATTTTATTTTCCCTAATCCAGGTGAAAATTTCTTTGTTAATCTTCCCGCGTATCTCCAAAACACCCTGCCAATCAAAAATAAAATGCTTTATTTCTTTCATATTATAACAGCTTTATCAGCTTACCGAAAGCAAGCTTGAAAGAATATGCTAAAAGGGCAAACAGTAAAGAAGTGATTGAAATTACCGAAAGAGTTTCGAGAATCGTTATCGATCTCAAAATCAAAAATCTAATTTCCTGCTCGAATAAGGGATTAATCAGTACAACAATTAGAATAAAAAGGAGGAAGCCGAGTAGAGCATTCTTTAAATCCTGCATCGAGGGAATCATGCAAATGATTATTGACACGGAGAAATAGAAAAATATCCAAAAACGAAATCCCAGACCGAACGTATCCAGAATAATTTGGAAAGAAGCCCCTTTCGTTACTACCTGCGTCAGGATAAAAAGAGCCGCTAAACCTCCTACAACCGGAAAAAAAGAAATAATCATGGAACGTACGGGTCCAACTTTTCTATATCTTACATACCCACCCTTAAATGAAAATAATTTTATTTTTGTTATCTTTGCTCCGGTGAGAAGACACCCCAATACATGAGAAAGTTCGTGAATAACAATCCCGGGAAAGAGTGCTATGGCATAAATTTTTTCCGGTAAAATTTTTCGCCAAACCCAAGAATTTGCAAAAACAATAAATAAAAAAAATATCAGATAAGTTGCTGGCTTAAAAATCATTTCTTGGTAATTTCCTTTATTCTACCATTAGGAATAATATATATAACTCCATCGGGAGCTTCAATGATTGTTTTCCGAAGATCGACATCTTTAATTTTTCCTTCCATTCCAAGAATCTTCACCTCGTCTCCTATTTCATAGAGATCATCTATTAGAATAAATAATCCCGCCAAAAAGTCTCCAACAATTTCTCTTGATCCCATACTTATCGCCAAACCCAAAAGTCCGACACTGGCCAAAATTGGAGCAATATCAAGTCCAAGCTCGGAAAGAATCATCAATATGGCGACTATTACCAAAACAAACTTGGCTGTTCCGAAAAAAACTCTTTTGATGGTCTTGACTCTTTTTTGCCTGCTGCTCTTTTTTATCATTCCGGATATTATTTTTTTCAAGACACCGTCAAGAAACAGATAAACCAAAAGTGAAATTATAACGATGGTGATTATTTTCATTCCCTGGTTTAGGAAAAATAAGGCGGTGGTAGATATTAGATCATTCATAATTTTTTGTTTATAAAAAGTGTAAGTTTTAGATATTGATCAATAAGTAAAATCAATTATTATCTTCACAATCGACATAAACATTGCTTGTGATTAATTTTAAATTATTTGTCTTAAATGTAAAATAACTTAAAATAAAACCGCCCATTTTAGGGCGGTATAAGCTTTACAGAGTTCCAAATTCGGTTTCTATACCGATTTCTGCCAATCTTTGACTCACGTCATTTTCATCAAAAAAATCTTCTTCACAATGCCACAAGTTAACATCTTCCATAGTTATGCCGTAGCTGGTCATAAATAGAAGATTGTTTTTCTTTTCTTCAACCGATCCTATTACGGACCATCTACGAAGCTTTGAGCTTCCACAAAAAAGAAATAAATCATTAGGAGATGGAATCAAAATCTTCTGATCCACGTGGAAATGAATCGTCGCTTCTATATATAGGAGATCTCCATCATACATCTCTTCGATGACATTTCTTTCTCCCCAGAAACTAACTTCATTCTCAACTACTTCCCCGATTATCCTCTTTCCGTTTTTCCTAACTACGACAAAATCAGATTCCAGTCCGGATTTATAACTTTTCTTGGCAGCTTTTTTAATTTTTTCAAAGATCTCTCTTACCTTTAAAACATCACTCAATGACATTATATCCATTAACATATCCCACCTTTCTTGAACTCTGTTATTTTATTTTAAAACAAAAATGTTATTTTGTCAAAATAAAACCCCTCTTAGAGGGGTTTTTCTTTCTCGTGGTTATTGACTTCTTATTATATCCAAAACATGATTTATCTTTCGATAATGATACAACTCATCCAATTTTTTACCGGATAATCTTCTTCTCAGTCCGGTTGGTCCGTAATAAAATGCAGCCGTAGCTTCATCCATAGAAAATCCGTATTTTTCAACCATGTAATTCAAATACCAAGCTGCTCCCCATAAGGATTCATAAGCATGAAGCGGATCGATAACAACTCCCGTTTCCTGCCGAATTAAATTCACTACGTCCGAAGTAAGCATTGTCAGACCCTTAACTCCCGTAGATGAAACGGAGTTTATGTCACCGTTTGATTCAACTACTACGACAGCCCACAAATACTCCACCGGTACGGAGTGTTCATTTGCCGCCATTCTCATTCTGTTTCCGTACAATCGATCTGTATTCGTAATAACCTCCTCAATTCCCCTACTCCATCTTTCAAAGGGAGTTGCAGCCAAAACGGAACCTGTTAAAAGAACAACTACCATTGTAATCAACAACCATTTTTTCATCCTCTACCTCCTTTTCAAGTTGATTATTTTATAGTATAATTTGCAGAATTAGTCAAGTTTATAATTGACAAATTCAATCATAAAGGTAGAATATTGGAGGAAGTATTAAAAGGAGGTGCTAAGATTGACGGAGAAACCCCTCGAAGAGAGAGTTGATGCGTTACGCAAGAAAGCCAAAGAGTCAGGTGCCGAAGCTCTGGAGAAAGCGATTGAAGAGTGGCAAAGAGATCCCGATAATGTCGAAAAAAGGATGGAAGTAGAAAGATTATCAGTTCACTGGAACGGAAGATAAAAAAACCGAAACCCGGCTAAAAAGCCGGGTTCTCTCTATGCTAACACACTTTCCTTGCTTGAGTCCAAGATAAATAAATTGGATTTTCTCTCCATTTCAGCAATCTTATAAATCGAACTTATATCATGTTTTTCAAATGGAAAAATATGAATATCACCTTCGGGAGACCGCCTAAGAGATTCGTGAAAATCTCCGTTGACAACTTTTATTTCAGTAGTATAGGGCAATCTTGCTTCATATATAAGATTATATAGATATTTTTCCGCTCTTTTTTCTTCTCCCTCTTCCACACACATCCAAAGAGTCATCTTTCCCTGCCAGTTTTTTTCTATACTGTAAGCGATAAGAAGCGCCAAATCATAATGTCTTTCTATAAACATATCCTCTTTAAGAACCTTGGGGGTAATCCAAACATGAATATCTTTTTCCGAACCCAAGCCTATTTCCGAATCACGATCAAAAAGGATTAATCCGTAATTTTTATCAACCGAGGATTTAATGATCCTTTCTAAATCTTTCGGGCTTAGCTTGCTTGGTTTATATGGTAAAAATAATATATTCGGGGAGAAAACCTGACTCTGAATGGCCTCCATGGAAACTATAACTGAATTGATGTAATCTACGGCATCGACCGTACTATAAGATGTAAATATTTTTTCACCTTCGAATTTCTCTACAAGTTCAGGGAGTCTTTCTATTTCGCGTGACAACTCCTCTTCAGTTATCTCTTTTTCCTCTGGATTGTCTTTTATATTTCTACTTAATTTAAACCCTAAAACAGTCATCCTTCCGTTGGGATAAGCTATGGACCTAATCAATGGAAAATTTCCTATAACGGTTTTGGCGGATAAAGCCGGTATGATCATGTTCGGTTTCCAGATATGCAATGATGATTCGGGAAGATGTCTGGTTTTTTCTGCCGCCCACTCACTAAAAGCTCGAAATATCCCCGATCTTATGTCTCCCTTGCCCTGTGGTAATGACCTCTTAGTCAATAAGCCATAGATTATGAATATGAAAGCAATAGCCACCAAGCTTGCATAAACATTTATCAGAAACATTATTACCAACGAGACAACAGCTCCATACATCGGAACTATCTTTGGAACACGGAATATAGGACGAAAACTTCTTAGTCCTAAAAATTGTTCCAGAAAAACAGCTAAATTAATAGCGGCATACGTCACAAGGAAAAACATCGTCAAAACTTGAGCAATGGAGTCCAAAGAACCGACGATCATCACCGGGACAAGAATCAACCCGGTCAATAAAATCGCATTCCTGGGTTCTTTTTGACCCTCCTTAATAGTAAGAATTTTACTCTTTGGCAAAACGTCACTTTGCGCAAGTGCTTCCATCACTCTGGGAGCCGCTATCATAACGGTCAAGGAGCTTGATATCGTGGCAGCTAAAATTCCCAATATCACCAGGGTCGGATATATGGCCATATCCACCAAAATAAAGTTGTCAGTTAATAAACTTTCGGTCGACACGTTATAAGAAAGAAAGACAACCATTGAGAGATAGATTATTGTACTTACTCCCAACCCCCAAAGAATCCCTTTGGGTATCTGTCTTTTCGGGTCGCTTAATTCTCCGGACATCCCTATTCCAGCCATAAGACCGGTTACGGCAGGGAAAAATATTGCAAAAACATCCCAAAACATCCACCCTTCTGCAATTCTTATTGAAATATCGGGGATATTTACGGGGATTCCCGATCCGACAAATATGGCCGCTAACGAAATGCATATAATTCCGAAAACAAAAACCTGAAACTTAACTGCCAATTTGGTGCTTATAAACGTTAAAATAAAAATGAAAATGAACGCGATAAGCGCAATATCGGAAACCGCATATTCCGGAAAAAACAGCTGCCACGCTTCCGCGAACCCGAAGATGTAAAGCGCAACAGAAAAAGTTTGAGCTAAATAAAGAGGTATTCCGATACTTCCTCCGACTTCAAGACCTAAAGTTTTATTTATTATTGAATAAGCCCCTCCCGCACCTATTCTGACATTACTGGCAATCGAGCTTAGAGAAAGTCCGGTTGATAGAGTCACTGAAACTGCAAGAGCTATAATTAACAAAGAACCTCCGAGGCCGACAGCTCCTACAACAAAACCTAGCCGCAGGAAAAGAATAACACCGATAATACTAAGAAAAGTCGGAACAAAAACACCCCTGAATGCATTAAACTGGTTTGATCCTATTTCTTCTTGATTCATTTTATTTGTCCGATAGAAAGTATATAAACGGTCTCATTTTCCAAATTTAAAAATTCCTTGATCTTTTCATTATCAAATGCACCCACCGGAACGGCACCCAATCCCAATGATTCGGATTGAAGTAAAACATTTTGAGCAATGTGTCCGGCCTCAATATGCACATACATTACGCCTCTATCCCCATATGCATCGGTCGTTTTTTCATATTCAGCCACCAGAAATAAATTCACCTTAACACTTTCCAAAAAAGATTGGTTGAAGCAGGCCTCTTTAATTCTTTCGGTCAGATTCCCTTCTCTTAGAAGTTCCAAATGATGAGTTTGTGGAATATATCTGTAGAAACCATCACTCAACTCTTCACAATCCTTTACTGATGCAAAGACTTGGAACGGATACGTTGCGCCCGCGGAGGGAGTGGTTCTCTTCACCTTTCCCGGATCCGTTATTCCCTGTGCTGCCCACAAAAGTTGAGATAAATTTCTTAAAGGGATTGCCTTTTCGCCAAACTCCCTTCTGGTCCTTCTAAGACTTGAAACTTCTTCAAAAGTCAAATCACCCCTTTTTGCTACTTTCGGTAATTTTATTTTTTTCATTTTATTTTACTAATTCATACTTTCCGGATCCCAGCCCTAATTTTTCTGCATATTCCAGCATATATTCACTTTCTACGGAATTTATTTTCGCAAATTTTTCTCCGGCAAGATCCAAAGATGCCTTCTCTAAGGCTACGGGGTCCGAGGAACTTAAAATTCCAATATCATCAACTATCGGAGTCATCTTTTTTCCTACACAATCACAATCTTCCGTAATATTTTCCAAAACGTTTATGTAAAATAAATTTTCATCCAAATAATCAATAATTACTTTCGAATAATCAACAATTTTTTCTTGAAGTTGCTTATTTGTTGATCCACCCCATGGAATTTTTACCGCTCCGAATTTACAGACAGCTATGCACATCGCACATCCCGAACACAGCTCTGAATTTATTTCAGCTTTTTCTTCAATGATGTTAATAGCATCAAAATCACAATTTTCCACACACACCTTGCAACTGGTGCAAAGTTCTTTTTCAATCGAAGGACTCACATCCGAATGCATATGCAATTTTCCGGACCTTGACCCCAATCCCATACCTAAATTTTTAAAAGCTCCACCGAACCCGGAAGCGACATGACCCTTAAAATGAGATAAAACCAAAATACTATCATAGTCCTTTATCCCTTCTCCTATTTTTGCTCTTTCCAGTGTTCCGTTGACAACCGGCAATTCAATAGCGCTATCACCGAAATCACCATCAAGAATGTTTATAGTTGCAAACCCGAAACCATGTTCTTTAGCGGTTTTTACATGATCCTCTCTATTGGTTCTTGATCCTCTATATAAAACATTGCATTCTATTAAATCCACTTCATGGCCCAGTGAACTGATCTTGTCATAGACGGCCTTGGCGATTTCCGGTCGAAGATATGTTTTATTACCTTTCTCACCAAAATGAACCTTTATTCCAACCTTTCCTTTTATTTTGGAAAAATCAATTTTCTCAACTATATCTTCAATTTTTTTCGAAAATAACACCGACATAATTCAATGTATTACTTGTTATATTAATTCCCTCTTCTTGGTTAGAGTTTTCGTATCCGGCACGAAAAATGGCTAAAAGACCAATAATTGCAATAATCCCTATTATCATTATCAGGTAGTGTTTATGAGGCACGTTTTTATTTATTTTTTATCGATTATATAACAAAACCATCCTTTTTTGAAATTTCGTGATTGGTTTCATAATCCCCTACTTTAACTCTTTTTAAGCTAAAAAGAACCGCTCCGGAATCAATGGACTTTCCCATATGATCAGCCAGACTACGAATATAAAATCCACTACTGCAGTCAACCGATATCTTAATTAGAGGATAAGAATGTTCCGAATCGGGCGAAAGAATATTTTTCCAGTGTTCAGTTATAGTTTTTTGTCTAAAGTCACCCTCTACTGTGGATAATCTTTTAACAACTTCTTTTCTAAGCTCTTTTTCCTTAATGTCTTTTTCAAATATCTTTTCCAATCGAAAAACCGTTCCACTTTTTTCGGGAATGTTTATCTCCGAAATTTTTCCCTCCCTAGCCCATTGAAAAAGAGGCTTTCCCTTTACTCTATAACTGGAAAAACGAGGTAATTCAAGTGATAATCTTCCTTTAAAATCACTCATTTTTAATTTCTTTTCCGATAAGTTTATTTTTTGGGGAATCCCCAACAAATCAAAACTATCGGTCTTAAAACCGAAAAGAATAACCGCTTCGTAACTTTTGGGATGCTTTAAATGTTTGGAAAAATCGGTTAAATCTTCTCCGGAAATTATTAAAAGCAATCCCTCCGCCATAGGATCCAATCTACCGGCATAGGTCATCTTAATATCTCCATACTCGGGGTTATCTCTTTTGAATTCTTTTATGGCCTGAAGGGGAGATATTCCCAATCTTTTATAAATGGTAAAAATCATTTTAGATTACCAGTTGACCGCAGGCCCCTTGGATTTCTTCACCCATGCTCATTCTTTCACCGAATTCAATTTTTCTTTCCTGTAACACTCTCTTAAATTGATCAACTCTTTCGGGGGAAGACGATTCAAAGGCTCCCGTCGGATTATACTTTATCAGGTTTAGATAATGCATTCGACCTTCAAGAAGGTCAGCCAATTCCAAAGCGTCATGTTTCGTGTCATTTATTTTATTGATAAGCAGATACTCGTACATCACTTTTCTGTTGGTTTTTTGAGTGTAGTAATCTACCGATTTCATTAATTCATCTATTGAATATTCTTTTGCAATCGGCATCAATTTTTATCTTTTTCTTTGATTTGCACAATGTAAAGATATTGCCAGATTGAATTGTTTTTCATTAGCGAATTTCTTTATTTTTTCGGGAATTCCAACAGTTGAAAAAGATATGTTGCGTGCCCCTATATTCATCTCTTCATTAATAATTTCCGCCGCTCGAATTGATTGATCATAGTTCATAAACGGTTCACCCATTCCCATAAAAACTATATTTGATACCCTGTCAACTTTTCTCCCGAAATGAAGAACTTGAGCAACTATCTCCGAAGCGGTTAAATTCCTAAGAAGCCCCATTTTTCCGGTAGCACAAAACAAACACCCGAAAGCACATCCGGCTTGCGTGGAAACACATACCGTCTTTCTCTCTTCATAGCTCATTAGCACCGTTTCCACTTCAATATCATTAAATCTAATTCTGGCCTTTATTGTTTTCTTATCTTTCGACTTTACCGTTTTTACATTCAAAGTTAAAGGTAAATCTTTTTTCAACCGCTCTCTTGTTTCTTTCGGAAGATCGGTGGCTGAATCCCAATCACTAATTAAATTCAAATAAATCGCATTTTTAGCTTGTTTTAAGCGATATTCGGGCAGTCCTTTGAGTACTTTTTCTATCTCACTCGGATTCATTTTTATTTATTTTTATTAGTATATCAACAATCTTTACATTGGATAAAACTCCTTCTTTAAGGTTCTTTCTTTCTCGAAACTCCTCAATAATTTCATTAATTACTCTTTCACCTAAAAGTTCAAAATAAAATCTTTTTAATTTCTCATATATTTCAATGGAATGATTAATCTTTTGGTCCAAAGTTCCATTTTTTATTTGAAAACCGAATGTTTCCGCAACGGTGGAATTGTAGAGAGGCATCTCTGAGTCTACCGTATGAAGCAACTTGGTGGCAAAAGCCAGTTGAACCGTTTTTTTACCTTTGGCATCTTCAATTTGCGCAAGCTTGTTCAGTATTTTTCTTAAATCGGTTTCTCCAGAAAGCATCATATCAAAATATTTGCTATAAAATTCCTCAGTAAAACCGAAAGGATTCATGTTGTAAAAGTTTTTATACCTTTTCTGAAATTCTTTATTCTTCACATTTCCCTTTTCATATTCCAATTTAAGGAAAAAATACTCTTCCAAATCAACCCGCTCCAAAGCTTCTACCATTCTTTTTTTTGAATTAAAATCACTTATCAATCTTTTAACCACACCATCACTACCCCTTTTACCTTTTCCGATTGGAAAAAAAAGATAAAGTGTAAAAACTGAAACCGATACAATAATTAAATCGGCAGGCCTGATTTTAACTCCAAAGCCGTGCATGAAAAGGCCAATGATCGAAACTACGAGAAGCGTCATTATTGAGGCAAACTCTTTATCGGGTCTTCTCAGTGAAAGATTCACCAAAAAAAATACCAGAAAAGAAACTATCAATATTGTAACAAAAGCTAAAAAATCCATAATTAAAAAGACGGGGTTGTTCCCCGTAATTTACGAATTTGTTTTAAATTTAACCTTTATCATATTAACTTATTATACCATTCATCCTTAAAATATCAAAATTAACCGCCATTTCTTTTTTATTCATTAATTAAATATTTTTCAAAGCTTCTCGTTTACTTAAAGAGGAAAGATTTTCATTCTCGACAAAAGATATCACTCTTTCCGGAAAATGTCTGGAATAATCCCTAAGAGCCCATCCAATCGCTTTTTTAATAAAAAACTCTTCTGATTTTTTCAATTTTCTGATAGTTGAGAAAAGTAATTCTTCATCAGTTTCTTTACCCATTCCAAGTTGAAAAATTAAAGATGTGCGCTGTAACCAGATATTATTTTTGGAGATCCATTCATCAATCTTATTCTTTTTTTCAGGAAAAACTAAAAAATAACGACTCGTAACTTTTGCAAGAGGATCGACGCTATCCCACCAAGCTTTAGTGGTTATCACATGCTCCAAGAGCTCAATGTCGATATCTTCAATTTTTCTTTTATTCAGAGCATCTATCCCGAAATACTGAAACTCTCTTTCTTTTTTCTTCCAAAGAGATCCAATCAATCTCTCAAACTCAAGACGATTTAAATTATTTACTGCAATATTTAAAAAATCAGCAGTAATCTTCCTTCTTTCGGGAGCTTTAATCCCGAAGAAAAAAAACTTATTTCTCATATAAGATCTTTCTTTTTGCGCATATTCCGAATCGCCTTTCTCTATAAAAATTCTCTCAAGGTTATCTATAATCATCAATAACTTTCAATGCAATTATTTCTTTCTTCAACTTGAAGATTGTATGTGACGATCATTTCTTGAAGTTCGGATCTGAGATTGTTGTGCTTTGTAGCAATAACGTTTCTTTCTTTTATTAACTCATTATAATCCCCCGCTCCCGGTGGGTGAATCATCTCTATTTGATCATCATAAGTTTTTATTCTTTGAATCAATTCTTCCAATTTTTCATTTTTTTCTTCTATTCGCACTCGCAAGGATTCATCGGGATAAGGACACGTGTCCGAAGGAGTCCCGAAAATTTGCACGGCTATCCAGATTTCTTCATTATTGAAATAATCCATTTTTATACCGATTCCTATCTCTTCATACCCATCTTTCAGAATATTATCTCTGTGATCCGGACTATTCATCCAACCTTCAACCAGAGAGTGATCACCTTCAAAAAGTCCTTTGGCTAAATTTTCACCTATTAGGATATAGTCATATCCGATATCCGCAGCGATATCCTTTGCCTCCTCACCGGTCGGAGAAGTATGTGCAAAATATTGCCTATTAAACATATCGTTAACTTTTCTATCGGCCACCTTGTTGAGTTGTTCTGATTCCGATAAAAGAGGTAGTTCGTAATCTTTCCTCTCTTCATTCGTATATTTTATGATTCCACTCCTGCTCAATTCATATATCTCGCCTGAATTTATCTCTTCAAGCTCGGGAAAAGAAACATCCACTTCTTCAAAATTATTACCGCTACCGATTATCCAGGAATTTATTAAGATTCCAAAGGAAATCAATGTCAGGACAAACAACAAAAAACAAAATATCTTTTTAATGGTATTCACAAAATAAAATTTTAAGGGATAAAGATTTCTCCACTACTACTCCTCCTGATCTTTCTTAATCATATGCCAGTGATACAAAAAGAGTGGCAAACCGACTATTATTAGAGCTAAATTCGAAGATGCTTCCCGTTGTTTTCCAGCGGCATAATGATCAATATTATCCCAATCCTGCTTTTGCTTTTCATAATCCTCTATCATGGAACGCAAAAGATAAAGCTCTTCATCAGTTAAATCATCTTCGTAACGCTCAACTTCTAAATTAAGAGGCCTGACAGGAGCGATATAATGATTTCGTTGCACTCTCTCAACCGAATCAGCTTGGGTAAAAATAACCGCTCTTAAACCCATATCCATGAATCTAACCGATCCGAAAATAAGCAATATCAGACCAATTGCGGAAAAAAGATAAAGGTAAATTGTTCTTATTTTTTCTTTTTTCATTGATTCATTTTTTTAATTTTACAATCTTTTTACTTTTATTTATATATTGACATATATAATTATAGATGGTATAATAGTATTAGCACATTATAAAAAAAGGGGGAAATAGAAGTGAAAAAGAAAATTAGAATTGTGATTGCGATTGTTGTTATGGTTTCGGCACTTTCCTTTATATCGTTACAGAGTGAGGCAAGTAGTATAGCGATAGCGGAATTCGAGGTCGATAGAAACTTCAGAGAAATAAAGACGGACTTGGACAATATTCTCCTGAGCTACTTCATTGAACATTTTGACAAAAATATAATAGAAGTCAAAGAAAGACTTAGAGAAATTGACATACTTCGTGAAGCCGGCATTTCAAGCTCTCAACGCAGAACCTTACAACAAAGACTCCAAGCGGATTATCTGATTCTCCCAC
>PWPS01000024.1 GCA_003557065.1 Candidatus Nealsoniibacteriota bacterium | reverse complement strand
CTCACATACCGACCGGTGCAGTTGCTTCTTCTCAAAATGAAAGAAGTCAGTTAGCTAATAAAGAAACAGCTATGTCGATTCTGAAAGCGAAAATACTGGAAGAAAGATTGAGAAAAATAAGAGAGAAACAAGAAAGCAAAAGACGGTCACAAATCGGTGAAGCGAAAAGATCCGAAAAGATAAGAACTTACAATTATTTACAGGATAGAATCACCGATCACAGAATTGAGAAAAGTTGGCATAATCTGGAAACGATCATGGAGGGAAATTTGGAAGAAATAATAAAGACCCTTAAAAGGGTCGAAGAAAAAGAAAAATATTCCGATATTGAAATAGATTGATTATTCCGGTATGAAAACCAAACTACTACAACCGGCACTCATTGTTCCGTGATCTATAAAAGTCTGCAAACAATCTATTCTTCTAACTACCTGATCTCCATAAAATGAATGCCTGGGATCATTCCAATTTGATCCTGCATAGTATCTCAAAGCCGCAGTTCTTTCATTATGTATTCCGCCCAAATTGGCCAGGTAGGTCGCTGATGCAAGGAAAGAGTCCTGTAACTTCCAGGGATTGGGCTCTCTTCCCAAAATCGATATCAATTGGGGTCTTTGATTCCACCAGGTGGTAGGAATAAACTGAGCGGGCCCCATGGCACCTCCGTAGCCTATCTGGAAAGGACAGGAAACCGGGGTGCTATAAGGATCCAATCCGAGTATCCTTGTTATCTCCAAAAATCTTGCGGGATCATTCCTTGCCGATCGTGGAGGAACCGCCATCAGATTAGAGACATGTGCTCCCGTGCTAATTCTTATTCCCGATCCGGCATCGGCATCACGTAAATAGCACTCTCCTACGTTTCTTCCCAAAGCCGATTCTTGAGTTATAATCGCAAGGAGAAAAGCCGGCCTTATTCCGGTAATTCCCTCTACCCATCTAGCAATTTCAAGAGCTTCACCGAAAGAAGGCATTTCGGATTCGGGCAACCCGACCAAAGCTAACCTTCTATTCATTATCTCTTGAGCTCTCTCTTCAATAAATTGCTTCTCACTCATCTGTCTTTGATACTCTTCTTCGGTTAAACCATACAGATACTCCTGTTCTCTTCTGGCGGCAGCTGACTCCTGTTTTTGCAACGCATGAATCTCTGCTTGCCTTTGTGCTTCCTGTCTTTCTCTGGCCAGGCGCTGCTCTTCGGTCTCCAAAGAATTTCTAAGATCCCTTACTTCGTTCAATATGTTTTGGCTTTCTCTGGAAAGTCTTTCAAGAGAAGTCAAATTATTAAAGAATCCTGATAAACTCTCGTCGGCAACCAAAATTTCAAGAACGGATTTACGATCCTCTTTTTCAATCACTCTTAAAATATCTGTCAATTGTTCCTGATGATCCTCTATCTTCAGATTCATTCTGTTTATGGATTCTTGTGTACTGGTTATTTGAAATCCCAAGTCTCTTATCCTAACTTCGCTTTGTCTTATTTGATGATCGAGCTGATTCATTCTATTTTCAAGACTGGCGATCTGATTGGCCAAACTTCTCTTTTCCTCTTCCGTTCTTTCAATATCCTGCTCGTATTGTCTTTGAACCTCTCCAAGATAGTTCTCGCATTTCTCCAAAATATTACGACAAGCTTCATCTCCTTGCCTACTACAATAATCATCCAATTTATTACTGGAAAAGCAAAGCTCTATCTCGGAATTCGACAAACCGAAAACCCACCCCGCAACAAGGAGTAAGGTTATTAAAAGTGTAACTCTTAGTTTATTCATCTTTAGCTCCTTCTTTTTCTTCTTCCTCTTTTTTCTTTTCTTCTTTTTCTTTTTCACCGATTACTTCAACATCGGAAACATCGTCTTCTATAGGCTCATCAAGCTCTTCATCTATGTCTCTGGGTCTGGATATCAGAGCGACAATCGACTCGGGATCCTCGATAATTTCAATTCCAGCAGGAACTTTCAAGTCTTTTATTTTTATAACATCGTCAAAGTCTTGTATTACTGAAATGTCAACTTCGATATCATGAATTAAATCTTCAGGTAGCGCCTTTATCTCTACGGAAGAATAGTTTCTAACCAATGTTCCATCCTCATCCTTAATAAGTGCAGATTGACCGATGAATTCCAAAGGAATTTCAACCTCTACTTCCTCTTTAAGATTCGGTTGATAGAGGTCTATGTGAACAAACTGATCTTGAAGAGGATGTTCCTGAGTCTCTTGTATCAAAACAACCGGTGCTTTTTTAATTTTTTTACCATCCTCATCCGTAAGAGAAACCTTAATAAGGGTACTCTCCCCGGCTTCCTGATAAATCTTTTCGAAACTCCTAAAATCGGTTTTTATTGTTATATTCTCAGTGTTATAGCCATAAATAATTCCCGGGACAAACCCTTCTTCTCTTAACTTTGATAAGCTTTCATCTTCATTTCTGATTTGTGCAGATAATTTAAGCATGTCTTTATTCCGTTATTTTTATCACATTTACCGGACATATACCTTCCGCCTGTCCGTTACATCCCTCCTCTTCCACTTCTTTCGCTTGATTTCCATCTTCTTCCCGAGAGTCGATAAGGTTAACTTTGCCGTCATCCGCCATCTCCCAATGTGACGGACAAACAGCTACACAACTACCACAACCTATACAACCCTCCCTATCCAGTATTATTTTCATAAAATATATTTATTTTTTCTTTTGTTTTTCTAAAAATAACTTCAGAAACACTTGAAAGAAGTATATAGGGAGTGGCCTCGTTTTTATTGTTTGCAAAACTTCTCTCTATTTCCTCTCTCCAAACTTTTCTGAGTTCGGTATTGACATTAACCTTTACCACGCCGTTTTCGATTGATTTTCTAATATCTTCTTCCGATATTCCGGATCCTCCATGCATAACCAATCCAAGCGAAACCGCCTCTCTTATCTCTTCCAATCTTTTAAAATCAAGATTAGGCATTTCACTATAAACCCCGTGAACGTTGCCTATCGAAAAGGCGCAAAGATCAACTTGCGTTTCTGAGATAAATTTAACAAGTGTTTCGACTGAAGTCAAGTCCTCTTTACTTTCAGGTCTTCCTTCATGAAAGTTGGATGATCCTCCCACCTTGCCTATTTCTCCTTCAAAAACAATTTTACCTTTTGCCATGTCGATAACCTTTTTGGTCTTTTCGATATTTTCTTCAAGCGGCAATTCCGAACCGTCAAAGTGAATCATATCATAACCCACATCAATCGCTTTCCGGATATAATTCAAATCCTTTCCATGATCAAGGTTTAAATAAATATAAGGATAAATCTCTCTCATTACATCCCTTAAAGCAACCGCTTCTTTTAATCCTAAAAACTTACTTTCTCCCGTTGACGTTCCCAGTATAACCGGAACATCACAATGAGCAGCCGCTCTAACTATCCCCTTCATTTGCTCAACAGTAGAAAAATTAAACTGTCCAAGCGCCCAACCTTCTTTTCTCGCTTTTTCGAGATGATTGATCAATTTCATCTTATTTTTTTCTTTTTTGAATCTCTACTTTTTGATAAAACTCCCCTTTTTTCAGAAGCCCGTTCTTTGCTCCTCTTTCTTTAAGACAAGCTGTTGCATTCGCTATTCCCAATTGAATCGATTCTTCCACATCACCACTCCTCATGAATTCGGAGACAAAACCGGAAGAAAAAGAATCGCCCGCACCGGTTCTGTCGGCCACGTAGGAATCGGGAGCTTTTGCTTTATATATCGTTTCGTTATCCGAAACGGTAAGTCCTTTTGCACCCTTGGTCATAATAAACACACCCTCATACATTTCATCTATCTTATTAAAAATTTCATCTTCCCTATCGTACGGAATTCCGGTTAAAATTGCTGCTTCCTCTTGGTTCACTACCAAAATATCAATATCCTCAATCGCATCCAAAAATCCAGCATCCTTAAGTTGGGGTTTGGAAGGATTGATCGCTATCTTTCCTCTGCATCTCTTTATTATAGAGTAAAAAACATCCAACGAGTCTTCCGCAAAAGGTGCCAGATAATACCATTCCGACTCCAAGTCTTCAGGAAAATCATCTTTGTTAATTTCGGAAGAAGCCCCTCTGTAAACAAGAATAGTTCTGTCTTGACCCTCCAGATCAAGAACCACGGAAAAATTGGTTTTCTTCCCCCTTTCTTTTTTTACATAATCGACATTTACTCCCAAGTCGGTTAATTCTTCCACAACATCTCTTCCCGCCCAGTCATCACCCACTCTTCCGATAAACGCGGTTTCAAATCCCTGTGCGGAAAAAGTAGCGGCGCTATTGGTTCCTCCTCCACCCGTAGTAAAGACAATCTCATCAACCCTTACCTTGGATCCCAAAGGAAAGCAAATTCCTTTTTTAGTTACGAAATCATCAACCGAAACCACATTGCCGTCGACTCTCATAAAAAGATCTTTGGTCGCCGATCCGAAAGTTGCAATATCAACCTTCATGTTTTTGTATTTCTTGATAGGTTTTTATAACCGATTCGGGGTTGACCGAAATTGTATCGATTCCGCAATTCACCAAGAATTCAATAAACCCTTCCGTCGTTGCCGGGGCTTCTCCACAAATTCCTACTGGTTTATGTCTTTCATGAGCCTCCCACAAGAATTTTTCTATGGTTTTCCTTACCGCTTTATTGTTTTCATCAAAAAGATCTTTCAATTTTCCATTATCCCTATCAACACCCAAAATAAGTTGGGTTAAATCATTGGATCCGATTGAAAAACCGTCAAATCTCTGCGCAAAATCATCAACCAAAACGGTGTTTGACGGAATTTCGGCCATGACATAGATATCCATCTTGTCTCTGGTTAATCCATAATTTCCCATTATCTTCAAGACCTCATCTCCCTCTTCGGGCATTCTGCAGAAAGGAACCATCAAATTAACGTTATCCAGCCCGAAGGTTTCTCTTACTCTAACCATCGCCTGACATTCCATTTCAAAAGCAGGTCTGAATTTTTCATCCATGTATCGGGAAGCACCCCTGAAACCGATCATCGGATTGGACTCTTCTCCTTCAAAAAGTTCACCACCCACCAAGTTTCTATATTCATTGGTTTTAAAATCGGAAAGACGAACCAAAACGGGTTTGGGATAAAAAGCTGCAGCTATTTGGGCGACTCCCTCCGCAAGCTCCTTAATGAAATGTTCTTTTTTATCCTCATGCTCTACGGTTATCTTCGCAATTTCATCTTTTATCTCTTTATTTTCTAAATTTTCAAAATTATAAAGAGCGAGCGGATGAACTTTTACATGTTCAGCCAAGATAAATTCTACTCTGGCGAGCCCGACTCCGTCGTTAGGTAGAAATGAGTGCTTGAAGGCTATTTCGGGAGCTCCTATGTTAATCAATACCTTTGTTCTAAGATCCGGAATCTCTTCCAAATTATGTTCGGTGACCGAATAATCCACTTCTCCTTCAAAAATTCTTCCCGTTGATCCTTTGGTACAATCAACGGTTACCTTATCACCACCTTTTAAAACCTGAGTAGCATTCTCCGTTCCTACAACCGTAGGTATTCCCAACTCTCTTCCGACTATCGAAGCATGAGCCGTTTTTCCACCCTCGTCGGTAACAATGGCAGCGGCCATTCTCATAATGGAGACCCAGTCCGGATCGGTCATAGTGGTAACCAAAACGTCTCCCTTTTCAAATTTTTCCATTTCGGAAATATTTTTAAGGACCTTAACTTTTCCTTGTCCTATCTTGTCTCCTACGGCTATTCCGGTAACGAGAGGTTTTTTATTCGTATCAACTTCATATTCTTTATAAACTCTCCTTTTCTCCGGAGCATGAACGGTTTCCGGCCTTGACTGAACTATGAAAAGCTGTCCGGTCTCTCCGTCCTTAGCCCACTCTATATCTTGAGGTCTGCCATAATGGCTTTCAATAACAACGGCCCACCTGGCTAATGTTTGAATCTCTTCATCCGTAAGCGAAAATTTCAGCTGTTCTTTTTGAGGAACAGATTTTTCAAGCAAGCCTCCGGTCTTCTTGTAGACATATTTTTTGGTTTTTCTACCTAAATCCTTTCTTATTATGGGATTCTTTCCATCTTTTCCGATCGAGGGCTTGAAAACGTAAAACTCATCGGGAGTGATTCCTCCTTGAACTATCATTTCACCCAATCCCCAAATAGAATTTATAAGCACTACATTATCAAAGCCGGTTTCGGTATCGATTGTAAACATCACACCGGAAGAAGCCTTGTCCGAACGAACCATTTTTTGAACTCCGACCGAGACTGCAAATTCCAAATGATCAACTTTTTTTTCTTCTCTGTAAGAAATAACTCTGTCATTAAAGGCGGAAGCGAAACAATCTTTTATTTTTTGCAAAATTTGTTTTTCTCCGGAAACATTCAAAAAAGTCTCAAACTGACCCGCAAAGGATGCGTCCGGAGCATCTTCACAAACAGCCGATGATCTCACAGCAACGTCAACACCTTTTTTGTCATACTCTTTACACATATCACCATAAGCGGAAAGAATATCTTCTTTAAGATCCTCCGGAAAGTCACCACTCATTACTAAATCTCGAGCCTTTTTCCCGGTCTTCTGAAGACTTTTAATACTTTTCGGATCGAACCCGGCCATAATTTTTTCCAACTTTTCGGTAAATCCATTTTCTTTCATAAACTTCCAGTATCCGGTTGAAGTAACCGCAAATCCCCCCGGAACGGAGACACCTCTCGGAACCAATTCCGTAATCATCTCTCCCAAAGAAGCATTTTTTCCTCCGACCAAACTTACATCCTCCGAAGTGGCTTCCAGAAGTGTTAAAACGTTTTTATCACTTTTAGTCATAAAAAATTTTGTTTTAAATTGATTAATTTTCTAAATTTTTAGATAACGGTGGAACGATTTGTTTTTTCCTTGAAGCAACTCCCTCCAAAATTTGAGGATTTGTTCTTTTCGGAACTCCGAAACTTTCAGCTGAAACTTTTAAATCATCAGGGTCGGCGCAGAATAATAAAGTGTTTTTATCTATTATATCGATAACTCCGAAAAAGAGATGGTCCGCCTTTTTTTCTTTTTTAATTTCCTTAATTTCCTTAATTATTTCGTCTTCCCTTCCTTCAAAATAATTGGTCGATACGGTCTCACAAACTCCTATTCCCACCTTCTTCCCTCCCATTTTGAAATCCTTATAATCGGCTTCGATAATGTCTCGTAAACTCATTCCGGAAAAGTCTGACTTGGCTTCAAAAAGTTCATCCGCCAAATCGTCAATATCAATACCCAAAATATCAGCTAATTCCATTGCAAATTCTTTGTCTTCTTCCGTCGTGGTCGGAGAATTGAACTTTAAGGTGTCGGACAATATTCCACAAATCAAAAGGAAACCCTCTTCCTCCTCTATCTCCATCCCTTTCTCTAAAATTATTTTGGCGACAACGCTACAACTACTTCCCAAAGCCTCATTTCTGAAAAATATAGGCTCATCGGTCACGGGTCCCGAAAGTTTATGATGGTCTATTATTCCGACTATTTTTCCAACCTTTTCAATCATCTGAGATTTCTCATTGTGATCAACCAGAAAAACTGAGTCCGCTTCAGAGATCAACTCCGGAATATCCACCCCCGCTTTTTGAAAGGCCAACTCCGTTTCCTTGTTAACCTCCCCGGCTACGGCGGGAAGAGCGGAAACTCCCATCTTATTTAAAACCCTACTCCAAACAAAGGCTGCAGCTACCGAATCCGTATCCGGATTTTTATGTCCCACTACGAAAATATCTTTAGTCATCTTTATTTTTTCATTAAAGCTTGTAAAGGCTTAGCAACCCTGGAAGGATCCGAAAAATTAGGAATTCCGTAATCTTCCAAAAGTTTAATCGCTTCTTTGGTTTTTTCCCCGGCACCCATAAAAACGGTTATTATCGGTTTATTGAACTCTTTATGAAGATCGATTAATATTTTTGCATTCTCCACCGGCTCGGTCATTATTTGTAAAGTCTGAATGACTACGAGTCCGAAAACATCATCCTGCTCCAAAAGGCCCCGGCAAGCCGCCTCATATCTATCCGGAAGAGCGTCGCCCACTATATCCAATGGGTTAGCTTTTGAATAGTCAGGGTGCATTTCGGGCTCTATTTTTCTTTTTGTTGCTGCTGAAAGATTTGCAAGAGAGACACCGTGGTTATAGAGGGAATCGGTTAAAAGCACTCCCGCTCCACCTCCGTTGGTTACCACTCCTATATTCCCTTCCAACTTTTGTTGCCAAGCTATGGTTTTGGCAATATCGAAAAGTTCCTCCAACGAATCAGCCTCAATAGCCCCGGCCTGTCTTAAAGCCGCCGAAAATATTTCATATTCTCCCGCCATCGATCCCGTATGAGAAGAGATCGCCTTTTTGGATCTTGCCACCTTACCCGCTTTTATCACAACAACCGGTTTGGTTGTTTCCTTTAAGGTCTCAAATAACTCTCTTCCATCACTTACTCCTTCAATATAAAGTGTGATTACTTTGGTGTTATCATCTTCATCAGCCATCTTTATGTAATCAACCAAACTTAATCCGGCAGCATTTCCGACAGAAACAATAAAAGAAAACCCGTAATGCTTATCTTTTGATCCATCTATGATGGAGTCTATCAAAGCACCCGATTGTGATATAAGGGCAATATCCCCTTTTTGAGGACTACCGGGTGCAAAAGATGCATTAAGACTAACGGGCGGTCGCAAGATCCCCAAACAATTGGGTCCCACGAAGGGGATATTTGCCTCTTTTAGACTTTTTGCAATACGGTCTTGAGCCTCTCTTCCCTCCTCTCCGGTTTCCGCAAACCCGGCGGAGATAATTATTAGTGCCCTCACTTTTGCACGTATGCAATCTTCCACCGCATCGGGAACATGTTCTTTCGGTATCGCTATTATTGCCAGATCGATTCTTTGGTCTATTTCGGTTATTTTGGAGTAGCTTTTCCGGTTAAATACGGTATCGGTGGAAGGATTAACAAGATAAACCTCACTTTCGCTACTTGAAAGATTTTTAATCAATCCCCTACCTACCGATTTTTCCCTTTCGGTAGCTCCAATAACGGCGATTGTTTTCGGGTTGAATATTTCGATCATAAAACTATCTTTACGTCACAAATAAAAGCTCCTTCTTCATTCACTATAACCGGATTAAAATCAAGTTCTTTTACATCTTCTTTATAAGCAAGATCGGATGTTGTTTTTAATATTTCAATTAGATCGTCTTTACCCAATTCCGGCTTTCCTCTAAAACCTTCCAGAAGCTTACTACCCTTGATCTCTTCTATCATCTTTTTCGCTTCTTCATGATCTATCGGTGCAATCTTAAAAGAAACATCTTTGAAGAGCTCAACTAAAGTTCCACCGGTCCCGACCATCACTACCGCACCGAATACGGGATCATTTTTTGCACCCACTATAAACTCAACACCCGAAATAAATTCCTGAACCATAACCCCTTCAATGCCATCTATTCCGGAGAGTCTATCATAAGCTTTTATAACATCTTCTTCTTTTGATAGATTCAGCTCAACACCTCCCAGCTCGGTTCTGTGGAGATGCTTATCGGAAGAAATTTTCAGCACTACGGGACATCCTATTTCATGAAATTTTTCAACAGCTTCATCTTGGTTTTGAACAAGAAAAGTATAAGGTCTTTTTAACCCGTATTTCTTTAAGAGACCCTCCCTCCTTTGAAAATCAAGTATCATTTTATTGATTTATATGCTTTGCGAAATCAACCAATCTTCTGGCATAACCCCATTCATTATCATACCAGCTAATTATTTTTACGGAGTTTCCCACCACCTTTATAAGATCCAAATCAACTATAGAAGAGTTATTATTTTTTACATAATCGGAAGAAACAAGTGGTCTTTTTTCAACAGCGAAAATTCCTTTCATCTCCTCGGCGGCATTTTCGAAGACTTTTTTAATTTCATCAGCCGACTTCTCGTTTTCCAATACGCAAACCAAATCAACCACCGAAACCGTAGGAACCGGCACCCTTATCGCCATACCGTCCAAACGTCCTTCCATTTCCGGAATAACTTTGGATATTGCTTTTGCAGCCCCGGTGGTTGTGGGAACGATATTTTCAGCCGCAGCTCTTGATCTTCTATAATCTTTTTGACCAACCCCATCAAGAAGGTTCTGACTCACGGTATAACTATGAATCGTCGTCATTATCCCTTCTTTTATCCCAAATTCTTTATGTAAAATTTTAACAATCGGCGCCAATGCATTGGTGGTACAAGAACCCATGTCGACAATTTCCTCTCCGGAATAATCATCTTCGTTTGCTCCCAAAACATATGAAGATATTCTTTCGGGGTCTTTGGAGGGAGCGGAAATAACAACCTTTTTCGCACCGGCATCAAGATGCTTTCTAGCACCTTCATAGTCTCTGAAGACACCCGTGCATTCCAAAACGACATCTACATCCAAATCGCCCCAAGGCAAGCTACCGGGATCCTTTTCCGCAAAAATTTTCACCCTCTTTCCCGCCGATACCAATTCTCCATCTTCCAAGCTCACTTCAAAACCCTTGTAAACCGTGTCATGAGATAGAAAATAAGCAAGCGACTCGGCATCAGCCAAGTCATTTATTGCTACCAAATCCACGTCCGGATAGCCTTCAATTATATTCCTGAATACGGCTCGACCGATTCTCCCGAATCCGTTTATTGCAATTTTAGTCATAGTTATTACTGTTATCTTTTCTTATTTTATAAATAAAGATCCAATGCACAAAGCCTCAGTCTTCAACAGTCAATTAACGACAATTAAAACGGATCCTTTACCAAGCCGACAAAATCAAACTAATTTATTTCCAAAAGCTTTTCGATTGTTTTTTTATCGAATCCGATCACAATGTCTTCACCTATTTCGGTGACCGGGACCCCCATTTGCCCACTTTTTTCTTTCATCTCTTTTAAAGCTTCCTGATCTTCCGCCACATTCACTTCTTCATAATCGACTTCGTTTTTTTCAAAATACTTCTTGAGAGCTACACAATATGTGCAAGTCGGTGTACTATATATTTTCACTTTTTTTTCACTCATATTTTTCTTTTCCGTCTATAGAAAAGCATTAATTTTTTATGTAATTCTAATATAAAAACGGTCCGATGACAACCGTAAATCAGCTACTTATTCGATTGCGAAAAGTGGATATCTTATCCTCCAACACCCTTATTTTATCTCTACCCTCCCGTTCATTTACATCTCCATCCAGAATCTTTTCTTCCAATCCGTAAAAATCATTTTTTATTTCTGATAATTTATCGCCCAAGTCATCATATTCCGCTTGTCCGATTTCTCCCTCAAGTTCCATATATTGAGATCTGATATCGACTATTCCGATCCATAAATTTCTCAAATCTCCCTCAAGTTCATCATATGCATCCTCAATCGGGCGAAATTCATCGGGAATTAAGTCGCTCGGATCAATTTCTTCTTGCTCCCAATCGATTGTCATTGCAAAGCCAAAAAGAAGTACCGACAAAACGACGAAAATCAAGGCTAATGTTTTTGTTTTGTTTTTTTCCTCGCTCATGTTTTTGTTTTTATTTTGTTTTTGTAACGCTAACCCCGTCAATCCAGGTTGTGGAAAAATTACCATCACCCCAGGGATCGCCCCATCCGTCGGTTCCACTAGTTCTGTTTAAAAGCCATAGAAATCTCACATATTCGGTTCCTTGCCAAAAATAAGAAGAGGATCCACCACCCAGAGAGCTTAATCCTCTGATAGTTCCACAAAACTGAGTCCATTCTTCGGGAGTATTTCTATTACTGGCCGCAGTATACATATAGGATCCACCACTATGATGGTTGGCAACCGGTGTCCCGGCAGGCCAAACTCCATTGGGATCGGCAGGATTCGATAAGTTCCAAGAATGGTTCAAATAAATTATATTTTCTTCAAAGTCGACCGCATCGATATCCCAAGCGTTACTCCTAACGTGTCGGGTGTAGGTGTAAGCAGGGTAAGAATATCCCTCATCATTGGTATATGGATAGATTCCGATAGTTCTTCTGTGCCCATCGTAGCTGTGCTCAAAATCAACCCAATTCGAAGCATCTTCCAAATATATTTCGGTATCCCCTTGTGCAAGTGGTTGAGCCAAAAAGGTATCCGTTCCGCTTCTCCATCTTACATTATTGGGTCTTATTCTTCTTCTGTCAGCATCATACGGAACCACTCCCGCATAAAATCTGGGCGTTGTTCCTTCTTCCCATTCTCCTTTTATATACGTACATACTTCGTATTCATAATTCGCATCCACCGGAACAATTTCATCCGTCATTCTTGTTCTTCTCAAACTTTGCCGAAAAGATCCCGGTTCAAAATAATATTCCTCGGTATCGAAAGCGTCAAATTGGGAAAAATTAAGAAGGTTGCCATATTGCCCTGTCGCGTTGGTTACCAAATTTTCACCCGATCCCAACCTGGAAAGCCTTGTTTCGGCCTTAACGGCTTCCAAAAGGACCGGATCTCCCCTGGTCACAAAATATCCGGTTCCGTTTTCATTTATTCCACCCTGTGGATCTACCGGCAAAGAGGATATATACCCGGGAGCGATATCACTCAAATCAACCAAATTACCACATTCTGAAGCTTCAACTTTATTCAAATTACAAATTTCAAGAGAGATTCCCGGGAGATTAAGATTTTCCAAGCTCCCCATATTGTCAGCCCGATAAGCCAAAAAGGCCGCACTTAAAGAGTTTAGATGCCTATCTCTGGTCGCATCCCTGGCGGCAGCAAATTGTCTTCCCGGATTAATTGCCAACACTACAGCAGCAGCAAGAATTGCAATAATTCCTATAACGATTAGTAGTTCTATAAGAGTAAACCCCCTACTTCTCATCATGTTTTTTTAATTAATTATTTTTAATTTTTAAAAATAATATTTTCAAGCAATTTTCTTTGATCTATCTTCCCCAAAGCTCCTCTGAGACATTCTTTTTCTCCGAAATAACGAGTTTTATCCTTACCTCTTCCCTTGACAAGCAAAGGAATATCTTCAACACAGTGACTTGCCATTATAGAACAAGTAGAATGGTCGGAGGTAACAACTATCGTTCCGGTAAATTCACTGAACACTTCTAAATTTCTATCAATTCTTTCAATAAATTCTTTTTTAGCCCAAAAATTACCGTCTTCGGCCAAACTGTCAGTCGCCTTCACGTGAACGAAAACGAAATCATATCCACTTAAAATCGCTTCTCTGGCAGCTTGAAACTTTCCTTTTAAATTGGTATCGGTTAATCCGTTGGCGCCATCAACTTCTATAACATCCATACCCAAGAGATTTCCGATTTGCTTATAAAGAATCTTTCCGGCAACACACGCGGATTTCTTGTTGTATTTTTCATTAAAAGGAGGAAGATCTACCACGCCGGAAGCTCCCCTGGTTAAGATGTAGTTTGCCGGAAGTTCTTTTCCTATATTGAAATCATGATCGCTCAGAATCTTGTGGGTTTTCTCCAAAAATTCATTCAAGACCCTTGCTGACTTTTTCGCTTCTTCCGTTTCATTAAGGGGTTTTACACCTTTAAGACCCGATCCCCCTTCTCCATAATGAGGATCACCATCCGATATTTTCGCACTTAATCCTTCCCCGCGCATTACGATCCCAACCCTGTGCTCCTTTGCTGATTTTACTATAAATTTAACTCCATCGATCTCCGTTCCATCGATACTCTCGATTAAATCATCCGCATCCTTTATCCTTCCGGCTCTTCTATCAACAACCTCTCCATCTTTCACGGTTGAAAAATTTCCCCTGATAGCTACATCACCCTCTTTTACCTCTATTCCGGATCCGGTAGCCGTAACGATACCACGGGAAAGACCGTACTTTTGTGGGTCATAACCGAAAAGTGAAAAATGACCTTCTTCAGAAGTCGGAAGGGATCCTTTGAAAGCCGGAAAAAGAAGCCCCAGTTCTCCCTCCTCAGCCCATGCGTCAAGAATCGGTGTTTCAGCCGCTTCCAGCGGAGTTTTGTTTTCAAAAGCAGGAATATTTTCGTCTCCCAAGCCATCCAAAACTATGAATATTGTATGCATCTTTGATTTAATTTGATTTACGCTTTATTTTAACATAATTATTCCTTTCTTGGAATATTTTTCCCAATTTATCTTAATACCCACTCCGGAGATTCTTCGGGACAATCGGGTTTCAGTTCTCCGTGGTTCTCATTGGTGCTTTTGTCATGTGCCAGACATCCGACCCCTTCATTAAGGGGCCAGTATCCCACAAGCCCGTCATCTTTACCGGAAAGTCTTTTATGCATCGTTTCCCTTATTTCGACTCCACTTCTAGCTCTATTCCATAAACGAACTTCATAAATCTCACCCCTCCAAAAGCGCCAGAAAGCATTATCCGAACCGATAATAAAAGGTTCTTCATTCGTATTGATTGTCGATATATCGGTTTCTTTTGAAGCCTTCTTTTCACCGTTTATAAATATTTTAAGCTCATCTCCATCATAAACCCCGGCAACATGTTGCCAAACCCCTCCTTTAAACGGATATTCAACCGAATCACGAACATCACCATCGGAAGACACCCAGAACTCGACCTCACCTCCGCTCCAAGCATTGATTGATAATTGATAGGCTCTTTCATCTTCAGCCGTGTCGTACTTTCCTGCAATCGCCCTATAAAGAGTATTTCCCGTATCAACGTTGGGATATATCCAGGCCTCCAATGTAATTTCATCTTGGATATCGAAAACATCATCATCCGGAATCTCTACGAATACTTCCTCTTCCTCTATTTGGAAAGATAGCGCTACCCTACTCCCTATATTTCTTGTCTCACCATGCATCGAGCTTATTACAATTTCCGAATTAACAATACTTATCTCATACCCAACTCCCATGGGATCAACACCTCCCATGGGATCAATCGGAATTGAAGAAATGTAATTAGGTGAAAGGTCGGATATATCAACCAGGTGTTCCGGACAATTCGGAAAATCCTTCGTATTACAAATCTCCTTTCCATATTCCAAATCAATCGGAAGGTGTCCCTTTTCAACCTGATAAGAGAGAAAGGCGCTTCTCAGACTACTTAAATGTCTTTCCCTGGTCGCATCCCTGGCGGCGGCAAATTGTCTTCCCGGATTAATCGCTACCATAACAGCAACGGCAAGAATTGCGATAATTCCTATAATGATTAATAACTCAATCATCGTAAAACCACCGGAATTCCTTTGACTAATTTTCTTATTTTTTGTTTTGATAAAAATAGATTTTATCAGTAATGCAAAATTTTATTTTCTTATAATGCCGGAAAATAAACAAAAAACCCGAAGTGGAAATTTCGGATTTTTTCTTTTTTTGTTTTAGACATCTAAAAATTAAGAGAAATTTTCCTCTATTTCCAGGAGTCTGTTATATTTAGCCACTCTTTCACCTCTGGCCGGAGCTCCTGTTTTTATGAAGTGCGCCCCGATTCCCACCGCAAAATCGGCTATAAAAGAGTCATTGGTTTCACCCGATCTGTGAGAAACCACAATCTTCCAGTCGTTTTTCAAAGCTAACTCGGCAGCTTTTAAAGATTCTGTTATTGTCCCTATTTGGTTGATTTTGAGTATCATCGCATTGCAGGATTTTTCCTTCAAAGCTTTTTCAATTCTCTCGGGATTGGTAACAAGCAAATCGTCCCCTATTACGGAAATATCCGTATTCTTGGTGAATTCGGCCCATCCGGAAAAATCATTCTCGTCCAGTGGATCCTCTATCGCTATTATAGGAAATTCCTTTACCAACTCAAGATAGTAGTCAATAAGTTCTTCTCTGCTCATCAAACCCATTTTCGTATGATACCCCTTTCTGGTAAAAAATTCGGCTGCAGCCACATCCAGAACGATATCCGCTTCACAAATTTCTCCTATAAGCGAAAGAACCTCTTTCGGAGTCTTCATTTCGGGAACAAAACCACCCTCGTCACCAATATTTCTCCATCCGGGATTCCGGCTTTCAAGACTTCTTCCCAGTTTGTGATAAATATCCACAGCGTCAAAAAGATTTTCCTTAAAGGTGGAATTATTCGGAGAAATCATAAATTCCTGAAAATCCACTCCTCCTCCCGTGTGAGATCCTCCGTTTACTACATTGAAAAGAGGTCTGGGAATTGAGGTTTTTTCTTTAAAGAGATCGGAAACATATTCGTAAACTTCCAAATCACTATGAAAAGCTGCCGCTTTACAAGTTGCAACCGAAACTCCGATGATTGAATTAGCTCCAAGATTGGATTTATTATCCGTTCCGTCAAGCTCAATCATCTTTTCGTCGATCTTCCCCTGATCGAAAACCGAAAAACCTTCAAGAGCGGGAGAGATAATCTTTTCTATCTTGTCAACGGCCTGCAAAACTCCTTTTCCGGAAAGTCTTTCTCCCCCATCCCTAAGCTCAACGGCTTCATGCTCACCTGTAGAAGCTCCGGAAGGGACTCCGGCAACAAACATTCCTTTTTTAGTTTCGAGAGATATTTCCAGTGTTGGATTTCCTCTGGAGTCAAGAATCTCTCTTGCTTTTATTTTTTCTATTTTCATAAATCTGAAATTTGGTCTTTAGTCTTCACCGTTTACGGATAATAAATCAATTCTTTATATAGTTATAAGCCGAAAGTAACGCTTTACACCCTTCACCAGCAGCAACAATGACTTGCTTTCCTTTAACCGTAGTAACATCCCCGGCTGCAAAAAGCCCCTCTGTTTTAGTTTTACAAGTATTACAATCTATTTGAACTTCGCCACTCTTATTGTAATCAACCAATCCATCTAAAATATCGGTAGTGGGAATCGAACCGACCTGGACGAAAATTCCTTCGGTTTCTATCGTCTTATTCTGATTTTCAGTCAAATCTTTGTAGTGTAATTCCTCTACGAAATCACCACCCTTTATCTCTTCAACTTGAACTTTCGTCAAGACGGTAATATTCGGTCTTTCATCCACTCTTTCTACCAAAAACTCATCTCCCTGTAATTTCTCGGCAATATCCAAAACGAATACCTCCTTGGCATATTCGGAAAGCTCCAACGCTCCCTCCAGTCCGGCATTTCCACCCCCCACTACCACCACTCGTTTATCTCTAAATAATGCACCGTCACAAGTGACACAATAAGAGACACCCTTACCTACATATTCTTTTTCGCCCGGAACCTTCAGGGGTCGAGGATTTCTTCCCGTTGCAATAATTACCGATTTGGCTTCATAGTTTTCATTCTCACTTTTTACCTGGAACATTCCGTCTTCTTTTTTCACTCGAGCCACCTTTTCTTCTTTGATATCGAGGTCATAAAGTTCTAAATGATCCCTAAAATTATCCATCAATTCAGGTCCCATGATGGTGGAATTTCCCGGCCAATTTTCAATCACTCCGGCATTTCCCAGTTGACCTATGAAATCTTTAGTTAAAAGAAGTGCTTTTAAATTTTTTCTTGCGGCATATATCCCAGCCGTTATTCCCGCCGGACCTCCGCCGATTATTATCAGATCGTACATTTTTATTTTTTTAAACGGCTAACCATCCTCCGTCTACCGGAAAGACAACACCGGTCATATAAGAAGAAGCTTCGGAAGCTAAAAAGAGAACTGCATTGGATATCTCAATCGGTTCGCCAACTCGTTTCATCGGCACTTGTTGAGTAGTCGCTTCCATCGCTTTTTCGTCCGACTTAACCGGGTCAATCATAGGTGTGTCAATCATTCCCGGCGCGATGGTGTTGACTCTGATGTTGTGAGGAGCCAGATCAACGGCCAAAGCCTCCGTCATTCCCGCAACACCACCTTTGGAAGATACATAATGAACAAGATTGGGAAATCCTATTCCGACCTGACCCATAGCAACGGAACCTATGTTAACTATATTTCCACCACCTTGCTCTTTCATAACCTTGGCCGCCGCTTGCGAACAAAGAAAATAACCCTTCAGGTTTATATTTATAGTTCTATTCCAATCCTCTTCGGTCATTGAGAAAAATTCCTTAAAGTCGGCAATTCCCGCATTGTTAACTAAAATATCAACCGAGCCGAAAGCTTCTTTAGTTTTCGATATTAGATTATCAACTTGGCTCTTTTCCGAAATATCACACTCAACCGCAATGGCCTCCCCTCCTTGTTCTTTTATTTCATCTACCACACCTTGACATTCTTCTTGAGAAATATCGGAAACCGTTACTTTCGCTCCCGCCTTGGCCAAAACCAGGGCATGAGTTCTCCCCATTCCCCTTCTGGCTCCGGTGACTATGGCCGTCTTACCTTCCAGAGAAAATAATTCTTGCGGAGCTTTTGCTTCATTCATATTTTTTTACTACGAATTCTTCTTTAATAAAGAATTTTTCGTAGACCGATCATTTATAATAATTTAATTTATTTT
>PWPS01000055.1 GCA_003557065.1 Candidatus Nealsoniibacteriota bacterium | reverse complement strand
TAAAGTTCTTTTCAGAAATGCTGATGCTTACCAGAAAGAAGAGGGAGGGTGCAAGAACGGAAGGAGTTGATAACCCCAAAAGTATTGCTGATCACACCATGGTTGCCGTCCATATCGCACGATACATCGCGTATCGGGAAGAAGCTGATGTTAATAAGTGTATTTTGATGGCTTTATTTCATGATATGGGTGAGGCACGAATCGGAGATGGCGACAAGGTTCATGAGCGTTATTGTGGCCGACAACTGGAAGCTGAGATCTCCGCTTTGAAGGATCAGGTAAAAAGATTGCCGAAAGAGTTGGGAGATGAGGTTGTTGATTTATTCAAAGAAAAAGAAGAAAGAAAAACCATTGAAGCTGTCATAGTTCAAGATGCAGACTGGCTTGAAGCAGCCTTTCAAGCGAAAATTTATTTGGAAAGAGGATATGTGGGTTTTGAAAAATGGCTCAAAGCGATTGGTGAATCGTTAAAGACGGAGACTGCTAAGAGCATTATGAAAGAACTTAAAAAAACAGAGAACTTCGTAAGTTCATTTATTGAGTGAGCCAGAAAGGCTCACTTTTTGTTTATATTTCAATGTATAAATTTCAATCGAGGAAATCGGTTTCAAGTTAATAACCTCGATTCAATGGTCAAATGTTTTTTAGCATATAACTATCCTTGAGAAAGTATCCATTTTTCTTCCAATAACCCCTAGCGCCAACTCCTGAAATAACACTTATTGTATCGGTCGGCGCCCTTTTCTCTGCCTCCCTGATCAGTTTTTTCCCCAAGCCCTTGTGTTGAGGAGATTTTTCCATAATTTTATTTTTCTTTATCTGGAGCTGTTCTCCGTAAGTATGAATCTCTCTTATAATTGAGGTATTTTCGAGGACTTCGGGGTAAGGGTCGGAGGGTATTCTCAACCGAAGAAGACTGAATAACTTTGTTCTTTGCTCATTTTCGAACGTCAAAACTATTTCAGTTCCTCCGGAAGAGCGATACTTCTCTTCAAAAAGCTTTATTTTTTCTTTCGGGTCATAATCTTTTCCAACCTCTCTACATCTTATACATTTGCAACTCCAACCTTCTTTATCAGCTTTTTTTTCAATTAACTCTCTTAAATTAGAGGACCCTCCTCCGGCAATGACACTTTGTGAGGGGATATCTCTTATTACTCTCTGAACACGGACCCAATAAGGAAAAATTTCTTTTTTCGCTTGTATTATAATGTTTTCAATTTCTTTTTCGGTGTATGGAAGATATTTTCCTTTTAGATAATCCTCGTAAAGGGGCGCCTCTTTTAAGACCATGCAGGGGTAAAGTTTAAAAAAGTCGGGCTTGAAGCGCTCGTCCGAAAAAATTATTTCCAGCATAGCTAAGTCTTTTTCAATTGTTGATCCCGGAAGATTCGGCATTATCTGGTAACAGACCTTGAAACCCGCATCTTTTAAAAGTTTAGTTGCCAGAACTGTGGATTTTACGGTGTGGCCTCTTTTATTCTTGATTAAAACATCATCATAGATGCTTTGAACTCCCAATTCGACCATCGTAACCCCGAGTTTTCTGAGGTGCTCTATTTCTTTTTTATCTATGAAATCCGGACGGGTTTCTATCGATAAACAGACCATTTTATGCTTTGCCCTTTCATTTATTGCTTGAGCCTCTTTTAAAGTTTTTGATTCTTTTTGATTGAGGGCATCAAAAGAATCTTTGATAAATTCTTCCCGATATTCTTTTTTGTAATGCGACCATGTTTCTCCTACAATTCTTAGTTCAATCTTATCAGTCGGGTGTCCCGTCATGTGGAGAGATTCCAATCGGTTTTCAATTTGCCTTTTGGGATCGTAGTCATTCAGTCTTGCCCTCATTACTGCAGGTTCATTGTCCAGATAACTTTTTGGAGACCCCTCTTGTGAGGGGCAATAGATACATTCTCCCGGACACTCGAAAGGTTTGGTCAGAATAGAAATATTAACGACTCCGGAGAGAGATCGCACCGGTCTTATACGAAGAAGAGCTTCCAACTCCTTATCGTTCAGTTTCATGTCCCTGTAGGCTTCGATGAGCTTTATGTTAGGGGGGCAATCGATTCCATACTCCTTACAGACTTCTCTCTTGACCTTGTCAACCGTCTCACGGGTTCTGTTGTCGGTTTTACTTAATTTTGATACTATTTTTTCTTCAGGAGTCATTTTTTTATTAGTTTTCAAGACAATTATAGCTTTTAGAGGAGATGAATCAAAATTTTGTTGATAAGACCGGCACTTCCATTTATAATCAAGTCATGGATAAAATAATAGAAAAAACCAAAAGGGACTATAACATGATAGCGGATCATTTTTCCGAAACAAGACACGCTCCCTGGAAAGAGTTTGAATTTCTGTTTGAAAATATTCCGGAAGGGGCAAAAGTCTTGGATCTGGGATGTGGAAATGGAAGATTCTACCCCGTGTTTAAGAGAATGAAAGTGAATTATATCGGAGTGGATAAATCTGAAAAGCTGGTAGAGAAGGCTCTTGAGAAATACCCGGAAGGAAATTTTATCGTTGCAGATGCTTTGGATCTCCCCTTTAAAAATGATTTTGATTTTATCTTTTCGATTGCCGTTTTCCATCATATACCGGGTCGTCATAATAGGAAAATTTTCTTGAAACAGATAGAGAAATCATTAAAAAGGGGTGGAAAAGTTAGGATGTCAGTTTGGGATTTAATGAAGTGTAAGAAAGGATTACTTTTTAAAAATATTAAAGATAAGATGATGGGAAGATTGGGGATGAAGGATGCCCTTATCCCTTGGAAAAACAGTGGAGGAGAGACTATAACGAAAAGATATTATCATTTTTTTACTCGGGGAGAGTTACGGAAACTATTTTCCGATTGTAATCTCGAATTGGAAAAAATATTCAAGAAGGGAGAGTCGGTAAAGTCAAATATATTTATCTTTGCTAAGAAAAATGATTAACTACATTAGCGGAGAGGCCGTTGAAATAAGAGGAGTTATCTATCGGGAAAATCTCGTGGTTGACTCTTCAGGAAAGATATTCTCATGGAACAAAAATCACAAAGGAATACAAGAAGAAGACATTAATTTATTTTTAGAAAAAAAACCCGAAATAATGATAATCGGAAAGAAGGAGGAGGTTAAAATAACGGACAGTATTATGGATGGCGAAACGTTTTTTGTGATAGATGAAATCAAAGAGGCCGTTATATCTTTCAACTTCTTCTTGCAATCCGGGAAAAAAGTGTTAGGAGTTTTTAACTTGAAATCTTGACAAAAATCAAAAAAAAGGTAGCATTATATCACCATGAAGAAGATGCTTGCGAAAGAAATTTTTAAAACTGGAAAAGAGGTTTCCTATTGTCTTTTTATTCCCAAACTCAGGGAGGGTTGAGCTTTTTTAAAGGATACGCAAAAGCTTGAAACCTCCCCAAAATGAAGGGAGGAATAATTTTTATATGAGCAAGAAATATCATCTAACCGAAGAAGGTTTGACGAAGATAAGAAAGGAGCTTGAAAAGCTGATCGAGATTAGAAAGGAAAAAACCAAAGGAGAAATACCGGATGTTTTGCATTCGGAGGATCTCAATCCGGAGTACTTGGATTTTAGAGAAAAGATTCAGTTTTTAGAAAAAAGGATTTCCAAACTTGGATAGGTGGTTAAAAATGCGGAGGTGATAACTTCTCCCGATGATGAGAGTAAAATAGCTCTGGGTGCAAAAGTGTTAATTGAGGCGGATAATCAATTGGATCGATTCATAATAGTTAATTCTCTTGAAGCTAATCCTGCGGAGGGAAAAATATCGGACGAATCCTTGGTCGGGAAAAATTTAATAGGAAAGAAGGTTGGTGATGAAGTTAAAATATCTTCAAGAGTCGAAACGGTTTATAAAATAAAAAAGATAGAATACTAAATATATGGAAGAAATATTTGACTTCATTACTAAGGTGGGGCACCTAAAAGAAGATGGAAGAAGAGGTTGGAAGATTCATGAGATAGAAAACCCCGAAACCACAGCTTCACATATTTTTCAATTGGCTCTTTTGGTTTGGGCCGTTGGGAAGGATAACAATGAATTGGATCTGTGTAGAGCTATAAAAATGGCTTTGATCCACGATATTTGTGAGGTTTACTCTCCCGATTTAACTTCTTATGATGCTGCGGGAATTGATGAGGATAAAGAATTTACCAGAGAAGATGTTGAAAAATTAAAACCGATTAAGGGAAGACCGACAACCGGGCAGAGAATGAAAATGGAAAAAGTGAAAGAAGAATTGGAACATGAAGCGATGGAGAAATTAACGGACAATCTACCTGAAAAGTTAAAAACGGAAATAAACGATTTGTGGGAAGAGTATGAGGCGATGCTGACCCCCGAAAGCAGATTCGTAAAGCAAGCGGATAAGATAACCAACCTCATTCAAGGTATGGAGTATTGGAAAAAGGGACATGATGACATAGAATATAAGTTATGGATTAGAAAGGCTAAAGAAACGATTGACGATCCCGGATTGATGGCTTTTCTTTTGGAAATAGAAAAATCTTTATAGCTTCCCGGTGATGTATAAACCGAATAAGCTTATAGTCAATTTCATAGTATCGGATTTTTTCCTGCAGTCGGGATGGGGCTTTATCGGTCCCGTTTTTGCTATATTTATGACCGAACGTATTGCCGGTGCGAGCGTTGGAATGATCGGTCTTGCTGCGGGAGTTTACTGGATAACCAAATCGACGGCTCAACCGTTTATTGCAAGGGCGATGGATCTTATTAAGGGAGATCGTGACGATATGAATGTTTTAATGACGGGACTGGTTTCCTTAAGCTTATTGTCCTTGAGTTATATTTTTGCATCGAGTATTTGGCACATCTTCGTCATTGAATTTTTTAGAGGATTGGCTCAAGCATGCATAGTGCCGGCCTGGTTCGGTATGTTTACTCATTATATGGATCAGGAGTGGCGCTCTTTCACGTGGGCGATGCACAGTACTTTTATTGGGTATGCGCTTGGATTTACGGCCGTATTCGGTGGTATGATTGCGGATAAAATCGGCTTTCAAGCTGTTTTTATTCTCGTTTCGACTTCTGCAATGATTTCCGCGGGGGTGGTTTATATGACAAAAAAAAGAAATGAGGAGTTGCTAAATGAACAATAGTGATATTTCCAAAAAATTAGAAGAGATAGCTTACTTTTTGGAGATTGACGGTGTAAAATACAAGCCCTTTGCTTATAGAAGGGCTTCTTCTTCGATTGCGAGCTTGAGTGAAGAATTAACAGAGGTGTATCGTAAAAATGGCAGAGAGGGACTTGAAGAGGTATCGGGGATAGGAGAAAATATCGCAGACAAGATAGAGGAATTGATTCTTACCGGAGAAATGGAGCATCTTCAATCTCTGAAAAAGAAGTTCCCGATTGATATCGAGAAAATGTCCGCCATTAGGGGGATCGGACCGAAGAACATAAAGAAACTTTATAATAGTTTGGGAATAAAGAGCATCAAAGAACTGGAATCTTTCGCCATTAAGGGAGAAATTTCGTCCCTTGAAAGATTCGGTAAAAAAACCGAAGAAAATATATTGGAGGCTATTGATTTCTTGAAGAGAGATGAAGGAAAATGGGGGCTCGGAGAAGTTGACCCGGTTGCAGGTGAAATATTTGAAAGGTTGAAAAAGTTGAAGGATGTAAAGAAGATAAGCTTCGCGGGATCTCTAAGGAGAAAAAAAGAATTGATAGGCGATGTTGATATTTTGGTTTCGGCAAGTAGCTCTAAAAAGATAATGGAGAAATTTACCTCTTTTAAAAAGATCGAAAAAATTACGGGCAAAGGAGAAACGAAGTCGTCAATAAGACTCAAGCAAGGGATCAACGTTGATCTGCGAGTGGTTGAGGGGAAAAGTTTCGGTGCGGCCTTGCAATACTTTACCGGATCTAAAAGTCACAATATCAAATTAAGAAAACTGGCTGTTTCGAAGGGTTATAAATTGAGCGAATATGGACTGTTTAAAAATGGGAAAAGAGTGGCGGGAAAAAGCGAAGAAGAAGTTTACAGAAAATTAGGTCTCTCTTATATCCCTCCCGAACTTAGGGAGGACAAGGGAGAAGTGGAGAAAGCGATCTCCAATAATTTCTCTGACTTGTGTGAGATCTCCGATATTAAGGGTGATTTACACATTCATAGTAACTGGTCCGGGGGAGTTGATTCCATTAGGGATATAGCCGATTATGGCAAAAAGAAGAGATATTCTTATCTTGGTATAGCCGATCATACAAAGGAGTTGAAGATAGAAAATGGATTGGACGAAAAAAGATTGTTAGAGCAAAGAGTGGAGATTGATAGAATAAATGAAGAAATAAGAAGTAAAAACGGTAAAATTGTAATTTTGCAAGGCTGTGAGGCCAATATCCTCAAGGATGGAAATTTGGATATAGATAATTCAGCTTTGTAGAGGCTGGATTATGTTATCGCCGGAGTTCATTCCCATTTTGAAATGGAGAAAGAAGATATGACCGAAAGAATAATAAAGGCTATTTAGCATCCTCAAGTAAAAATAATATCTCATCCTACCGGTCGCTTGATAAAGAGGAGGAAGGAGTTGGTGATGGATTTCGGAAAAATTTTGAAAGCCGCTAAAAAGAATGGTGTTGCTTTGGAAATTAATTCTTCACCTGCGAGGCTTGATCTTGGGGGAGACAGAGTTCGTGATTGTGTTGAGTCCGGGGTAAGATTGGTGATTAACACCGATTCTCACAATGTAAAACAAATGGAAAATATGATGTTGGGAATAGCGCAGGCAAGAAGAGGTTGGGCCAATAGTTCAGATATCATAAACACTTTTGATCTCAGTGAATTAAAATTATTTTTAAATGAAAAATAGTTTTCTAAAATTTACGATATTTTTTTTGATTTTACTCTCCGTAAGTATTATTTTTAACTTTTTAAGCAGTGAGATTCCGGAAGAAAAAAAGGAGTGGGAAATCGGCAATGAGATTATAAAGATATATTACCCCGTTAAATTTGAGAACGGGAAGGTTGCGGTCGAAGATATTTCTTTACTTTGTGGGGATGATGATTTACCGCAAGAAAATCTGATAGCTCATATTTCTAAAATAGGAACCGTTGAACACTCAACTTTGGGTTTGCTTGAATTTAGAACCGACTCCATGCCACCCCAATACGAAATAATAGCGGCAAATGAGAGTGAGGGACATTTCGCCGGGATAGACTTGGAGCAAAAACCCGATAATATCACCGTTGATGGAAGTGTGATTACCGTTCATTATGATGAGGGTGATATTGAATATAGACTAATAAAAGATTATTTTGAACCTTTCAGTCGGAAAACAAGATTGTTGGCTGATCCCGATTGGAATTTTTTTATGGAGATACCCAAAGAGTGGGAGAAAGAAAAGGGTAGTGATTCAATTAACTTCTTCCATCCGAAATCTGAACGGTCGTATGGGGTATTTCTGTACAAGGAAGACTTTTCTCTTCATAAATCGGAAGATAGTCCTTATGAGTGGGAGTTTGAAGTAATGAAAAGATCTTTAGATTTTTTTGATTCGGTTTCTCTTCCGGATTATGGAAGTATGTCGGAGAATCTTGATGAGTATCTGGAAATAAATACTGTAGAAAGAAAAATTAAGTTATTCAAAGAGAATGATAAATTTTCGTTCAATGTTCTGGCGGCGGGTGATCCGACCGGCTGGAACGGTACTCCCGGTGGTCTTTATCGTGTTTTATCCAAGGAAGGTTTGCGCTTTTCAACCGAATCAAATGTATATATGCCTTTTTCGGTAAGGATATACGGTAAGTATCTACTTCACGGGGAAGCTTACTATCCTTCGGGGATTCCTTATACTTCCGCGATTTCAGGTGGTTGTGTCAGAGTAAGAAATGAGGAGATGATAGAACTTTATGATTTACTGGAAAAAGATATTCCCGTTTTGTCGATTACTCATATCAAAGAGAGCTTTCCCGATAGAGAGCCCGATCCGGCTGATTTTCCGGCAATTACCGCTGATAGTTTTTTAGTTGCGGATATCGATTCGGGAAAAGTATTTGCGTCTAAAAACCCGAATGCAGAGCGCCCGATAGCTTCGATTGCGAAAGTAATGACTTCCATAATTGCAGTAGAGCACATGGGGACTACTACGCCGATAACCGTAAGGGATTATATGATTGAGGGAACCGATCAAAAGATATGGAGTGGGAGGGTGGTTAGGATGATCGATCTATTATCCCCCGTTTTAATTGAATCATCAAATGATGCGACCAGAGTGCTATCTCATTATTTGGGAAGGGATAACACTTTGGAATATATGAAGCAAAAAGCGAAAAGCATAGGAATGAAAAACACTATATTTGTAGAGGCGACCGGAATTGACACGGGTAACATCTCTACCGCAAAAGACATTTATTACCTTTCTTATTACTTACTAAATACCAGAATGCCGCTTCTTAATATTACAAGGGGTGTTTGGGTGCCCGGCATCAATTACCAAGCATTTCCGGGAGTAAAAAATAAAAATATATTTTATCCTAATTCACAATTTATCGGTGGCAAGACCGGATACACACAAGCGGCCGGTTATTCCGGATTTTTCATATTTAATATAGATTTTGGAAGTGAAGTAAGGAGAGTTTCATTTGTTCTGCTAGGATCGGAATCGGAGAAAGATTTGGAGATGGAAGTTTCCGGGCTTAAAAAGTGGTTAACCGATTCTTATAATTAAAAATATGAAAATGGAAAAATCATCAGGATTTATAATTTACAGAAAAGAAAAAAATGACGTTTTTTATCTTTTATTGAAGTATCCCCCCAGAGAGGAAGGAAAGGAGTATTGGGGATTTCCCAAAGGACATTTGGAGAATGATGAGGATTTATTGGAAGCAGCCATTCGTGAACTTGAAGAGGAGACGGGGATTAAAAAAAATGAAATCGATATAAAGAAGTTTAAAAAATGGATTAAATATTTTTTCAAAAGAGAGAGTAAAAATGTTTTTAAGATAGTTGTGTATTTTTTGGCTGAAACTAAAAAAGAGAGCGTAGAGCTCTCTTCGGAACATTTGGATTATAAATGGGTTAACTACGCAGAAGCAAAAGAAATGATCTCTTTTTCCAATACGGAAAAAGTTTTAAGCGCTGCAAATGATATTATTTGCCAACACTCTCAATCAGAGCCTTGAAGGCTTCAGGCTCTTCCTTGGCTAGAGAAGCCAATATTTTCCTATCCAGAATAACTCCCTCTTTTTTTAAGTTTCCAATGAATTCACTATATGAAGTTCCATTATTTTTACAGGCGGCACCGATTTGAACTTGCCACTTACGACGAAAATCTCTCTTCTTATTTTTTCTGTCTCTGTATTGATAACTCCAAGCTTTCATCATTGCCTCTTTGGCGGCACGATACTTATTCTTTCGTCCCCACCGGAAACCCTTGGCTTCTTTGATGATTTTTCTTTTGCGATTTCTTTTCGCTGTTCCTCTTTTTACTCTTGGCATATTCTTTGGAATTAGTACTTCAAAGCTTTTTTAATCTTTTTAACTTCCGATTCGTGAACTTCCACCCATTTTTTAGTTTGTCTTTTTTCTTCTCCGGACATTTTTGCCCTATAGTGGGTTTGCCCCGGTTTTCGGCGCAATATTTTCCCACTTTTGGTTATTTTAAATCTCTTCTTAATTGACTTTCTTGTTTTTGGTTTCATGATTCATTTGTGGTTAGTGTCATGGTTAATCCGCGAGGTTCTTTTTTTATATCTTTCTCAATTTTTATATCGATATCCCCACTCACCATTTCCACATACTTTTTCATTTTTTCCTTTGCGGTGTCCTGTAGTGCGTTTTCCCTACCCCTTAGAGGCAAAACAACTCGTACTTTATCTCCCCTTTTTAAAAATTTTTTAGCGCTATTCGCTCTTATTTCCATATCGTGATCAGAGATTGAAAAACTCAATTTCAGAGTTTTCATTTCGGGTTGGTGCGTTTTTTTGGATTTTTCCTGCTCTTTTTTTTGTTGCTGATATTTATATTTTCCGTGATCTATAATCTTGCACACGGGAGGGGTTGCAGTCGGGGATATTTCTACCAAATCCAAACCTCTTTTTTTGGCTTCTAGGAGAGCTTCATCTTTGCTCATGACGCCGACATATTCTCCGTCAGCGGCTATTACTCTCAACTTGTCGGCCCTTATCTGGTTATTTACTCGTGTTTTGCTATTAGGAATGGTTTTTTATTTAATTGATTTTAAATGTGGAGATGGGGAGGTGTGACCTCCCGTCCGGAAATTTCATCGAAACAAGTCTACAAGTTTAGCCCGGTTATTTCTCGACCGAAAAATTAAAACCGGACGAAAACCTTTCGGTCAAAGGTCGGGTAAATTTCACGGATTTCCTGACCGGGGAAATTCGCATATTCCGATGATATGATACCTTATTTTTTTATCGGAAGTCAAAAAATAAGACAGGCTTCAATTACGCTACTGCTAACGCAGGAGCAAAAGCCAATTTGTTTCGTAAGTTGGCACTTACAATTTTTGGCAAGATTTACGAGTTTACCGGCTCGACTTGCCTTGCTTCGAAGAATGATTCCCGTCTAGTCGGATCATCCCCTTTTTAAAAGTTCTTGATCTTTCTTCTTAAGTTTTTATCGATCTCTCTGTCTCTTATTTTCTTTCTTTTGTCATACTTTTTCTTTCCTCGACAAAGACCGAACTTGAGCTTTATCAAGCGGTTTTTAGTATACACCTTTAAAGGGATTAAAGTCAAGCCCCCTTCAGTCGACTTTCCCGTTAAATAGCGAATCTCTTTCTTTGTCAGGAGTAGCTTTCTTTTCCTTCCGGGATCGTAATCTTTGGGTGTGTTTTTAGGTTGATAAGGAGGTATTTTTGAACCGATTAAAAAAACTTCCCCCTCTTGGATGATTATATGAGACCCCTTCAGAGACATTCTTCCATTTCTAATGGATTTGACCTCCTGACCGGTTAATACTATTCCAGCTTCAAAATCCTCCAAAACCTCATAATCGTAGTAAGCTTTTTTGTTTTGGGACATTATCGACATACGGATTCATTCTAACAAAAAATTTAGCATAATAAAATCTCTTTCGGATTTTAATAATTGCAATTTTCTTTCTTTTTCTGCTAAAATGACGAAAAGGTCTTTTTATCCATTTTAAAAAAATGAAAAAGATAATAATTGTTGCTTTTTTACTGTCCTTCCCTTTAATTTCTTTTGGTTTTTTAGGGAGTCGGGATATTTCTGCAGAAAGGACTTCCGAGGGCAGGGTTCAAGCGATGGAGCAAGTTGAAGAAAGAATAAGAAGGATAGAGGAAATTAACCCGGAAATCAATGTTTCCCGTTTAAGAGAAGTGATAAGAAATCTTCTTGAACGTGACTCGGTGTGCTATGAATTCAAAAGAGAAATCGGTTATCGGGATGAAGGGGAAGACGTAAGGGCGCTACATGAAATATTGCAAAAAGAAGGATATTTTCGTGGTAATGTTTCTGGTCCTTACGGATGGGATACTGCAAGAGCCTTGTACGATTACCAAATAAGGAAGGGTATTGAAACGGATTCCGATATGGAAAAAATGGGATTTACCATGGGGGAAGAGGTTAGAAGAGTAATAAGTGAAGAATATCGATGTGAAGAGGAAAAGGTTCAGGAAATTGATGATATGAGAGGATGTAGAAGAGATAGTGATTGTGAGTGGATCAGCGTCAATTGTTGCCCTGAAAATGCGGGAGCCAAATGGGAGTGCGTCAATAGTGACTACGTCGATAATTGTTCCGACAGATTGGATATTATGTGTCCTCAAGTGATAAGCCCCAGGCCCGGAACTACCTGTACATGTGAAGACGACAAATGTGTAGGTGAAAGTAATCGTTCGGGAGTGAGCGAAAGAGATGACCAGTCTACTTCGATAAGGTAACTAATCAACTAAAGCAACTCTTTTTACGGGTTGCTTTTTTTATTGGATGGTTAAAGTTAGGACAATGTGCTCGCTTTCTTGCTCGGGTTCAAATTTTATACGTAATGTGGTATGATGAAGCATATGTTTGAGAAAAGCTTAAAAGAGAATTTAAGAACGGTTCTTTGTGACTTGTTTAATGCAAAGATCAATCTTGAAGAAATCGAATTTGAAATTCCGACGGATCCTTCGCATGGGGATTTGTGTACCAATATAGCTTTTCGAATTGCCGGAAAGGTGAAGAAGAGTCCCGTAGAGGTTGCCGAGAAAATAGCCGAAAGAATTTCAGAAGATTCATTTGAAGTGAAAAGCTTAAACGGTTTTGTAAATTTCAGATTTACCGACAAGTTTCTTTTTAATTTAAGTAAAGATACTTTAGCTTTTGAAAGAGAAAGGTTGGGAAAACGAGTGGTGGTAGATTATTCTGCGCCCAACATAGCCAAACCATTCGGAATCGGTCATTTACGTTCTACAATAATCGGTCAGGCAATTTACAATTTGTATCAATTCGAAGGATGGGAAACGGTGGGAGTAAATCATTTAGGTGATTGGGGAACGCAGTATGGTAAGTTAATTTTTCAAATTAAAAGAAAAAATAAAAATATAAAGGATTTATCCATAGGTGATTTGGAAAATCTTTATGTAGAATTTCATAAAGAGGCGAAAGATGATCCCGGGCTGGAGGAAGGAGCAAGAATATGGTTCAAGAAACTGGAAGACGGTGATGGAGAAGCTGTTTCGATATGGGAAAGTTGTGTAAAAAAAAGTATTAAGCAATTTGAAGAAACATACTCACTTCTGGATGTGGAAATTGATTATTGTATGGGAGAAAGCTTTTACCAGGACAAAATGAAAATGGTTCTTGAAGAAGCAAAAGGAAAAGAGATAGCGAAAGAATCAAAAGGTGCTTTGATAGTTGATTTCGGAAATGAAATGCCTCCGGCCATGTTGTTAAAGTCGGATGGAAGTACAACTTATTTCACAAGAGATTTGGCTACGGTCAGATACAGGATTGATAGATGGAATCCGGATTTGTTCATATATGAGATTGGAGCGGATCAAAAGCTTCATATGAGACAACTTTTCAAGACCGTTGAGATGCTGGGATGGAAAAAAAGTGAAGAGTTTTTCCATGTTGCTCATGGAATGTATCGACTCAAAGAGGGAAAGATGTCGACAAGAAAAGGCAGAACAATTCACCTGGAATATGTATTGAATGAAGCAATGCGAAGGGCCGAGGAAATAATGATGCAATCCGAGACGGTAAAGGATATGACTGAGAAACAAAAAAAAGAAGCGATAAAAAAAATAGCGGTTGGAGCGGTGAAATACGCCGATCTTAAAAATCATTACAGTCGTGATATAGTTTTTGACTGGGAGAAGGTGATGAATTTAAGAGGAGATTCTGGACCCTATTTGCAATATAGTCTTCTCCGAGCAAGAAGTGTTTTGAATAAATGCAAGCAAGAGCCAATTTCTGAAGAGTCAACAATAAAATTGAATTCCGAAGAAAGAGCTGTGCTCAAAAAATTAATAGAGTTTGACGGTGTTATTGAGTCGGCGGTGAGAAACTTTACCCCCTCTTCTTTGGCCGGATTCGCCTTTGAGCTGGCTAAAGACTTCAATGCATTTTATAGCTCCCATCCGATATTAAAAGCCCCCTCGGAAATTAAAAATCAAAGAATCTTCATAACCGAGGCGACGCATAAAGTGTTAAATAAATCACTTGATCTTTTGGGAATCCCCATTCCCGAAAGAATGTAAATGATGGATTTTAGAAATAAATTTTATCTTTTACGGCACGGAGATACCGACTATCAAGGTCGGAAAAAAGATTTTATATATCCGGCGAATTGTATTGATAAAATCCCCCTATCGGAAAAGGGGGTAAAAGAGGTTGAGGAATCTGCAGAAGGGATAAGGGGAGTGGATTTAATTTACTCTTCGGACTTTTTGAGAACCCGACAAACCGCATTAATCGTTAAAGAGAAAATCAGATTTGACGGACCGATAATATTCGATGTGAGATTACGAGATCTTAATCTTGGGGTCTGGCATGGGAGAAGAAAAAAAGAATTTTATAACAAATTTCCGATAGAGAAAGAGTCCTTTTTCAGAAGGCCGGAAGAAGGAGAGAGTTGGAATGATTTGGAACAGAGAATTTTTGATTTTATTCTTGACGTAGATTCTGAAGATGAAGGCAAAAAGATATTGATTATTAGCCATAGGGATCCCTTATGGCTACTTTTAGGAAAAATTAATAACATCGGTAAGGAAAAGATGATTGAAATAAAGAAGGATAAAAATAAAATAAAGACGGCTGAGCTTATAAAGTTAAATTAAGAAAAAATGAATTTTTCAAAAATAGAAGAAGAAATGCTGAATCTCTGGGAGAGGGAGGAGGTATTTAAGAAAACCTTAAAAGAAAGAGCGGATAGTCCTCTTTTCAGCTTTTATGACGGACCTCCTTTTGCTACCGGAATGCCTCATTACGGCCATGTTTTGGCAAGCACAATAAAGGATAGCGTTTTAAGGTATAAAACGATGAGAGGTTATAGAGTTCCAAGAATAGTCGGGTGGGATTGTCATGGTTTGCCCGTTGAGAATCTTATCGAAAAAGAGATGGATGTTGATAGTAAGAGAGAAATAGAAGAAAAAATAGGAATTGAGAAATTCAATAAGGCTTGCCAAGATTCGGTTTTTAGGTGTGTCGATGAGTGGAAAAAAACTTTATCCAGAGTCGGTAGATGGGCCGATTATGAAAATGACTATGCGACAATGGATCAAGAATATACCGAATCGGTTTGGTGGGTATTTAAAAAACTTTGGGATCAAGATCTTGTTTATAAAGATTACAGAATTTCTCCCTATTGCCCGCGTTGTGGTACTCCCATATCAAATTTCGAAGTTAATCAAGGATATGAGCTTACGATCGATCCCTCTGTCTTTGTTAAAATGAAAATTGAGGAAGGAGACTTTAAAGGAGCCTCACTTTTGGCTTGGACTACAACACCTTGGACTCTTCCCGGCAATGTAGCTCTTACCGTTAATCCCGATTTTGACTATGTTCTGGTTCGGTCCGGAGATGAGGATTTTATTTTAGCAAAAGAAAGATTGGAGGTTTTAGATGAACAGTTTGAAATTAAAAAAGAGTTTAAAGGAAAGAAACTGGAAGGCGTCTCCTATCAACCCCTTTATCCCTTTATGAAAGACGCAAAGCCGGAGGGAATTGAGAATTCGTTCAAGGTTTATCTGGCTGATTTTGTGACGCTGGATGAGGGAACCGGTATCGTGCATACTGCGGTCATGTATGGTGAAGACGATTTTGAGTTGGGAAAGAGAGAAAATCTTCCGTTTTTCCATTTAGTGGATGAGGAGGGTAAATTTATTGAAGAGGCGGGAGAGTGGTCCGGAATGTTTGTCAAAAAAGCCGATTCGCGAATAATAGAAGATTTGGGAAAAAGAGAGCTCCTTTATAAAAAGGAGGATTATGAACACTCTTATCCGTTTTGTTGGCGCTGTGATACTCCTCTTTTATATTATGCATTTGATAGTTGGTACGTAAAAGTTACAGCTTTCAAAAAGGAATTACTTGAAAATAATAAGGGAATTCATTGGGTTCCGGAGCATTTAAAGGATGGAAGATTCGGAAATTGGTTGGAGGGGGCTCGTGACTGGAGTATATCCAGGAATAGATTTTGGGGTGCTCCAATCCCGGTTTGGGAGTGTGAAGAGTGTAACAACATGAAAGCGATCGGTTCAGTTGAAGAATTGGGAGAGACCCCCGAAGATTTGCACAGGCCTTATATAGATAAGATCGAAATCGATTGTAATTGCGGAAAGAAGATGAAAAGAGTGGAAGAGGTTTTCGATTGTTGGTTCGAGTCGGGTTCCATGCCATATGCCCAAATGCATTACCCTTTTGAAAATAAAGAAAAGATGGAAGAAGCTTTCCCTGCTGATTTTATTGCAGAAGGAATGGATCAAACGAGAGGTTGGTTTTATACTTTGCACGTTCTTGCTACTGCTCTCACATTGAGTGACGTGGGCTTGGGTAAAGGAAAACCGGCTTTTAAAAATGTGGTTACGAACGGGCTTCTTTTGGATGAGACAGGCAAAAAGTTAAGCAAGAAGTTGAGAAATTATCCCGAAATGGATCATGTATTTGATAATTATGGAGCTGACTCGCTCAGATTTTTCCTTCTTTCTTCCACTAGAATAGGAGAAGATTATCGATTTTCCGAAGAAAGAGTCAAGGAAGTTCACAGAAGGGTTTTTGCTACTCTTTGGCATAGTTACTCCTTTTTTGACACTTATGTAAAAAGGGAACAATTCAACTCCAAGCCCGAGCCGAGCCACTCCCTCAACAGATGGATTCTGTCAAGAGTAAATAGGTCGATCGGAGAGGTTATTGATGATATGGACAACTATCAGCTTACGGATGCATCCAGAAGGGTGGACGATCTTATCGACGATCTTTCGAATTGGTACATTAGGAGGTCGAGAAGAAAATTGCAAAAACCCGAAAATAAAAAGGAAGAAAAAGAATTTGCTGAAACTTTCTATTACGTACTAGTCAGAATAATAAAGATGATGGCGCCCTATTCCCCATTTCTTGCGGACTATCTCTATCGTGATTTGACCGGGAAAGATTCTGTTCATCTTTCTGATTATCCGGAAGTCGATCAGGAATATATCAACGACAAAGTTGAAGATGAAATGAAAAAAGTAAGAGAAATTGCTGCAAATGCTTTATCGGAAAGAGCAAAAGCGGGAATAAAGGTGAGACAGCCACTTTCTACCTTGAAGATAAAAGAGGAGTTGTGCGAGGGTGTAATAGATGTTTTAAAGGATGAGATCAATGTTAAAAATGTTGTTTCCAGCGAAGATTTTGAACTTGACACGGAGCTGACTCCGGATTTGAAGAAGGAAGGAGCAGCGAGAGAACTAATAAGAACGATTCAATTCTTACGAAAAAAATCGGGACTTGTTCCGGAGGATAAAATCAAAGTCTTTTATTCGGGAGACCTAAAAGAGATGGTTGGAAAGTTCATTTCTTACATAGAAGAGGAAACTCTTGCGGCTGAACTGATCAAGAGGGATCAATTGGATGATAAAGATGGAAAGATTAAATTTGAAGAAAAGGAAATACTTCTCAAGATTGAAAAAATTGATTGATGTTTATCAGATACCGAGCGGAAGGAATTTTTATTTCCAAGCTCAAAAGATTTGAAGCGGATGAATACTTAACCGTTTTCACCAAGGAATTTGGAAAAATTGGAATAACGGGAAAGTCAATACGAAAGATAAAATCAAAATTGCGATCGAGTTCCGAGCTTTTTTGTTACTCCGATATCGAATTCATAAGAGGAAGACACTACAACATCTTGACCGATTCAGAATTAAGGGATGATTTTTCGGAGATTAAAAGTGATTTGGGAAAACTTTCAGTCGCTTTCCAGATAGCTCGCCTTTTGGATTCTTTTCTCGCAGAGGAAGAAGAAGATGAGAGGCTTTGGATTTTTGCAAGAAAAAGTTTTTTCCTTCTGGATGATCTCTCTTTAAGCAATCTCGGCAACAATGACAAAAAGAGACTGCTCCATTTATTTTATTACTACTTTTGCTTTAAATTTCTTGAAATATTAGGATATAAGCCCGATATGGGTGGTTGTGTACTGGATAAGAAAGAAGCTTCTATATTCAGTCCACGGGAGGGTGGTTTGATTTGTAAAAATTGCTCTCTCAAGATAAGAGATCCTCTGGAAATAAGCTTGGAAGAGGGTGATATAAATCTAATTGAATCCGTTTCAAAGATGGAATTCGAGAATTTTTTAGAAAAAGATTTTCATTTTGAGAAGATTGATGAAGTTTTAAGTAATTATTTAATCGTATTACCATCACGCTTGTCTTGAAGCGGGATTATTACTTTGTTAGAATAAACAGAGAAACAAAATAACAATATGAACATAATAAGAAAAATTTTCTTTTTAAGCTTATTTCTTGCATTAATAGCGGCAACCGTTGCTTTTTTCTTCTTTGACAGGGGTAGTTTTTCCGAAGCCGATTTGCGTGTGGAGATAATTGGTCCCTCGGAGGTTCAGGTAGGAGAAGAGGTGGAGTACAGAATCAGATACAGAAATAACAGCGACATACGATTGGAAAATGTCTCAATCACATTTGAATATCCGGAGGCATCCATTCCCGTGGAAGAAGATGAAGATGATCTAACCACCGAAAGAAGATCCTTTCGTAGAATTAAGGATTTGGACAGTCTCAATCCAGGACAAGAGGAAATTATCAGTTTTAAAGCGAGGATTTTCGGAGAAGAGGGAGATAGTGTGAGAACTACAGCTTGGTTTAACTACACTCCGCAAAATTTATCGGCAACCTATGAAGTTGAAAGAACTCATACCGGTATAATAACCGGTGTTCCGATAAGTTTTGAATTTGATCTTCCGAATCAAATGGAAGCGGGAGAGGAATTTCCCTTCAGGGTCAGATATTTTTCCAACTTGGATCAAAGTTTAACCAATCTGGGGGTAAAGGTAACCTACCCTTCTGGG
>PWPS01000004.1 GCA_003557065.1 Candidatus Nealsoniibacteriota bacterium | reverse complement strand
TCGGCAGCCTCTCCAATCGGTATTTCAGCCTTTTGAGAGAGAACCTCCGCTATATCTTCTTTCTTTAAGACCTTCTTTTTCTTTTGAGTAGCCGATATAATAGACTCTTCAAGAATCTGCATAGCCTTTTCGGGAAAAGGATCCGAACCCATAAACTTTTCCGTTAACTCAACTGAAGCTCTGATTGCCGGATATGTAATAAAACAATTATACTTGGATTCAAGTCCGGGAGTTATCATCTCACACAACCTTATTGTTTCATCCATAGAAATTTCCGACACCTCAACCTTTTCCATCACTGAATTTATCGACTGGTTCATTTCTACAATTCTACGGTAATCTCGAAAATTGGTTATGCCTACAACTTTAAATTCCGGATAGTTGAGATAAGGATCAATTACTCCGGATATATCGATAACCCCCGCCCTATTTTGCCCGGAGATAAATTCATGAATGTTATCGATGACTAAAATTATATTTCCCGCACGTGCCGCTTCCGAAAATATCCTATCCAAAATTTGCTCGGTTTCTTCTTTTCCTTCAACCTGAGCAATCAAAGATTGTAAATGAAGTTTATAAACACGCTTATGATTGACTCCGGGAACGGAGAGTCCCAAAAAACTTCTTCTTGTCAGTTCATCAATCAAGCTTCTTCTTCCGGTTCCCGGCTGTCCGACCAAGATAACATTATTTTTACTCGATCCAGATAAAATTCTTTCCATCGCTTCCATTGTTGAAGAATGCCCTACAATCTCCCTGAATCCCTGCTTTGATTTGACCTCCGTCCAATCCGTTGCAAATTTACTCAAAAGATAAGTATTTCCGGAAGCCCACTGCCTTCCCAATGTTCCCATCTTAGCCAAATTCTCATACTTCCAAATTCTCTTCCTCTCCTTTTCTTTTTTTTCAACCCTCATATACCACTCCGTCAAAAATTCCAAATCTCTTTTTTGCACATCGGCTCTCATTAATATTTTTTCGAAAAACTCATTAGTGTGGGATAAAGCTACCAAAAAATCTTCAGCTCTCACTTTCGAGTCCCCTCTTTTCTCCGCTATCACAAGACTTCTACTTATGGTGTTTTTCAGACAATCCGATATTTGAAGATCTCTGGAACCGGCAGATTTCACAGTTCTCATCAGTTCCGACTTATCTATTAAAAGACGGGAGAAAACAAAATGAGTAAAGGGAAGTTTTAAAGTGTGAAACAAAAGGTTTTCCGAGTTTTTGCCGTTTCCCGACAGAACTTTACCCATCAGTTCGGCAGCATCATAATTCAAAAAATCAGCATAATTTATTTCTTCAATTCTGGCAGCAGCCTCGCTTAAAGGCAGTGGAGGATTGCTAACTTTTACTTTTTTTTGAAAAAAAAGATTTAAATACCAGGAAAGTAAAAACCCGAAAAGGGAAAAGGATATGGCTGACAAGATTAAATTAATTTCAATAATCCTTAAAGAGTTTTCGAATAATCCAATTATCCAGAAAGAGAAAAAGGCCACAAAAATCCAGAAAAAAATCTCTTTGGCTAAAAAAGACTTTTTTAGAAAGACCGGAGCTTTTACAGCTTTGAAAATTTTTGATTTTTCCGGTAGAAAATTAAACATTAAAAAAGAAGCATCAAACTAAAAAAGAGACCCACGATAATCATAACGGGGAGAAAGAACCAAGCAATAAAAACCAACAAACCACCGAAAAATACTAATACGGTAAAGATAATCCCACAAGCTATAACCGAGCTTCTTATTAAAAACCCCAATACTCTTGAAAAAGAGTTAGTGATCAAAACCTGAATATTTTCACCAAGATTAAAAATCCCTCCACTATAAGGGTCTGCAAGCCTTTTCCAAGGACTAATCAGTGTTTTTAATAGTGGGATAATGGAAAAAAACTCAACCGAAAATCTTAAGAAGTTTTTCCAACCCTCAATTATCTCGATCGGAGCATCCTTAAAGTGCCAAGAAAGCCACTGCATTACCAAATTGTCCTGAATTTTACTCATAATCTATGTTAATCGATTATATACAATTTTCACCGATTTAAAAAGCCGTTGACAAAAAAAATGCGGTAATTATAATGACCTCAAGAAAAGGTCGATGTTAAATTTAAGACCAAAAAATTATGAAGAACTTAAAAGAATTTGAAATCATTACTCCCGACGAAGAAGACGACGATCTCGAAGAAGAATGGGATGACGAAGAAGACTGGGATGATGACGAAGAATGGGATGACGACCTTTTGGAAGACGAAGAAGAATGGGAATAGTTAGTCATTAGAAAACCCACCTTTCACATGGAAGGTGGGTTTTTGTTTTTTCAGGGAATTGGAAATAAATCCAGCTCCATAACGATATAATATACTATGAGAATCACTATCAAAATGATAATTATATCAGTTAAATAAAACCTGAATATCGTCATCTTATTTAAAAAATTCCGAAAATTTTAACTATGAATATTATATAAAGTAATAAATAAAACGCACCCTCGTAAGAATGAACTCTTCTGGATATTCCCGAAATAACAAAAAGAAGAGTGGCGAAAAGTAAGAAGGGAATACCCACTTGATAAGTCTCCACATCAAGGGGAAGATCACCGATAATTCCGGGAATCCCTATTACTATAAAGGAGTTAAAAATATTGGATCCGAAAATATTACCCAAAGCCAATTCCGAATTACCTTCTCTGGCCGCTTTAACACAAACAAAAAGCTCCGGAAGGGTCGTACCGATAGCTACCGCGATAATCGATATCACACCCATTGCTATCTGATGAAGTTCGGACAACTTGATTACCGAATCTATTAAATAGTTGGATCCGAAAGCTAAAAGAAAGACTCCTATAAAAAGAAGAATTCCGTCATTAAGAGTAAATCCCGAAGACTTCTCTCCCTCTGCAAGATTCTCTCTTCTTTCTTTCCTGGAGGGTAACTTTTTTACATCCTCCTTTTCCGTTTCGGGGTAATCGTGAAATATCGTATATATGAAATAAATAATATAACCTATGACCAAAATAATGCTTTCCGGTCGAGTTATAATCGCCTCCTGTCCTTCCGAGAAGGGTTGAATAACCCCTAAAAGAATTACCGTTCCGATAGCGAGAAGCGGCAGATCCAAATCAATTAAACTTTTGGTAACCACCAGCTTGCCGCCAACCAAAGCGGAGAATCCCACCACAAGTAATATGTTGGCAATATTAGAACCGATGGCGTTAGCCGTTACAATTTCCGGGGCACCTCTCAAAACAGCCATAATTCCGGTAAAAAGCTCCGGAAAAGACGTTCCAAGAGAAACAATCGTAACCCCTACAATAAAAGGAGATAAACCCAAAGCCAGCCCCAGTTTTTCCGAAGACTCCAAAAACCAGTCAGCTCCTTTAACCAATCCAACTACCGAAACTGCAAATATAAAGGCGAGTATTATGGTGGGATTCATAAAAATCCGACCCGAGGTGGGGCGGGCTATTGATTGGATCTATTCTACTTAGATTTAATTTCTATTTCTCTTCCTTTGCTTCCTTCAATTTTTGGAGCTCTCAACTTCAGTATTCCATCTTCATAAGAAGCCTCCACTTTACTCTCGTTAACATTGGAGGGTAATCGAACCGCTCTTTCAAAAGATCCCTTTCTTATTTCCTTCCTATAATAACCTTTTTCTTTCTTTTCCTCCTTGTGCTCACTCTTTCCTTTAACTTCTAAAATTCCATTTTCAACAGTCACCGATAAATCTTCCGCTTTCATTCCGGGAGCGCTAATCTCGGCAACCACCGAATCATCCGTCTCATAAATATCCATTTCGGGACTTGCTTCTTTTCTTGAAAAAACCGGAAGAAACCAATCATCATCGTTGAAAAACTCTTCTATTTCCCTGAAGGGTTTTCGTGGAATTAAGTTCATATTATTTTTATTTGATTTTATCTTCCGACCTTTGTTTGTGCGATTATTATAGCAAAATTAAGCAAAATTTCAAGGTTTTATAAAAGAAAAAAGGCGATTTTCATCGCCTTATCCGTGCACTGCACAAATCCCCCTTTTTTTTAAATAATTGACCGTGCTTGAGTCATCATCATGATAAGCTTCCGGCTTAATTTTTTCCAAGGCATTCAACTTCTTCTCTTTCACATTACCGGGTCCGACCAAAATTATCTCATCGACCTCAAGATTATGTTTCTTCAGCCATTTTTCAGTTATATCTCTTACTCTTTCCGGTCTGGCGGAAACTATAACTATTTCAAATCCGATATTTTTCCATCTTCTAACCCTCTCAATATTTTTTATTCTGGGTTTCGGGCTTAATATTTTAAGAACTGTAGAATAAGCGAGGTTCGGAAAGCGGATATTGCCCTTAACTCCAATCTTGGTCAAGAACCCATCCATGTCGACAGCAATAATTCTTCTCATTCTTTTCCCCCCTCTCTGCTATTCATTATACCCCTTTTTATCTTAAATTCAACTTGCTCAAAGGTTCAAAAGAGTTTATAATGCCATAAAGATATGCAAATATTCGAATTACACTTCAATCCCAATAACAAAGAAGGGAGATTGATCGATACTTTCTGCTACCAACCGGAAGATGTTTACGAGAAAAGGTTGGGAGCTTTAGCTATAGGAGGTCAGTTCAAGCCGACCGAATCTTCAAATAAGACATTCTTAAATAATCTTTCATATAAGATTAAAAGTACTTACCACTCCCTCCCTACCAGAACTCAAGAGGAAGCTTTAAGAGAGGGATTGAAAGAAGCAAATAATTTCCTGGAAGAGAAAAAAATAAAGAAAAACCTTCATGTAGCAGTTCTCTCAATAAAAGGAAATCAACTCCAATTCAGCAAGGTTGGAAGTTTAAAAATTCTTCTTTCCAGAAATGGTGAAATTACCGATATAGGAAAAAATACCGACGACAACACATCTACTTTCGGCAGTATAGTCACCGGAAAGGTTAAAAAAGATGATAAATTAATAGTTTTAACTGAAGAAATATACAAGAAATTCTTAGCTGAGAATCTTTTAGTGGATCTTGCTGATACATCCCCCATCGATGATAAAAAGCTAGAAAAAGTGTCAAAGATTCAAAAAGAAAAATTTCCAAAGGAAGCGGGGGTTTGTCTTTTAGTGGATTTCTCGATAGATACCTCTTTAGGAAATTCAAAAATAATCAGCAAGGACGAATTCTCATTTAAAAAATTCACTCTTAATCTTATCTCCGAAACAGCCAGGCTTGTCTCTTTTCTGTGGGAAAAAACAAAAGACACAATCGTGGGACTTATTAATTGGACTATAAAAACAGGTAAGCCCGCTATTGAAAGACTGTTCAAGTTTTTCTTGGTCGTATTAAAAGATATTAGACGAGGTATTATAAAGTTACTCTCACTTGCCAAAAAGAAACTCGGCAATATAAAAATAGAAAAACCGAAAAAAGAAATCACAGAAAAATCTTCCAAAGAAGAAAAAGATAGCTTTAAGTTGATAGAGTTCATTAAAACCGAAGGAGCTAATGGGTGGAATAGTCTCAGAAGTAATTTGAAAAAATTGAAGGATAGTGATTATGTTCCGAAAATAAATAATTTTAAAATTCCGGAAGATAAAGAAAAAAGGAGGAATTTGTATCTGGCAGGCCTTCTACTGTTAATAATTTTAATCGGATCATTCGTTACCCACTCTGAAAGATCGAAAAAATTAGAGATTCAAAGAGAGATACTCGGACGAATGAAGGAAGATATCGGACAAATAACGGCTCACCCGAATAATTTTGCAGAACTGAAGGATTACTATGAAGAACTTGGCGGGTTAATACGTGGAGGAATATCTCCCAAGGCGAAAGCAGAAGCATTGAGAAGTGACATTGCTCAAAAACTTCTTCATATAAATAACACTCAAATAATAGAAGATCCGGAGTTTTTGTTCTCAACTACCGAGATAGTTCCAAGTAAAATGACTTTGGTCGAGGATGAAATTTATCTGTACAATCCGTTTCTATCAAGTGCTGAGAAATATAATATCGAAACTGGAGAAAAATTAATTCGGCCGATTCGCTTGGATGATGGAGGTATATTTTCATTAACCGATGTTAATGGAACACCTTATTTTTTCAGTAGACCGGATAAACTGATAGTGAACGATAACTCATATGTACTCGACATTCCCTTTTTGGACCACAGCTATCAACAACTTGCCTCCTTCGGTGAATATATATATTTCTTAGAAAGAAAAAATAATCAGATTGTACGTTATCACAAGGACAACCCAACCGAATCTTCAATATGGATCCAAGAAAGAAAGCCCGGCAACATCACCTCTCTTGCCATAGACGGCTCCATATGGGCTCTTAAAGAAGATAACAGTATTTGGAAATACGAAGGCGGAAAACCGATTTCGGAAAGTGAAATAGTTCATCGTGAAATATTTCCTTTTCCGGAAAGATTTTCATTGATAAAAACCGGTCAAGATTTACCGCTTTTCATATTGGAACCAAGAAATAACCGAGTTATAGTGTCCTCAAAAGAGGGAGAGCTTATCACTCAACTAATCTTTCCCAACGCTAAAAACCTTAAAGACATCATCCCGGTTGGTGAAAATGAACAAATAAAAATATACCTCCTGGATGGCCAAGAGGTATATTATACTATAATTGAGTTGTAGCCTTATTTGAGCTCAACTTCGGCTCCCGCTTCTTCTAATTTTCCTTTAATTTCTTCAGCTTGCTCGGTAGGCACACCTTCTTTTATAGTCTGAGGAGAATCAACAGCACTATCAACCAATTCCTTTGCTTCCTTCAATCCTTTTCCGGTAATATCTCTGACAGCTTTAATCACTTCGATTTTTTTCTGTCCAACGCTCTTAAGTTCAATATTATAGTTGCTCTTCTCCTCCGCTTGCGCCTCACCGCCGGCAGCAGCCATCGGTGCAGCCATCATGGGAGCAGCCGCTGACACGCCGAATTTATCTTCCAAAACGGACACCAATTCGGAAAGTTCCAAAACGGAAAGACTAGAAATCTCATCAACTAAACCTTTGAATTTTTCGGGAACCTCCACCTCTTCTTTTTCTTCCTTAGTTTCTTCTTCTTTAGTTTCTTCTTTTTTTTCTTCAGCCATTTTAAATTTTGAATTATCTTCCCCTTTCGGGTTTGAAATTCATCGGTTATTAATTTTTCTTTTCAGCTTCTCTTTTTAATACATTTATAAGACCTTTAATATTTCCTTCCAGTACTCCTACAAAACCACTGATCGGCGATGCCAAAGTGGCGACAAGTTGCGCTCTAAGTTGATCTTTGCTGGGCAAGTCAGCTAATTTTTCAACCTTACCGGCCTCAAGAACGCTCTCATCAAGGAGTGCTCCCAAAATTTCAAGCTTTTTATAATCCTTTGCGAAATCACTTATAGCTTTTGCGGGAGAAACAACATCTCCATATCCAAAGACAAAAGCTAACTCTCCATCGATTTCCTCCGGGTCAAAATCAATATTTTCTTCTTCGAATGCTATCTTAGCCAAGGTTTTTTTCACCACCATTATATTTGCATCATGATCTTTCAACTCTTCCCTTAAAGATTCCACTTCCCTGGCCTTCAATCCTTTGTAATTGACAAAGTAGATAACTTTTTGATTTGCGATGTTTCCACGAACATCATCTATTATCTCTTTCTTTTTTTCTTTAGTTAAAGCCATAATAAAAAAATCTGCATTAACACAGACAGTTTTCGAAAATTTCCTCGGTAGGATTATTAAGCATCAAGCCCCTACTGTCTGCGGATTTATTACCTAATTTGGATTAATTATAATTAATCTTCTTAAATTGTCAACAGTTAGGTGGTAGGTTGATAAATAAGATTTACGTTATTCACTTCGAAGAAAGATCCTAAACACTTCCTTCATCGTTCATTATTGCTTTTTAAGGAAAGCTTTTCTATTATTTTTCGGGCAAATTCCGGAGCAGCATCCGGTCCATTACCAGTTATGATCAATTCGTCCTCAACAACATCTTTATTAATATATTTGGCACCATTTTCCTGCAATATTTTTATAGGAGACTTATCCATTCCCGAAGACCAAACCGTCGCCTCCTTGTCCCTGATAATTCCCGACTTGGCTAAAATAACGGGACTGATACAAATTGCAGCAACAAGTTTACCGGCTCCATCAAACTCCCTAATGATTGAATAGACATCCTCATTGTCTAAAAATTTTAAAGCTCCCGGACCTCCGGCTATAATCAAAGCCGTATAATCCTTTACCGAAATATGATCAAGGCTCAGAGAATCAACTTCTCCACCCTCGGACCCGAGAGAAGTCCCCTCTTTATCAGAAAAAGTAACTACTTGATATCCGGATTCTTCGAGTAATTCTCGCGGAATAAAATACTCTTCATCTTTGAAGTTTTTTGAAGCTATCAAATAAGCAATCATAAAAATTATCTTAAATATTTATTTTTTGCCTCCACGTGCTCTATATGATTTCTGCTGAATACGGTCTTTCCGGTCGATGGGTCGGATAAATAATACCAATAGTCATTAGGGGTCGGATTAATTGTGGCCTTTATACTATCCAATCCCGGATTGGATATCGGTCCCGGAGGAAGTCCACGATACCTGTAAGTATTATAAGGAGAATCAACTCTTGTTTCCGTAATCGTAACATCTATACCCCTTCTTCCAGTGACATAATTAACCGTAGCATCAACTTGTAAGGGCATTCCGACTTCCATTCTTCTGAATAATATATCCGCAACCATCTTTTTGTCGTGAAGATTGGGCACCTCCCTCTCGATAAGAGAAGCCATTGTTATTATTTCATGAATACTCATCTCGGATTCTTCTATTTCTTCCCAAAAATCCTGTAACTTACTTTCCAAATTACCGATCATTCTTCGAACAAAATTTTCGGGACTATCAGAATCAATGCGATAAGTATCCGGAAAAAGGTATCCTTCCAAAGAAGATCCTTCCGGTAAGTCTCTCAAAATTTTTGAATTAAAAGCATCAACGGCTTCTTTTTTTTCAACACCCATCAAATTTCCCTGGGGGCCCGAAATTCCAACTAAATTTATAAAATCTTCCTTACTGACAAACTCTTTTTTTTCCAAATGCTCAGCAATTTCACGAATAGTCCATCCTTCAACTATCGTAGCGCTATTTACGACAACTCTTCCGTTTATCATTTTATCTACAACCTCGACAATGCTCATCTCGGAGTTAAATTGATAGGTCCCAGCTTGAATATTTTTTGTGTTTCCGGTTATGACTAAATATCCGATAAAAGGAATTTTAAAGCCTCGGGATTGATAACCCATTTTTTCCGCAATCGTGATCAATCGGTCACCTCTGTTTATTTCAATTATCGATGAGTTAATATGTCTGGTTCTTGTAACCTCATAATAAGCAAAAAAAAGTAAAGACACGATCACTAACGGAATTATTAAATTTCTAAACTTATTAATTTTCATTATTTTTCACGTAATCTACGAAATTAAAACCTAAATATTTTTCCATCTCCAAATCACCATCATCTTTTTTAATCGCCTTGTAAATTGAATTTCCGGCAGGAAAAACGATTACTCCCCCGGTTTCAATTTGCTCTATCCAAGATTGTGGGATTTCTTCCGGGCTATCAAGTGCCGCCGAAACTAATATCCTTTCATATGGAGCTTCCTTAACATATCCCATAGATGCATTTTCGTGAGAAAAAATAACTCTTTTTTGTAAATCGTTATATTTGGAAACGTTATTTTTCGCCATATTAAAAAGACTTTTAATTCTCTCGATTGCAACCACCTTTCCCTTTGTTCCTACTAGAAAGGCTAAAAGAGCTGTCGTCCATCCCGATCCACAACCTATGTCCATCACTCTATCTCCCTCCCTAACATCAAGAAGTTCCAACATAAAGACGACTACTGCCGGCTGAGAAATGGTCTGTTCCTCGCCTATCGGAAGAGGCCTGTCCGAATATGCGTCTTCCGAATATTTTTCTAAAACAAAATCAGCCCTATCAATTGCCGAAAAGGCATCTTCCAATCTTTTGTCTTTGAGATATCCTTTGGACTTTAATTTTTTTGAGAGCCACATCTTCTTTTGGAAAGATAATTCGCCTTAACTTTCAACTTTCCCCAAAAATCAAGTTTATCAATGAAAGGTTTACCCAAAAGATGGTCTATCTCATGCTGAAAAACTACTGCCCCGATTCCTTCGGCTTCGATTGTTAGTCTTTCGTCATCTTCCGTAGTTACTTCCACTTTTACCTTTTTTGGTCGCTCTATATCAATCCAAAGACCAGGAAAACTAAGGCATCCCTCTCTTGTGCTTATAAGCTCGTCGCTTTCTTCAATGATTTTCGGATTTAAAAATCCGTAAAAATCATTTCCATCCCTAACTACGAACACTTGCTTTGAAACTCCCACCTGTGGCGCAGCAAGTCCGGCTCCGTCAACCTCTTCCAAGATTTCCTTCATCTCTTCAATAAGATCTTTAACCTCTTGAACACCTTCAACCTCCTTAGCTTTTTTGTTAAGGATATCGTTCGGATAAGTTATTATTTTTCTTTTATTTTTCATACGAACTCATTATAACGCAAATAAATAAAACAAAAGAATTTATCTAAAAAACCCGAGGCCATCTCGGATTAAGTTTATAGTGCAGGGGTGGCAGGATTCGAACCTGCAACCTGAGGTTTTGGAGACCTCCGCTCTGGCCAATTAGAGCTACACCCCCATGGCCATTTCTCAGGTTATCGAACCTTGGCCTTGTGCTTGGTGTGACTCTTGCAAGTCTTGCAAAATTTATTGGGTTCAAGATTATCGATTTCAACAGTCTTACCTTTAGGTTTCTGGATATGATAATTAGTTTTCTTGCACTTATCACAATCAAGCTTGATAAATGGTTTTCTTGTTCTTGTAGACATTTTCTTAAAATTATATTAATCCGTGAGCCACCCGCGAGAATCGAACTCGCGACCCCTTCCTTACCATGGAAGTGCTCTGCCTCTGAGCTAGGGTGGCGATCAGATTTATGTGGGCCGGGAGGGATTCGAACCCCCGAAGGCATGAAGCCAGCAGATTTACAGTCTGCTCCATTTGGCCACTTTGGTACCGACCCTTAAGCGACTGGGAATTATTATAGCATAAATTAACCTTCTAGCAACTATCGAAAAAGTTGAAGTATGGTTTGAGAGTCTTCTCGAAAAAAGGCCCATAAAAGACCTATAAACAAGATAATTCCTAAAAAAATAAGAAGCGTTATGAAAAATAACTTTGGCTTTTCATCATCAACCACCAGATCCATCTTTATCTTTCTCTTCTTATCTTTTTCTTCCTCCGTATTTTCTCCATTAAAAACCACCTTTAAAGAATCTTCAACTTCATCCTCATTCCATCCGGCAGCGATCAAAGTCTCTTTAACTTTCTCCCGCGGTGCTCCCGTTTCCAATTCTCTTTGAACATATTTTATAAGCTTTTCTTCAGACATATTTTTATTTTTTTATTCCTTAGAGAAGTATACTAAAAAAACTTTAATTTAAAAAGTCTTTTCTTCTTAAAGTCTTATGATAATTAACCGCAAATCTATGTGCCTCGTCTCTTATCCTTATAAGATTTTCTTTTTTAACTCTTAAAGAGACATCACCAATGATTTCATTTTTATCTCTTTTTGCGCCCTTGGCTATTCCGATAACCGGAATTTCAATCCCTCTCTCTTTAAGAATGCCTTTTGCAACGCCGACCTGTCCCCTACCTCCATCCACCAAAACTAAATCCGGAGCTTTCCATGAATGATCGAATCTTCTTTCCAAAACCTCTCTCAGCATCCCAACGTCATCAATGGAATTAACGGTCTTTATTTTAAATCTTTTATATTCTTCCCTTTTCAATTCTCCCGCCTCAAAAACAACCATACTTCCGACCGCAAATTTTCCCCCTATATTGGAAATATCGTAACCCTCTATTCTTATATTATCATTTTCAGATTCGGTAGAAGTTATCAGCGCAGTGTCATATATATGATTCACCGCCTCTATTTGCTTTTTTAGTTTATGTGCTTTCTCAAACTCTTTCTCTTTCGCCACTTCTTTCATTCTCTTTTTTAGCAATCTTAAAACGGTCTTCTTCTTCCCCTTGAAAAATAATTCTATATTTTTAATATCTTTAAGATACTCTTCTTTATCCAACCTCCCACTACAAGCCCCCGGACAAAGCCCTATTTGATTATGAAAACAGGGACGTTTCATTTTTTTAAGTTGATTTTCAGTATGAGTGTTGTAGGGAAAGATCCTTCTTATAATTCGCAAGGCTTGCCTGATAGAAGAAGAAGAAACAAAAGGACCGAAGACGGCTCTCCCCTCTTTTTTCTCCCTACCTCGTTTCAGAACTACTCTTGGATAAGTCTCATCGGTAATAAGAACATAAAGAAAGCTCTTATCGTCCTTATCCTTTATATTAAAAAAGGGTTCATGTTCTTTAATCAACTTAGCTTCCAAAATCAAAGCCTCAATCACTGTTTCAGTGTTTTTGTAATCTATATCGGAAACATCTTGAGTCATTCTTCTAGCCTTCGGATCGGCTGATTTAACGAAATAACTACCTACTCTCTTGGACAAACTGCCGGCCTTTCCGATATAAATTATCCTTCCGCTTGCATCCTTAAAAATGTAGACTCCCGGAGAATCAGGAAGGTTCTTTATTTTTTCTTTAATATTTTCCATTTTAAAGGATTTTTCTTAGATATTCGGCTGTCTTGCTTTTCGCTTTGGACTTAATCGCCTCCGGCGATCCCGTAACGACTATCTCTCCACCGTGCTCTCCACCACCGGGTCCGAGATCAATGATATGATCGGCGGACTTTATTATTTCCAGATTATGTTCGATTATTACGATCGAATTACCTCTGTCCACCAATTTTTGGAGAACATTTATAAGTTTTCTAACATCTTCATAGTGAAGTCCTACAGTCGGTTCATCCAGGAGATAAAGCGTATTGCGAGTATCTTTCTTTGCCAACTCAGCCGCCAATTTAATTCTTTGAGCTTCTCCCCCGGACAGTGTCGGAGCCGGCTGGCCTAAGGTTAGATAACCCAGTCCGACCTCGTTAAGAATTTCAAGTTTTCTATGAATCCAAGGAGTATCAATAAAAAATTCCATCGCCTCTTCTATGGTCATCTCTAAAACTTGGAAGATATTTTTCCCTCTGTACTTTACCTCCAAAGTTTCCTGATTAAACCTCTTTCCTTGGCAAACATCACAAGTGACCTGCACAGTCGGTAAGAAGTGCATTTCGACGGAAATATGACCATAACCATTACAATTTTCACATCTTCCACCCTTGGTATTAAAACTGAATCTACCCCTTTTCCACCCTCTTATTTTGGCTTCATCGGTCCAAGAAAAAAGATCTCTTATATCCGTCCAGGCACTTACATAAGTCGCAGGTGTTGATCTGGGAGTTCTCCCAATCGGCGACTGATCAATATTTATCACCTTATCGATATATTCTATACCGCTTATTTCTTTGAATTTTCCAGCTCTTTTTTTTGCACCATGTAAAGTATTGGAGAGATGCTTGTAGAGCGTATCATAAACTAATGTGGATTTCCCGGATCCGGAAACTCCGGTAACCGTCACCAATCTTCTCAATGGAAAATCAACATTTATATTTTTTAGATTATTGGAGGACGCTCCTCTTAACTTTATCTTGGGAGTTCCCGAATCAATTTTTCTTCTTTTCTTAGGAACCGGGATTCTTTTTTCCCTTCTAAGGTATTTTAATGTTAAAGAATCCTCATTTTTATCTTCCAAAATATCAGGCATTTTCCCGGAGGCTACTATATTCCCTCCATTTACCCCCGCTCCCGGCCCGAAATCAACCAAATGATCAGAGGCGAAAATAGTTTCTTCGTCATGCTCAACAACCACTATGGTATTTCCTTTATCACGAAGATCACGCAAGGTTTTGATGAGTCTGGCATTATCATGCTGATGGAGTCCTATTGTCGGCTCATCAAGTATATATAATGTTCCGACAAGACCCGATCCGACTTGTGAAGCAAGTCTTATTCTTTGCGCCTCTCCTCCGGACAAAGTTCCCGCTTTTCTGTCCAAAGTCAAATAATCCAATCCTATATCAAGCAGAAAACCGATTCTTTCATTTATCTCTCTAAGTGGAGCTTTGGCTATTTTATTCTGTGATTCGGTAAAGCTGTCATCTAGCATAAGAAAAAATTCCGTAGCCTCTTCTACCTTCATTGCAGTGACTTCTGTAATATTTTTTCCGTTTAAAAGAACACTCAAAGCTTCCGGTCGTAACCTTTTGCCTTTACATTCGGGGCAGAGCTTTTCGGATCTTTTTGATTTTCTTCCTATTCCGCGGCATTCGGGGCAGGCCCCATAAGGACTGTTGAAAGAAAATAATCTTGGTTCAATCGTTGGGTATGCAAAATTGCAGATCGGACAAGAAAGTTTTTCGGAAAATATATATTCACTTTTGGTCGGTTCTATTAGAAGTTGCAGAGAGCCTTCTCCTTTCGAGAGAGCTATCTCCACCGCTTCAACCAACCTCATTCTAGCTTCTCTTTCTGAAAAATCCATTTCGGCCGGTATTCGATCAATCACAATGGATATCTCATGTTTTCTATTTTTGTCCAAAACAACCCTTTCTCGGAGTGATTTAAACTTATTGTCTATTCTCGCCTCCGCGAAACCTTGATTCAAAAAATCATAAAGTAATTGGTAATATTCACCCTTTCTTCCCCTGACCACCTCTGCCATTACGATTAGCTCATCACCCTCATCAGCCAACTTGATTATCGAATCAACTATCTCCGTAACAGTTAGAGGTTGTATTTTTCTCCCACAATTCGGACAATGAGGAACTCCTACTCGCGCGAACAAAACTCTGAGAAAGTCATATATTTCAGTTATTGTTGCTACCGTTGAACGAGGGTTTCTGGAGTGAGCTTTCTGATCAATTGAGATCGCCGGTGAAAGACCGTCAATTTCATCAACCTCGGGTTTATTCATTCGGTTTAAGAATTGTCTGGCATAAGCTGATAATGATTCCACATATCTTCTTTGGCCTTCGGCAAAAATAGTATCAAAAGCCAAAGAAGATTTTCCCGATCCCGATACACCGGTAAAGACCGTCATTTTATTCCGTGGAATTTCCAAATCCACATCTTTTAAGTTGTGTTGCTTAGCTCCTTTTATCGTTATCTTTTTTTTCATGATTTTTCCTTTTATCTTTAAGAGCTTGAATTTCATCTCGCAGTATGGCGGCAAGTTCAAAATTAAGATCCTTGGCCGCACTTTTCATCTCTTTTTCCTTCTCTTTCATCAGTTTATCAATATCCTTTTCTCCCTCCGGTAAAACCGAAGTTTCCAAGTCAAGAATCTTTTCAGCCGGTGCTATATCACCTATCTTCTTTTTAACCGTCTTCGGAGTAATTCCGTTCTTTTTATTATATTCCATCTGTCTCTTTCTCCTTTCTCGTGTAACTTCGACAGCTCTCTTTATCGATTCGGTCATCTTATCGGCATAGATCAAAACCTCTCCGTTTACGTTCCTGGCAGCTCTACCCATGGTTTGAATCAGCGTTGTTTCGCTTCTTAAGAATCCTTCTTGATCCGCATCAAGAATGGCCACTAAGGAAACCTCGGGTAAATCAAGCCCCTCCCTTAAGAGATTAACTCCCACAATGACATCTATATCTCCTTTTCTGAGTTTTGTTAATATTTTTATTCTTTCAAAAGAATCTATGTCACTATGCAAATAAGAAACCTCTATATCTTCTTCCGATTCAAGGTATTCCGTAAGATCCTCAGCCATTTTTTTGGTTAAAGTTGTCACCAGGGATCTTTCTCCTTTCTTAACTCTATCGATTAATCTTGGAACTAAATCTTTTATCTGAGTTCTGGCAGGCTTTATAGTTATCTTCGGATCAATTAATCCGGTCGGTCTTATTATTTGCTCAACAACCTGTTTGCTTCTTTTTATTTCATATTCTGCCGGGGTGGCTGATGTATATATCACTTGATCCACTTTTTCTTCAAATTCTTTCAATGTCAAGGGTCTATTTTCCATAGCGGAAGGAAGTCTGAACCCCCCATCTATCAAATGTTCTTTTCTTGATTTATTACCATGATACATTCCATCAATTTGCGGCACCGTTATATGCGACTCATCTATTATGGTCAAAAAATCATTCGGGAAATAATCCAAAAGCGAAGCGGGAGTGTCGCCGGGATTCCTTCCGGAAAGGTGCATCGTATAATTCTCTATTCCATGGCAAAACCCTCTCTCCCTTATTTTCGCCATATCTTCTTTCGTTCTTTGCTCAATGCGCTCCGCCTCCAAAAACATATCTCTTTTTTCAAAATATTTAACTCTCTTCTTGAGTTCGGACTCGATTCCTTTTAGAGCTCTTTTTATCCCCTCTTCACTGGAAACATAATGACGAACGGGAGAGATGTGAACTTTCTCTATTTCGGGAGTCTTTCCGGGAATAAATCCTTCAACGGAATCAACCGCAAATATTCTATCTATTTTTCCACCGGAAATTTCTACATCATAAATAATATCTTCGTTAGTCGGTATTATCTGAAAATTTTCACCCCTGACCCTGAATTTTCCCTTTTCCAAGACGGATGGCGTTCTCTCCAGTTGCATTTTTAAAAGTTTTTCTATCAACCCCTTAACCCCTATTTTTTGTCCTTTCTCAAGAACTAAAATATTTTCCAAGTATTCTTTAGGTAAACCCAAATCGTAAATGCAAGACACGGAAGCGACAACTATAACATCTTTCCTGGTAAGAAGATCCGTCGTGGTTTTGTGTCGTAATCTGTCAATCTCTTCGTTTATCATTGCCTCTTTTCGAATATAGGTATCAGTGGATTTTATATAGGCTTCCGGTTGATAATAATCATAATAAGAAACAAAATAATGAACCGCATTGTCGGGAAAAAACTCTCTGAACTCATTACAAAGCTGAGCGGCCAAAGTTTTATTATGACTAACTACCAAGGTTGGTTTTTGAATCTTTTCTATTACATTTGAAACCGTAAAAGTTTTACCCGATCCGGTTATACCCAAAAGCGTCTGATCGGAATATTTTTTATTTATTCCATTAATCAGTTTTTTAATTGCTTGTGGTTGATCTCCCGCCGGAGAGTACTCCGAATGTAATTTCAATTCATTATTCATCACAACTTTCCCCTCGCATTACTTACCCAGGGGTTACTCTTCTAATTATATTCTTAATTACAAAATAAGAAAGTCTTATTAATAATTAATATCATTTAGTTTATAATAAAGAAAAATCAATGTCAAAAAAACACCCCTTTTGGGGCGTCTTATTGTTGTTCAAGTTCTCCAAGAAAATCTGATTCTGAAGATCTTAGCTCCTACAAACTCGCTTTCACATTCATTGCAATAATATCTAGAGGTAAAAAAACCCCTTCTCGTTAACTTCAGTATTCTTCCACTAATGCAATAAGGGCACAATCTTTTCCTGGAAATCTTCAGTCGCCCTTCACCTCCTTAATTTTCCTATTTATACAATAAATATTAATTTTAGTCAACAATAACTTTCTTAACCAGCGCACTTCTTTCATCTACACCGTTATCTTCATAAATCAAATCGTCTCCCTCTTCAAGATGATCAAGACTTGCTCTTTCTTCTTTCAACTTTGAAAAATCGGATTTAAGAACCGTTTTTATAATGGCTGTTCTTTTACTGAACAGAACTTTCTTCTCCTCACCACTCTTCAAGCGAACCAAAATTCCGTTCTTTTTCTTTTTTACCAAAGAGCATTCTACCATTTGAAGTTTTTTTTCAGTTACCATTTTATCTTCAATTAGTAATTAAAATAAAAATATCTTCCCGAATTTTTTCGATATTACTACTTATCAAGCCAACCACATCTTCAATAAACTCTCTCTTCTGTGGATCGACTTGATGCACCAAAGATTCTATTAGCTCTATCAATCTTTGCGCTTTCTCTTTTCTTTCTGTTAACTCTTTAATCCTTCTATATCTTTGTAATTTTTGCTCAATCTCTTCCACTTCAGTTTTTAGATCTTCTATTCTTCCTTCAATATTATTCAGATAGCTCTGCAAAATATACTTTACTTCAGGATTCTCTTCACCATCAATTGAACTTAAGATTGCTTTTACCAAATTTGATATTCTTAAATCTTTTTCCAGTAACTTATTTTTTTCCTGCAAATCGGTCTCAAGATCGGATAAATCCTCCAAAAATTCAATATGCTCAATCCGGACTGGAGAAAAGATAGCCGTTAAGTTAATATCTCCCTCTATAACAAAACTGTATTCCTGATTTCGGGAAAAAACTTCACCACCCTTATCCCACCGTACAAATCTAAAACCTTCTTCGGGGACCGCTCTTATATCAACAGAGCTTCCCGGAAGATATCTTCCTTCACCATACAAAGATCCCGCACTGAGATCGTTTGAGGTCAGTCTTAAAAAATACCTGGAAACTCCGCCGCCGCCGCCGCCGGACCGAGGCCGAGACGTTGTTTCAAAGTTAAATATGCCACCATAAACAATGTCGGATTGCCACTCCATTATCGCCTCAAATTCATATTCCGTTGACTGAGACAGATTTGAAATCTGTTTGTTAAAAGTTCCTTGACTTTCACGAATCATCTTTTCCGTTTGCAATCCCCAATCATCACCCTTTTCACGATAACGGAAAAAAACTTCCACGCCTTCTTCTTTTCCGATCTCAAGTAATTCTCCCTTTAAATTAGCGGAGCTATAAGAAACATCTTCAGCTTCCATTGTTACTATTTCCGGAAAATTGTAAGTTTTTATTTTTTTGACTTCACTCGAGTCGGTTTGATCAATCCCCCAGTCTACCACCGCTCTGAAATGATATTCCGTTCCGGGATCCAGATCCGTTAAAGTAAATTCAAATTCCCCAATTTTTGAGACGGACATCTTTTCCGTCTCATCAGTCCATATCTCACCTTTTCGCCATTCGAAATAAACAT
>PWPS01000030.1 GCA_003557065.1 Candidatus Nealsoniibacteriota bacterium | reverse complement strand
TCAAGAAACGGCGGTTAGCGAGATAGCAAAAAGTTTAAGGAGATCTAGAGCGGACTTGGATACGAGAAAGGGATTGATAGGTTCTTTTCTTTTTCTTGGACCTACGGGCGTGGGTAAGACTGAAACCGCCAAGGCGATAGCCGATATTTATTTCGGGTCCGTTAAAAGAATGATAAGAATTGATATGTCCGAATTTCAAAGTGTTTCGGATATTTCTCGTCTCATAGGATCAAAAGATTCGGAAGGAATATTAACCGAAAAAGTTGTTGAAGATCCTTTTTCTTTAATTCTGCTTGATGAATTGGAGAAAGCGCATAAGGATATTTTAAATATTTTTCTACAAATTCTTGATGAAGGTCATGTGACCGATGGATTCGGAAGGAAGGTTGATTTCAGAAACTGCATGATCATAGCTACCAGTAATGCCGGTTATAGAATAATAATGGAGTCGGTCAGGAAGGGGATTGACTTGGAGAAGGTAAAGAAAGACATCTTGGATTATCTTTTCAGGGAAGGTCTTTTCCGGCCGGAGTTTGTTAATAGATTTGACGGTGTTGTTGTATTTGAGCCCCTGAAAAAGGAGCATTTGATTAAAATTGCCCACTTGCAACTTGATAAATTAAGGAGGAGCTTGAAAGAAAAGCATATAGAGTTCATAATTACCGACGAATTAAAAGAGAAGATAGTTGATATCAGTTATGAGCCCGTCTTCGGAGCACGGGAAATGCAACGTGTGATTCAAAATAGAGTAGGGGATACTTTTGCTTCTGCGATGTTATCTGACAAGCTCGAACCCGGAGACAAAATTAAGGTCACAACCGATTTTAAATTAGAAAAAGTAAAGAATTCATAAAATGGATAATAAAACAAAAAAGATATTTAAATTAATCGTTATTGCCGTTTTAATCATTGGCTTTTATTATGCATCTGAAGTAAAACCGATTGAAGAGAAGAGAGTTGAGGCAACAGTGGATAATTTCAAAAATGCCGACTCTTTTGGGTTTCGGGGGAAATTGAGCTTGGAAGATTCCAGAGAAGGGTTTTATGATCTTGAAATAGATGGTTTTTATGGACGTGAAGGAGTGTTTGGTGATTATAAACTATCTACCGGAATTGAAGGATCTACTCAAGAGGTGCGAGGAAGCTACATCTACGGAGACGGCCAGCTTTTCTTATCATTCGCTGAAGACGGTCTACCAATAACTCTTGAAGGATTTTTTGGCGAAAGAGGAGTGGATATTGAGACTGCAAGAGGCTCTTGGTTGGCGCTTCCTTTTGATTATGATTTCTATTTCAGTGTCGCGGAAGGGGAGATGGCGACGCTTTCGGAAGAGGAGGAAATAGACGAAAAGAAAATGTATAAGTATGATGCACCTATTGAAATAAATATATTTAGAGACTCCGTAAAAACTATTCTTTACACGGGCATGGATGATTTGAATCTTTACAGGGCTGAAATTGAAGACCGTGTTTCTTTGACTCGCAACATCGATCTTGGGCAGCCTTTTTCTAAAATATCCACGGGATCTTCTCCCACCTTTATTTTAGAAATTGATTTTTTTGACTTTAATGAGGAAAAAGAAGTGGATTTTCCCGATGAATTTATAGAGCTCTAGAATTGCGATTGTAACAGATTAAAACAAGACCCTCTCTTTTTAGAGAGGGTTTTTTATTTTTACATTAAGGTAATAGTGTTGACACGGAATTTTTTGTGGGATAGAATGGAAGTGATGTGGAAGATTGTGGAAAAAAGTGGGGAAAACCATTAAAATCTGTGGAAAACTAGATGTTTATAGGAGAATTCAGCTACAAAGTAGATTCCAAAAAAAGGCTGGCCGTGCCTTCCAAGTTTAGAGATGAGCTTGAAGGTAGGGCAGTAGTTACCAGAGGTTTGGATGGTTGTCTTTTCTTATACAAGATGGATGAGTGGGAAGATTTGGCGCGAAAAATAAGTAGTTTGCCTTTGGCGCAATCCGATGCCAGGAGTTTTGCCAGGGTAATGCTTGCGGGAGCTATGGAGGTGGAATTGGATTCTTCCGGAAGAATATTACTTCCGGATTATTTGAAAGAATATGCCGGACTGGACAAGGAAGTAGTGATCGCGGGAGTTTATAACCGTATGGAAATTTGGGATAAGGATAAATGGGAAAGCTATAAAACGGCTACCGAAGGAGAGGTGGGTGATATAGCCGAAAGATTGAAGGAATTAGGGGTTTAATATGGGAGTGCATATAACAGTTTTAAAAAAAGAAGCAGTAGATCTTTTAAATGTTGAGAAGGGAAAGAACTTTATTGATTGTACCGTCGGAGAAGGTGGTCATTCCCGGGAGATACTAAAAAGGAATGCTCCGGATGGAGAAGTTCTTGGATTCGAGTGGGATAAGAAGATGTATGAAAGATTACACCCGCTTCCCGAAAGGATGAATTTGGTCAATAAATCCTATGTTTTTTTGAAAGAAACGGTTGAAGAGCTTAATTTCGGACCCGTTTCCGGAGTGTTAATGGATCTCGGGATGTCAACTTGGCATATTAAGGAGTCGGGTAGGGGTTTCAGCTTTCAAAAAGATGAGCCGCTCGATATGCGTTATGACGAAGATACATTACTTACCGCCTACGATATCGTAAATAAATGGAAGGTGGGAGATATTGAAAGAATTATCGAGAATTACAGTGATGAAAAATATGCCAAAACGATAGCGGAAAAGATAGCATCTTCCCGTCCGATAAAAACTACGGGTAGACTGGTTGAACTGATAAAAGAGGTAGTTCCTGAAAATTACGAAAGAGGAAGAATAAATCCGGCAACAAGAACTTTTCAAGCATTAAGAATAACGGTTAACGCCGAGATAAATAATTTGAGGGAAGCACTCTCTCAGGCCAAAGAAATCATTGTGCCGGGAGGGAGAATCGTGGTCATATCCTTCCATTATTTGGAGGATAGGGAGGTAGAGAAATTTTTCGAAGGTAGTGGGCTTGAGCAAATAGCTCGAGTTACCCCTGCAGGAGGGGAGATTCAAGAGAATCCTTCTTCAAGGTCGGCAATATTAAGAGTAGCAATAAAAAAATAATAAATGACGAAGAATTTAACAGTATATTACGCGTTTTTGGCTCTTATTCTTGTTGTAATGATCTTCTCTTACGTCCATCAAGTAAGTGCGCTAACTGAAGAAACTTATTTGATAGAGAGATATCAAGAGAAGATAGATGCTTACTCCAGAGAAAGTCAGACCCTTGAGTATCAGTTTTTACAAAGTAATTCTTTCTTTGAAATTGAGAACGTTGCTCAAAAATTAGACTTTGAGCCGGTTGAGAGGGTTAGTTATATAGAAGTTCTTGGTAGCGAAGTAGTAGTAAAGTAAAATATGAGTAAAACGCGACTGAATCTACTCCTTGTTTTTGTTTTTCTTTTGGCCGGATTGTTAATTCACAAGCTTTATGTGGTTCAGATAGCGGAAGCTGACCATTGGGTTTCTCAGGCTGAAAGACAGCAAAGAATCAGGCAAGAAGTTGAAGGGGGAAGAGGAAGTATATTTGCCGTAAATAAAGACAATGAGTCGATTCCTTTAGCTATAAATAGAAGCTGGCAAAAGGTTTATATTTCTCCAAGAGAAATATTGAGAGAGGAAGAAGACAAAGCAGCTGTTGCAGCTGCTTTGAGTGATATATTGGAAATTGATGAAGATTCAATCTTTCTCAGAATGGAAAGAGACAGTTCTTTTGAAGTTTTAAAAAGGCAGTTATCCGATGAGGAGATTTCCGCAATATCGCAATTGGATTTTTCAGGAATACATTTGCGTGAAGAAAGCATTCGATTTTATCCTCAAAGTCAATTGGCATCTCATGTAGTCGGCTTCGTTGGAGGATCGGAAATCGGTCAATATGGAGTTGAGGGATATTATGAAGATCTTTTACGGGGCATGGGTGGAGTAAGGGAAGGATGGAGAAATCCCGGTGGAAGCATAATAATGGAAGACTCAGCCAAATCGGGGATGAGTATTGATCTTACCATTGACTATAATATACAGTTTATGGCGGAAAGGCTCCTTGAAGAGTCGGTTGAAAGATTAAATGCCGTTTCCGGGACGATAATAGTTGCAAATCCGAATACGGGAGAAATAATCGCTATGACAAATTATCCTACCTATGACCCCAATAACTATAGGGAAGCGGATATTGCTACATTTAAAAATGATTCCATACAGTCCTTGTTCGAACCGGGATCCGTGTTTAAGCCGATTGTTATGGCGATGGCAATAGAAGAAGATGTTGTTACGCCACAAACGACTTATTACGACAAGGGGTATGAAATTGTTAGTGGTTACACCTTGAGGAATTACGGACAAAGAGCTTTTGGAGAAGTCGATATGAGAGAAGTTATGGAGCGATCGATAAATACCGGAATGGTTTTTGTCCAGCAAAGAATGGAGAAAAGCGTTTTTATGGATTACCTTGCCGAATTCGGTTTTTTTGAAAGAACCGGAATCGATCTTCAGGGTGAAGTTTATTCGGAGAACCTATCTTTCAAAGAGGGATATGATGTAAATTTGGCAAATGCTTCTTTCGGACAGGGTATTAAAATTACACCGATTCAACTGGTTTCAGCATTTTCTACCCTTGCAAACGGTGGAGAGCTTATTACGCCTTATGTTGCAAGAAATTTTAATCCCGAACCGGATAGGAAAAGACGTGTTTTAAGTTCCGGGACGACTACTAAAATTACGTCGATGCTCATAAGTACGGTAGAAGATGGAACTGCCCGAAGAGCACAGATTCCGGGATATTATATTGCGGGGAAAACGGGAACGGCACAGATTCCATGGTCCCTTTTAGGTGAAAATAGAAGAGGGTATTCACGCGAAACCATTCAGAGTTTTATCGGTTACGGGCCATTGCGTGCAGAATTTGTTATTTTGGTTAAAATGGAGAGACCGCAAGCCCCGACTGCCGAGGTTTCGGTTGTGCCGGTGTTTAGAGATTTGGCGAAATATATAATTGATTACAAGCAAATACCACCGGACTATGTCCGAGAATAAAAATGGTAGGTAAACTATTGAAGTGGAGAGGAGTAAAATTGGTTTTTGTCTCCGGAAGAAAATCAGACGAGATTACTGATTTTACTTTTAATTTAATTAAAAGCTTTTCAAGGGTGAAAAAGATAGATGAGTTGCCCGGTGGATTCGGTAGATTACTTTTAATTGGTCAGAAGGTTCTTGTTTTGGAAGATCGGGATTTTGAAATGGAAAAATTAGAAAAGTTTTTCAACTTATTCAGTGAAGTGATAATGGTAGTGAATTCTAAAAACTCTACAAGAGAAAGAAAGCTGGCGGCGCTTTTAAAAAGGAGTGGGAGCCTGATTGTTGATCATGAAAACAAAGGAAAAATTCCGGGAAAACGATTAGCCGGATATCTTAGCTACGGAACTAAAAAAAGTGCGGATTTTCACATAAGTGATATAACCAAAGGTGATAGTATAAATTTCAAGATAAACTATGATGGAAGTAGTATTCCGGTCTGGCTTAAAAAAGAATTGGGGAAAGAGGCCGTTTCTACCACTACTGCGGCTTTGGGAGCAGGGGTCCTTTTAGGATTTAATTTTGTCAGTTTAACAAGGAAAATAGAAAGATAATGTAAATTTTCCTTTACAGAAAGTTTTTTTTA
>PWPS01000043.1 GCA_003557065.1 Candidatus Nealsoniibacteriota bacterium | reverse complement strand
TAAAGTTATCATCGGCTAAAACAATACTGGAAGCCTCTTTTGCCACGTCAGTCCCTTCAATACCCATAGCAATGCCAATATCCGCCTTCTTTAGGGCCGGGGCGTCATTTACTCCGTCTCCTGTCATCGCTACCACAGCCCCCCCGTTTTGAAGGGTTTCAGCTATTTTTAATTTCATATGAGGAGTGAGTCTGGCAAAAATAGAATTACTCTTTACCGCTTCTTCGAAATCTTCATCACTCATTTTTTCCAATTCGGCTTGAGTTATTGCTCTATCATAATCATCCATGCCGATATCCTTAGCAATGGCTTTCGCCGTTCCTTTGTGATCTCCCGTAGCCATTATAACCTTTATGCCTGCTTCCTTCGCTTTTGCTATAGCCTCGGAAACTTCGGGTCTGGGGGGATCTATCATTCCTACGACACCGACCAAGGTAAGATTATTTACGTCCTTATCGGTAACTTCATTTTTATCCGCGTCAGCCTCCCTGTACGCCAGAGCCAGGGTTCTCATAGCCTTGCCCGTCATATATTCAATTTCACTCAGTAATTCACTCTTTCTATCATCACTCAAATCGAGAATCTCTCCTTCCCCGGTCAATATTCCGGTAGATCTTTCCAGTACAGCTTCGGGAGCCCCCACAACATAAACTTGTTTTTTTTCTTCATTTCCCAAAAGAACAGAAAGAGAAGCTCTGTATTTTAGCTCCGAGTTGAAAGGGTGATCATCGATTTTTTCTTCAATCGAATTTATCACATGATCCTTAAATCCTGCTTTTTTTGCTAATACAACAAGAGCTCCTTCCGTAGGATCCCCTATCACTTTGGTTTTTCCGTCGGTCGCAATTCGAGCATTGTTACAAATCGCACTTATATGTAAAATCTTCTTTAAATTTTCCCGTTCAAGCGGGGATATCGTTCCTTCGCCTTGACAAAAATCACCCTCCATCTCCCATCCCTCTCCCGTTACAAATATATTCTCTTCTTCCGGGAGAAGGATTTCTCTTATCGTCATCGTATTCTGAGTCAGGGTTCCCGTCTTGTCGGTTATTATGTGAGTTGTAACCCCTAAAGTTTCGGTGGCCGGCAACTTCCTTATTATTGCATTACGTCCCGCCATTCTATTGGCTCCGATAGCTAAAACTATAACCAATATAGCCGGCAAACCTTCCGGAATACCGGATACAAGAGCTGCTATGGCAAAAAGTATCACCTCCTGAAAACCGGAAGACAGCTCTAAAATTTCCTCAAAACCTATCCCCATTCTGAAGAAAGCCAATAAAAATATAACTATTGCACCCGAAAAAGCGAAAATTCCCATTTGCTTGGCCAGCATAGCTGATTTTTCTTCAAAATGATCTTTCTTTTTTTCTATACTCCCTATATCGTGTGCTATTTGACCAAAGATTGTATTTCCTCCGGTTGCAACAACTACCCCCAACCCTTTTCCTCCGGCAACAAAAGTTCCCATATAACCCATATTCTTCCTGTCACCCAAAGGTGTTTCCGGGGGCAAAATTTTTAAAGATTTGCTTATTGGGTTAGATTCTCCGGTTAATGAAGCTTCCGATGTTCTCATGTCTCTGAGTTCAAAAAAACGAACATCAGCGGGAATACGATCTCCCTCTTCCAAAGAGATAATATCACCGGGAACAATTTTTTTAGCCGAAATTTCTTTAAGATCTCCATCCCTATAAATTCGAGCAGTGGGAACAATCATATCTTTAAGGGATTTTATAGCTTGTTCAGCTTTATATTCCTGAATGAATCCCATTACCGCATTGAGAAGGATTATTGCCAAAATAACATAAACATCAACCCATTTACCGAAAAATCCCGAAATAAGAGCAGCCGCTATTAAAATGTAAACAAGAGCATTTTTAAACTGACTTATAAATATTAAAACGGGAGAAGATGTCTCATCGTCTTGAATTTCATTTTCCCCATGCTCGAGCAATCTTTTTTCGGCCTCTTCATCGGTTAGTCCTCTTTTTTCAGTAGTAAACTTCTCAAAAAGTTCCCTGTCTTCAAAAGTGTGAAAATTATTCTTCATAATCTAATTAATTATTTTTCCTTTATCCTTTTTCCACTTATCTATATTCGCATGATGTCCGGAGATTAGAACCTCCGGTACTTTCCATTCCTCCCCTTCGTTTGTTTCAAAAACTTCCGGTCTGGTGTATTGGGGATACTCGATCATACCCTCTCCGATCATTCTTTCTTCCAGAAAACCTTCATTGTCGATCCCGACAACACCAGGGACAAGTCTGGAAACCGACTCTACGACAGCCATAGCCGGAATCTCTCCACCGATCAAAACATAATCACGCATAGAAATAACTTCATCGGCAAGATGCTCCTTAACCCTCTCATCGACACCCTCATATCTTCCACAAATCAAAATTAATTGTTCATAATTGGAAAATCGAGTCGCACTGCTTTGTGAATATTTTTCTCCCCTGGGGCTAAAAAAAACAACTTTTCCTCCCTCTTCTTTAATTTCTCTTACAGCTCTATAGATCGGTTCTAATTTCATTACCATTCCTCTCCCTCCTCCATAAGGTTTGTCATCTACATTACCCCATTTGTCTTTTGAGAAATCTCTTAAATCGTGTATGTTGATTTCAATAAGTTCTCTATCACAAGCTTTCCCGATTAAACTTTCGGAAAAGTAAGAGTCAAAAATATTCGGGAAAATTGTAATGATATCAAATTTCATAACCAAAAAGCGATGCTATAAAAATAATAGCACCGCTTCGTAAAGTCTGCAAAATGACTTCAAACTATATTTTGATGTCTTCGAGACCTTCTTTTTCTTCACTTCTTCTGCTTCCGGTAGATCTTTCTTCGGGTTCAACGATCTTCAAGTTTACTCTAGCTTTGTTCTTGAGACCGATAATCCTAACCAGGCTTCTAATAGCTCTGGCAGTAGATCCCTCTTTCCCGATAACTTGACCCATATCTTCCGGGTGCACGTGAAGAGAAAGAAGAACGCCCATTTCATCAACTTTTCTATCAACTTCAACGTCTTCGGGATGGTCCACTATGTTCTGAACGATAAATTCAAGAAACTCTTTATCGCTAGCAGGTTCAAAATCCTTAGCCATAGTTATAAGTCTTTGTTAAATTCATTCAATCGTAGCTCGACCTTTTTGCGGGTCCTTTCCGAAAAGAACCGTAAAAAGCTACTGTTTTAAGTTTATATCCTTTGTCATCTATGTCAAGACTTTTATCACAAAAACACGCATTTAAAAAAAGGACCTTTGAAGGTCCTTTTTTAAGTCAATTAGAAATGATCTTTACTTAATCTCATCCATTATAGCTTCTATGGATTTTTCACCAAGCCCTTTTATTTCGGCTAACTCTTCTTTAGTTTTTCCTTTTAAATCCTCTACTGATTTTATTCCGGCTTCTTCCAGAGCATTATTTATCCTCGCCCCGAAATCAAGATCTTCCAAGCTCTTCCCTTTTTCTTCTTTATCACTTTTTTCATTTTCCTCTTCTTTCTTTTCTTTGTCTTCCTTCACCTCTTCCTCTTTCACCTCTTCTTTCTGTTCTTTTTTAACAGAAGATTCTATATTCATTTCTTCTTCAATCTTCTCTTCTTCCGGCTCTACGGGGTCCTTGTCATGAACTTTAACTTTCTTACCCGTAATAACGCCGTATTTTATGAAAAGGTTATGAACCGTATCCGAAGGTTGTGCACCACGGGCAATCCATGCTCTGGCTTTATCATGGTCTATCTGCACATCCTTGGTAACCGGATCATAAGTCCCAACCTGATCTCTGAATTTGCTTCCCGTCGGAGGAGCACTCTTAGGGATAACCACTATTTTAAAGAATGGTTGCTTCTTTCTTCCCGCTCTTGAAAATCTTATTTTTAACATATTTTTTTACTTAAACTTTTTCTTTAATGCTTCTTTGGCCGCCGCTTCTTCAGCTTCCTTTTTGGAACCTCCCTCCCCTTCACCGATTTTTTTTTCTTCAAGAAAAACTCCCATTTTAAACTTTTTATCATGATCGGGGCCCGATTCCTCTATTATTTCATAAGTTGGAGTGATTCCCACTTTTTCTTGAGCGATCTCTTGAAGTTCGGACTTGGGATCCTTGAAAAGTTCTAAAGATATTATTTTCGGAAGTTCGATCAAAAGGTTATCCTTGATAAACTTTTGCGCGTCCCGATATCCCCCGTCAAGATATATCGCACCGATCAAAGCTTCAAAAGTATCAGCCAACATATATTGCTTAGCCTTCCCTCTTTCTCTTTTTTCTCCGTTGGAAAGAAGTAAATATTTCCCGAGACCGAGCCTTTTGGCTACGCTCGCAATCATCTTGGTATTAACCAATGCCGCCCGCCAATTCGTTAAATCTCCTTCGGGTTTTTCCGGATAATTATGAAAGAGATGTTCCGTAACAACCAGCTCCAACACCGCATCTCCCAAAAACTCAAGTCTTTCATTCTGTCCAAGATCGAAATCGGGATGCTCATTAAGATAAGAACGATGGCAAAACGCCTGAATTAAAAGATTTTTATCATTGAAAGAGAGATTTAATTCTCCTTCAAGTTTTTCAAACTTTTCCGTGTTATTCATTTTCTTCTTTCATCTCCTTATAGACAGTACCCAACACTCCGTTTACGAATTTACCGGAACTTTCTCCCCCGAACTCTTTCGCCAGTTCGATCGCCTCATTAATCGCTACTTTCGGTGGCACCTCTTTATCATCACTATATATGAGCTCAAAAAGTCCCATCCTTAAGACATTTCTATCAATCAAGGTCGTCTTTTCAAGAGGCCATTGAGGGGCAGCCGAAGTTATTATGTTGTTTATCTCTTCGAAATTCTCCAGAACACCCTTTATTATATTTTTAGCGAATTCTCTCTCATCCAAATCCGGTCCGAATTCCAAAAAATTTTTATTTAAAATATCCAACCAAATTTTCTCTCCATTAAAGAAATCCCATTCGTAAAGTGTTTGTAGAACAATGCGCCTCGTCAAGTGTCTCGTGGACATATCTTCTTATTATTTTGTCGATAAATTCTCCATATCCAAAGGGCCTTCTTTTGCGGAGTCTTCTTCTTTCTCTTCTTCCTTTTTCTTTCCCTCAACCAAGTCTTCCATCACATCCACAACCTGTCTTCCTTTATAATGTCCGCAATTTTTACACATATGATGCCTGAGGGCTTTTTCTCCACAGGTGGGGCAATCCGTAAGTGCCGGATTGTCAAGATATATGTGCATTCTTTTTTTATCTCTTCTGGATTTTGTATTTCTTTTTTTCGGTACAGCCATGACTTTTTTTCGGCTATTTTCCAATAAAAAAACTGGTTTGCCGAGTATTAAAATTTATGCGTTTGTTTATTGTAACAGAAAACCCATTGAAAGGCAAGTCTTTCTTTCAATAAGCTTCTCCCGGATCATTCTAGCGTAAAAGTTAAAGAATTAAAAGACCCCCTATCGATGCTTGAATGTTTTTCTATGTATCGGACAGAGTCCGTATTCAAGTATTGCTTCCTTATGTTTTTTAGTCGGGTACCCTTTATGGGAATCAAATCCATAATGGGGATAAATTTTTGAAAATTCTCTCATAACCCTATCCCTTGATACCTTTGCCAGTATCGAGGCGGCGGCACACTCCAGTATCTTTTCATCCGCCTTCGGAATCGCTCTCTGTTTAACATCCAAATCAACCGTGAAATTAC
>PWPS01000041.1 GCA_003557065.1 Candidatus Nealsoniibacteriota bacterium | reverse complement strand
GCCAAAGTTTTTGAATCATTAAGAGACAATGAAAATAATAATTGACGGAAAAAAAATAGATACCGAAGGTAAAGATACCATCTTGGAAATTGCTAAAAAAGAAGGTTTTGATATCCCACACCTTTGCAATCACTCCGATCTTTGCGTCACGGGCAGTTGTCGTCTTTGCATGGTTTCTGTTTTGGGAAGAAGAGATTATTTTGCAGCTTGTAGTTTATACCCGGAGGAAGGTATGGAAATTTTGACCAGCAACCCCGAAATTGAAAAGATAAGAAAAATTAATTTGGAATTACTTTTTTCTCAACATAAGGAGGAATGCAGAGATTGTGTTTGGGAGGATAAATGTAAGTTACTTGAATTAGCTGAAAAACACAAAGTAAAGGTGGATAAATTTCAAGATAGAAAAAGAAATTATCCGATTTTCAGCTTTGGAGGTATTATCGATTTTGACTCGTCGAAGTGAGTGGATTGCAGAAATTGTATAGAGGCGTGTGATGAGCAATCGGTCTCTTTTTTAAAAATGAAAGAGAAAGGATATCTTTTTGAAGTAGAACCCGATTCTTCAAAATCCTGCACCTATTGTGGGCAATGTATTTTACACTGTCCGGGAGGATCCTTCGAGGGTGAAGGAGAATTTGAAAGCGGTGAAGATTTTAAAATTTATAAGAAAAGTAAAAATATCTCTTTTCAAATTGCGCCCGCGACACGAATTTCGATAGGTGAGGAATTCGATTTGCCCCCGGGAACCGTTTCTACGGGACAGTTGGTGGCCGGATTACGAAAAATAGGAATATCGGCAATTTATGATGTGAGTTTCGCTGCGGATTTTACTACCATTGAAGAAGCCGGTGAATTTTTGGAAAAAATGGAAAACGATGAGTTGCCGCTTTTTACATCATGTTGTCCGGCTTGGGTCAGGTTCGTAGAATCCTATTACCCCGAGTTTATTGGAAATTTAACAACCGTAAGATCTCCTCAAATTATTTCCGGTGGATTGATTAAAACTTTATCCGGACGTCCGGATAAGGAGATTGTGGTTTCGGTAATGCCCTGTGTTTCCAAAAAATATGAAGCACAAAGAGAAGAGCTTTTCTTGAAAAATGGAGTCAAACCTGTTGATCATGTCCTTACCGTCCGGGAAGTTGCTCGTATTTTAAAGAGTGAAGGTATTGATATATCCGACCTTGAGGAAGATGATTTTGACGAACCGTTAGGACTAGCTTCCAGAGACGGGATAAACTATGGAATGAGTGGAGGGGTTACCGAGGCAGCTTTACGCCAAGCCGCAAACAAGGTTGGTGCGAAATTGGAAGATGAGGTTAGGAATTTTGACGAATTCACTTGCAGCTTGAATGAAAAGAAGATAAAAACAAAAAGGATAAGTGGCTTAAAGGCTGCTGCAGGTCTTTTGGAAGAATTGAAGAGTGACCCCGGAAAATATGATTATGTAGAGGTTATGGCTTGTCCGGGAGGATGTATCGGTGGGGGCGGACAACCCGTTCCGAGCAACAGGGAAATAGTTTCGAAAAGAAGAATGGGGCTTAGTAATGCAAGCAAATCAGAAGTTGAGTCAGCTTTTAAAAATAAGAAAGTTGAAGCTTTGTATGGCAAGATTAAAGATCATGACATTTTCCATACCGAGTATTCCGAAAAAAATTCTTCGGAAAATATTTTTATAAAAAATAAGAGTTTGGAGACAAGATGGGATGTTTGACATCGAATAGTTGATGTGATTAAATTAAGCAAAGTAAAAAGATCCACATGGTAAAAAGATCCGAGGTATTCGAAGAATTTTTCTTTAACGAGTTATATCAGGCCACGGAAAGAACCTTGGAAAAGCTTTCGGAAGAAGAGGGTTGGAAGGTTGAAAGCTACAAGGAAGAAAAAACCAGGCAATGGACGGTTCAATCCGTTCCGGAGTTGTCCTTTTCCAAAATTCATTTTCTTCCTAAGGGGTCTTACAAAAAGATGAAGATAACTGTTTCCGGGCACACTGTTTCGGTGGAGTGTGTTGATAATTGGCCCAAATTAACGTTCGACTTTTTAAATCAAAAAAATAAAGTGGTTGGTCGATTTTTCAAAGAGCTTAAAGAGGTTATAAAAGAAGATTTCGGACAATAATAAGATAATTACAAGGATTTTAGAGGGGTTTTTGGAACCCCTCTTTTTTATTGCTATAATTTAAAAGATGGTAATGCGTTTTGACAAAATTTTGAAAATAATCGGAGAATCCGGAAAAAAAAGAGAAACCGTAAAAATTTTTTATCCCGAAACGGAAAAAAGAAAGGAAGGATGGCGCGAGGTAGAGCCTTACAGTTTGACTACCGATCTTCCGCCGGATGGAGAGTTTTTAGTTTACGGACAAGATCACATAAGGCCGGGCCATATTTTAAATGCGTACAATATGGGATCGGGAGAGGATGAGTGTCATTCTTTCATATTGGGAAAAATTAAAAAAGCTGAAAGTACAGGTAGGAGTTTTGACTCCAGAAAAAAATGGGAAGTGAAATTTTAGAAGACGAAAACTATCCGGAGGACGATTTTCAGGAAGAAGAATCGTCTTTAATTTTTAAAATCACTAAAGCTTTTTTAGCTTTGGTCTTAGTTTTCGGAATGCTTTATTTTTCCGGTGTTAGGGAATATTTTTTCTTTTCTCGAACCTCTGAGAATATTCAATTGGAGTCATTTGATCCGATTATCGAAGGTGAAGAGTTGAAGCTCTCTTACAAGGTTAAGATTATCAGAGAGCCCTTTTTCGGATCGGAGAGAAGTAAAGACGAAGTATATTCTTTAATGAGCAATACGGCCGCCATTTTGAGTCAAGCAGGAATTGATTTGATAGGGGGGGAAGTTATTGAAAGAGAGTTGACGAAAGAAGAGTTATTGTCTCTTTTGGATGGCGATTTCTCTTCTTTGAAAATTGATTCGGGAATGGTTAATATTATTTTGGTAAAGAATTTGGGTGGATTGAATGGAGTTGCCTATCCCGGACGAAGAGTGGCCATGGTAGCGGATTACACTGCCGGAAAGGATTTTAGGACTCTGGCTCATGAGATAGGACATCTTCTTGGATTGGGTCATAAAGATAATTCAAGGTATCTGATGAGTCAGGGGGCAACCGGTGATCGTTTAAGTATGGAAGAGGTAATTAAAATGAGAAAAACATTGAATGAGGAATTTTGAAAAAAGCTATAACAGATTGAACGAAGAACAGCTTAAGGCTGTGGAAAATATACACGGACCGGTTTTGGTGGTAGCCGGACCGGGATCGGGAAAAACGGAACTTTTAGCCGTAAGGGTTGCAAATATTCTCAAAAAAGAAGACACTCCCCCGGGAAGTATTTTGTGCCTTACCTTTACGGATGCGGCCAGTCTCAATATGAAAGAGAGATTGGTAGAAATGATCGGCGATGACGGATATAAGGTTCCCATTTTCACTTTTCATAGTTTTTGTAAAGACATCATCACGGAGAACCCGGAGTTTTTTTATGACGGGGCGGAGTTTAAACCGGCTGACGAAGTTGTTAGAACACAAATCATACAAGAAATATTATCATCTTTAAGTTATGACAACCCCTTGGTTAGCAGGCATTCGGAAATCGGATTCGTTTATTTGAAAAGTATAAAAGAGGCGATAGGGCATATAAAAGAAGGGGGGCTGACTCCGGAAGAATTCGAATCCTTGCTGGAATATACGGAAAAAGAGATTGTGGATATCCAGCCACTTATTAATGATATATTTTCTAAAAGAGTAACAGTTTCGACAATCGAAGAAATTAAAGGACTGATTCAAAGACTGGAAAAATCGAAAAAGAAGTCTCCGATTCCTCAGTTCAGGTCCTATGCCGCAGAGTTGGCTGAATCTTTAAAGAAAACTATTTCGGAAGATGAAAAAGAGACCCGTTCGAACATAAGTGTTTGGAAGAGTACCTATACTAGGAAAGACAATCAGGACAGGATTCTGAAAGATTATAAAAATATTGAAAAACAGAAAAGTTTAGCGGAGGTTTATCGCCTTTACCAAAAAGAAATGTATGAAAGAGGACTTTTTGATTTTTCGGACATGATTTTGGATGTGATCAAAGTTTTAGAAAAAGAAGACTCTCTTCGGTATGATCTCCAAGAAAAGTTTCAGTATATTCAAGTTGATGAGTTTCAGGACACGAACGGAGTCCAAATGAGATTACTTATGACCATTACGGCGGATGAACCACATGGAAAACCCAATGTTTGTGTGGTGGGTGATGATGATCAGGCGATATATAGATTTCAAGGCGCCGAAATATCCAACATTATAGATTTCAGAAATTATTTTTCCGATGTTGAAATTATAGTTCTAAAGAAAAATTATCGCTCCGTTGAAGATATATTAACCGTTGCCAGAAAAATAATATTAAAGGGTGAAAATAGACTTGAAAATAAATTGGAGGAGGTAGAAAAAGACTTAATATCGGTCAAAGATTATGCGGGGGAGGTCGTGGCTAAAAGATTCGGGACCAAAGAAGAAGAGTTTTCTTATGTATCAAGAAAGGTTAAAGCGTTGATAGACGAAGGAGTTCCTCCCGAAGAGATCGCCGTCATAGGAAGAAGTCATAAAACTCTTAAAAATATAGCTCCTTATTTTGCGAATCTCAATATATCCGTATATGCCGAAAGAAAAGAAAATGTTTTGAAAAATGAACTGGTTCTTCAGATAATAAAAATGATTAGATTCGCCAGTTATCTTTTTGAAGGTGATAAGGAGAAGGCGGAGAGCCTTTTACCTGATATTTTAAGTTTTTCTTTTTGGAATGTGGACCGATCCAAGATTTGGAAGTTGGCAAGAAGGGCTAAAGAGAAAAATTTGTCTTGGTTCGATTTGATGGAGACTGATCCTCAACTAAAAGAAATAGTTTTTTTCTTTGATGATTTGGCGAAGCTAACAAGAACCAAGCCGGTTGAAGAAGTTCTGGATATCGTGGTCGGAAACAAGAAGGGATATCTGATGAGCCCCTTTAAGGATTTCTATTTTAATGAGGAAAAACTTAAAATTGATCCGGATGAATATTTTAAGTTTTTGTCTGCTATTAAAAAATTTATTTTTTCTTTAAGGAAACATAAGGAGGGATCAACTATTGATTGTTTCGATCTTCTTGAATTCGTAGATATCCACGAAGAAAATAAGATATCGATAAACGATACCAGTCCGCTTATAACGGATAAAAGTTCAGTTTCTTTAATCACTGCTCACGGGGCTAAGGGTCGGGAATTTGAGGCGGTGTTCGTATTGAATTGTAATAAAGATGTTTGGGCTAGGAAGAGAAACAGTTTTAAGTTGCCTTACCCGATTAACATTACCTTGAAGAGATCTGCTGAAACCGTGGATGATCAAATTAGGCTTTTCTATGTAACCGCAACCAGAGCAAAAAAGAATCTTTATTTAACATCCTTCAAAAAAAAGGAGTCAAATAGGGGTTCTTCACCGCTTGAATTTATTGATCATTTAGATATTGAAGAGGATTCGGTCGCGGTTACCGCAAGCGAGCTGGAAGCCTCCCTTAGGAGTTATTATCACGGGCCACCACTTTGCAAAGAAGAGGAAAGATTTTTAAAACCCATAGTGGAAGATTACAAATTATCCGTGACAGCCTTGAATAAATTCCTGAACATAGTGGACAACGGTCCGGAATCCTTTTTCAGGGATACTCTATTGAGATTTCCGGAAAAAAAATCGCCATCGGCTTCATTCGGAACCGCTATCCATGAGACGATAACCAAAATACATCTGACAGCAAAAAATGATTCACCACCGAAGATTGAAGAGGTGCTTGATTCATTTGAGATGTATTTAAAATTAAAGAATTTGTCCGAGGTCGACTTTAAGAGACTACTGGAAAAGGGAAAGAGTTGCCTAGCTCAATTTTACAAAGAGAAAGAGGAGGAATTCGTATTGAAAGGGGAAGTTTTGGTAGAGAAAAATTTTAAAAATCAAGGAGTGGTTGTTCATGGCCAAAAAATAACGGGTGAGATAGATAGAATGATCTTTGACGAAAGGAAGGTTTTCGTTACGGATTTTAAAACCGGAAAGCCGCTGCAAAGTTGGAATGATTCCGGTAGTCGTGAAAAGATAAAAGCTCATATGTTCAGGAATCAGTTGATTTTTTATAAAATTTTAGTTGAAAACTCGCGTGATTTCTCTGACTATGAAGTGGAAAAGGCAATTATTTCCTTTGTCGAACCGACCGAAAAGGGAAAATTGTCGGAGATATCTTTGGAGATTTCCAAAGAAGAAGTGGAAAGGTTCAAGGAGTTGATTTCAATTGTCGGTGAAAAAATAAAAAATCTCGATTTTCCAAATGTAGATAGTAAAAGTGAGTCGGTTTCCGAGATTAAAAAGTTTGAGGAAAATTTATTAAAAAATAAAATAT
>PWPS01000049.1 GCA_003557065.1 Candidatus Nealsoniibacteriota bacterium | reverse complement strand
TGAAGGAAAATCCAGATAGAGCCAGCAAAATTAGTACAAGAAACATTATAGATTTAAGAAACTCGCTAACACATTTTTTTCTGTTAGTAAAAAACTTCAAATATGCTCCTATTGAAACGAAAAGGCAAAAAAGCAGAAAAAAAGACCAACAACAAGGCTAAGTTTATAACACCTGATGAGATGTCTAGCTTTTACTCTTTTTAGTCATCTCTTTGATCATTTCCACGTTGGCCCTGACTGATGCCAGATATACCTCATCCTGCATCGTCATTATCAACTCTGGACCAGGGAGGAGGAAGCAACTAAAAACCCGATTGTGATCCGATTTTTTATTATATTCGTTAATATTTTCTTTTTCTGTTAAAACTCATTAGGATAAGGAAACAAAAGAATAAAATTATTAAATGAATGAAAATGTGAAAGTCTAAAGTTTTACTCTAATCGAATTAACAGCAATAAAGATGATTGTAATCCTCGCAACTACACTAATTATCGCGATAAATTCCAGTTAACAGCTTGCAGGTATCTAGAAGTGCAAGAAAAACATATAATAAGCACCTTATTATTAGCTCCCTCACATCCTTTACCCTTGATGTGGGTCCTGCTTAAAAACAATCACCAAAACCAAAAAACTAAAAAATAACCAAATCTTAGCACGTGAACTGAGGTCTTTATTTTTGACTAATTCACGAAGGCGACCATTTTCGAAAATTACATCAAAGCGGCCACATTATCGGAAGGAGAACGATGGCGATAACAAAGACCAAAAGATCAAGCCAAAGACCCATTTTCCAATAATCGGTGAATTCATACCCTCCAGGTTTCAAGACCAGAAGATTTACCTGATGTCCTATCGGGGTAAGAAAGGCGCAAGACCCCCCTATTGCAACAGCCATAAGGAACGGATCGGGAGAAACTCCCAACCCATCAGCTAAAAGTAGTGCTATCGGAGCCATTAAAACAGCGACACCGACGTTATTTACAAAATCGGACATAATTATACTAATCACCAACACTAATCCTAAAACGGTAATCGGCTCCACTCCGGAAGCCACGTTAAAGAATCCTTGCGCTATTGAATCCGCCGCCCCTGATGTCATCATGGCCTCTCCGAATGGAATCATCGCTCCCAGTATAATTATGATTGACCAATCAATGCTTTCATAAATTTGTTTAGGGTTCAGAATTTGAGTCGTGACCATCGCCAGGGCGCCAAGAAAAAAGGATATTTCAGTAGGCAGTATTTGAAAAGTGGCAAGAAGAACCGAGGCAACGATTATCAGTAAGGCTATCGTCATATCCGCGGGAGGAATAAGGCTTATATCCCTCTTTTCCAAAGGAAGAAGCTTTGAGGTTTGTAAAAACTCATTGATGCCGTCCTCTTCCCCTCTTAAAAAAAGAACATCTCCCACCTTAAGCTCTATGTCTTTCAACTTCTCCGTAATCTTTTGATCCCCTCTGGATATTGCTGTAACTTCAATATCATATCTGGTATCCATTTTTATATGTTTAACCGGTATTCCGATAATTCCGGAGGACGGGTTCACTATCGCCTCAATTTCAACCCCTTTCTCACTTCGTTCCATTTCTTCTTTCGGTGTATTAAGTTTGAAATCGGTAAGATTGATCATTTTTCTCAAGGTTTCCGCATCCGCTTGAATTAATATCAAATCTTCTTCATTAATTACTTCTAAATCACCGACTTCGGTAATCTTTTCCCCTTTTCTGATTATTGTCGTTACACAAAAATCTTCTTTTACTTTCTCTTTCAGCTTGCCTATCGTATTACCGATAAAATCCGATTTTTCTGGAACTAAAAGCTCTGAAGTGTAATTCTCTATCTTTCCGACTTCTTTCTCCACTTCTCCCTTTCTTTTTTTGGGAATCAGTCTCCACCCAATCAAAGAAATAAATATTATGGCCGCCAAAACAACCAACAACCCCACTCTTCCGAAATCAAACATATGAAACGGCTCACCGACATGATCAATTCTGAAAGAAGAAACTATAATATTAGGAGCATTCCCAATCAGTGTAAGAAATCCTCCCATATGAGCTGAAAAGGCTATCGGCATCAAATAATAGGCGGTTGAAACCTCCTTTTTTCTTGCAATCGAAATCGCCAAAGGCATTATAAGAGTCAAGGCTCCCGCGTTGTAAATAAAGGTGGATATGAAAGCGGTTAACAAGCTTAAAACTCCGATCTGAACCCAAACACTTCTTTCTCTGATCGGAAGTTTATGCAATATTATATCTATCAATTTGGTATTCGTAATACCCTTACTTATAACAAGAACGGAGGCGACGATTATAACCACCGGATCGGCAAACCCGAGAAAGGCTCTTTCAAAAGGAACGACTCCTCCAAGGATTATTATGCCAAGGGCCAAAAGTGCAACTATGTCATATCTCAATTTATTCGTAATCCAAAAAATAAGAGCGAAAATCATTGCCCCGAAAAGAATCACTTGCTGTCCGAATTCTCCCAAATTTAACATTTATTTCTTTTAGTTTGCTGTAAAATTATAACAAAGCTGTTTTCTTTTTACTAATTCAAAAAAACCGGCTATAAAAAGCTCGGTTTTTTAACGTAGAAAATCTTTGTGATAACTTCAATCTTCAATTGCCTCACTTATGAGTATTTTAAAATCAGTATCCTTTCAACTTTTTGATATCGTCTTTTTTCCTTATTTTCTCCAAGGCCTTTGCCTGGATTTGTCTAATCCTTTCTCTTGTGACATCAAAAACTTGTCCGACCTCTTCCAGTGTGTGAGTCACTCCGTCTTCCAAGCCGAATCTCATCGAAAGAATTTTCTTTTCTCTCTCATCCAAGTCTTCCATTATCTCATCCAGCCTTTCTTTTAAAAGCTTTCTTACCGCATCAACCGAAGGCGGAATCGTATTTTCATCCTCAATAAAATCAGCAAGAGTAGAGTTATCTTCATCGTCACCCACCGGTGCCTCCAAAGATGTCGCAGTTTGATATATCTTTATTATGTGTCTGACTTTTTCTATCTCAAGGCCCATTTCGGCAGCAACTTCTTCTGCTGTGGGCTCTCTTCCTAATGACTGAAACAGATCCTTTCTTATCTTGGTGTATTTGGAAATTTTTTCCACCATATGCACCGGAATCCTTACCGTTCTGGATTGATCCGCTAAAGCTCTATTGATTGATTGCCTAATCCACCAGGTGGCATAAGTAGAAAATTTATATCCTCTTCTCCAATCGAATTTTTCCACCGCTCTGAAAAGGCCCAAATTACCCTCCTGAATCAAATCCAAAAAACTGAGTTTGGGAGATCTTCCTATATATTTTTTAGCTATAGAAACAACCAGTCTCAAGTTCGCTCTTATCATTCTTTTTTTAGCTTCCTTGTCTCCTTTTTCAATCCTCTTAGCCAATTCTATCTCTTCATCGGCATCAAGTAAGGGTTCTTTTGAAATTTCCTTTAAATAAGTTTGAATCGAATCTATTTTGGTCGGAGTTATCTCTTCCATTATGTCTCCTTCCACCGGCTCTAAAAGGCTTCTTTCTTCTTTGACGTCTATTTTACTTTTTTCCAGCCTTTTAATTATTTTCTCCAATTTATCGGGATCTTTTTCGGCTTCCGGATAGAATTCAAAAATATCGGAGTGATAAAGAACTCTGCCCCTGTTCCTGCCCATCTTCATAAGCTCCCTCATCTTTTTCGGTATTTTTTTGTTGGTTTTTTTAGTCATTTTTAGAACTCTTGAAGTTTTTTAGAAAGTTCATAAACCTCTTCGGTTAAAACTTTCAATTCTTTCTTATTTTTATCTTTTTCCGCCTTTTTTATCTTCAGATGAGCTTCCCTAAGCTCTTTTTTTATATTTTCTTTTTTTATCTCCCTTATACAGCTATCCATTTCCTTTTCGTAATCTTCCGCTTCTATCGGCCTCAGTGCAAAATAGTCCACCTTTTCCTTCAGTTGATTCTCTTTTCCCGTCTTCAAAGCATTTATTATGTCCTGAGAAAAGGGGGATAGCGTAACATTTTCGATTTTTTCTATCATTTCCGGCTTCTTGGCCGCTATCGATAATATTCTTTCTTCCAAAATCTCTTTTCTGCTTTTTCTTTCACTTTTAACCTCTCCACTTTTTATATTTTCTTTTTTTTCTTTGCTTTCCGTTTTTGCAAGCTGATCGACAATCGCCTTTTCATTCACATTGATTTCCTCAGCAAGTTTTTTGATCCAGTGAGATCTTTCGATGCTATTGGGGATTCTTTTTATTAGCGGCAACAATTCAATCGCTATTTCTTTTTTATCTTTGGGCTCGGTGGGATTCTTACCCCGAAAAGCGGCTTTGAAATAAAATTCCATTATGTTTTCAACTTCTTCGACTGCCTTTTTCCATTTCTCCGGATCCTCTTTGATCAGGTCGGCCGGATCTTTTCCTTCCGGTAAATCTATAACCTTTACGTCAAAGTCTTTTTTTCTGGCCATTTCTATCCCCTTCTTGGTCGCCGAGGCGCCGGCACTATCCATGTCGAAAGCGGTGTAGATATTCTTTGTATATCTTTGCAGAATATTAAGTTGCTGATCGGTAAGAGCGGTTCCCGAAGTGGAAATTACATTACCATGTCCCATTTGAGAAGACATTATAACATCGGTGTAGCCCTCGACCAAAATACAAAATCCGTGCCTTCTTATTTCCATTTTAGCCTTATCCAGACCATAAAGAACTTTACTTTTGTCATAGAGAGGAGTCTGAGGACTATTTAAATACTTTGCGGTCTTATCATCCCCCTCAAAAACCCTCCCTCCAAAAGCGATGGGACTGGATGCCGTGTTCATTATCGGAAACATTATCCTGCCTCGAAAGCGATCATAGGAATGGTCATCCTTTTTTATCGCCAGTCCCGATTTTATTACCTCTTGCCTTCTATATCCTTTGGAGATAAGGAACTCGGATAAAGATTGCCAGGAATCGGGGCTATAGCCCAATCTCCACGTCTTTATGCTTTCGGATGATATTCCTCTTTCAATAAGATAGTTCTTTGCTCTTTTTCCCTTTCTTGAGGCTTGCAGCTGCTTCTCGTAAAACTGAACTGCCAGTTCATATAATTCATAAAGCTTTTCTCTTTCACCCCTCTCTTCTCTACTCTTCTTCTCAAGTTTAACCCCGGCTTTTTTAGCCAGAAGACGCAAAGCGTCAATAAACTCAACACCTTCCATTTTCATTACGAAGTCAAACATATCTCCACCCTCTCCACAGCCTCCGAAACACCTCCACGTCTGTCTTGTCGGTGAAACAAAAAAGGAAGGAGTTTTTTCAGCATGAAAAGGGCAGGGGGCTCTCATATTCGAGCCCACTTTTTCAAGTTGAACATATTCTTTCACTATCTCAACCAGATCAAGTCGTGATTTAATCTCCTCGATTGTGTTATCGGGCATATCTTTTTTATTATAAGGAAATTGTAACATTTTTTCAATGTCGATTAAATTACCACATTCTTTCACTGTTTTAAGTTAAAAGGATTGACAACCAACCCTTTTTCCTCTAAAATTTCCATTACATAGTACAGGTTTTCTTCGAAGGGGTCTTAAAAGCCCCCTCTTTTGAAGAAAGCAACCAGTCTTATGAAAATTTTATTCTTATACGACTTCCCCCTATGGGGAAATGGATCGGGGGTTTATCTCAGAAATTTGGTCAAAGAATATGTGGATATGGGCCATGAAGTAGGAGTGATCGCTCCCGAAGATAGAAGATTTTTGGAAAATAAAATAAAACAATACCGGGTTGATCCACCACAGATACCCGTTTTTGTCGGTCATCCGGAATTAAAGGGAGCCAAAAGGTATTCCGAATTATCTCCCAGAGAAATAACCGAAACGTATAAAGCCTACTTGGATACAACCATGGAGGCGGTTTTTAATTTTGAACCAGATATCCTTCACGTCAATCACCTTGCCCCCATAACCTGGGTAGCAAGATACATCTATGCATTGATGGATGTAAAATATATCATAACCGTACACGGAAGTTGTTTGGCTAACACTTTGGAAAATAAACAATATACTCCCCTGGCCGCGGATGCGATAAGACACGCTAAAGCGGTAACCATGGTAAGCAAGGATACCAAGGATCGTTTTTTTGATGCCTTCGGTGAAGATATCACCACAAGATCAAGAATAATCCCGGGAGGAGTGGATATAACCAACTTTCCAAAAAACGTCGATGTTTCTCACATTGAAGAGAAATATAATCTTAAAGGAAAAAAAGTAGTCTTTTTCGCAGGAAGACTAAGTCCGGAAAAAGGAATGGAATATTTGGTGGATGCGGCCGATAAGATAGATGGAGAGATATTTATTGCCGGAGAAGGACCGAAAAGAAAAGATTTAGAAAATATAATCGCCAAAAAGAATCTTGGCAACGTTCATCTCTTGGGGTATCTTTTATCCGAAGAGCTTATTCCTTTCTA
>PWPS01000013.1 GCA_003557065.1 Candidatus Nealsoniibacteriota bacterium | reverse complement strand
ATATTGTCATGTCTTTTAATCTTGTAAAGATTTCTTTCTATTAAAACGAAAGAGCATTCCGGACATAGTGTATTTTGTTTTTCCGAATCGGAAACATTTCCGATATAGACATTTTTTAGTCCGACACTTTTTCCGATATCATACGCTTTCTCCAAAGTTTCTATGGGTGTATCGGGGATGTTTTTCATTTCCTTGGACAATATTCCGGAAAATTTGGAAATGTGCCAAGGGATTTCTTTTCCGAGTGAGGCGATAAAGGTGGCTATCTTTTTCATCTCTTGTGTGGAATCATTCATACCGGGAATAAAAAGGGTGGTTAATTCTACCCAAACACCTTCTTTTTTCACCCTTTTTATGGAGTTCAGAACCGGAGCAAGTTGTCCGCCGCAAATTTCACGATAGAAGCGATCGGAAAAACTTTTTAAATCAATATTGATCGCATCCAAAAAGGGTAGTATTTTACTTAGTGAAGCCGGAGTAAAGAACCCATTGGAAACCCAGACATTTTTTAAATCATTTTTTCTTGCTTCGGTCATTATTTCCAAAGCGTATTCCAAAAATATTATCGGTTCACTGTAAGTATAGGATATGGAAGAAACTTTCTTTTCCAGAGCGGTTTCAACCACATCTTTTGCAGAAAAATTTTCTTCTTCTATCTGATCTATTCTTTTTTGTGAAAGATGCCAGTTTTGGCAGTTTTTACAAGTGAATGAACAACCGGGTGCAGCAACCGAAAGAGTTTGCGTTCCCGGAAGAAAGTGAAAGAGTGGCTTTTTTTCAACGGGGTCGGAATTAAGTGCGGATAGTTTTTCGTAGTTGTAGGTTAATATCTTTCCTTTTTTATTTTGTCTCACCTTACATAATCCGACTTCATTTTCGGATAGACTGCAACAATGAGCACAGGTCAGACATTTCACCTTTCCACCTATAATCTTTTTTTGCAATAAGGCCTCTCTCATCACGTCTCATTCTAGCATATTTCGAAAAAAATTAAATCTTTTTAAGTTAAAATTTAAGAGCGGTCTTGATATGAAGGTCTTATTCAATCATAATTAAAGAGCTATGATGAAAAGAATTTTTATTGCGATAAACTTGCCTGAAGATATAAAGTCAGTTCTGGCTGATTTTCAGGACAACTTGAGGTCAGAATTCGGATCAAGAGCGGTAAAATGGGTTGATTCGGAAAATCTACACATCACTTTAGCTTTTCTTGGCTCAATGAGACCCGAGAAAGCTGATGAGATGATTGAGAAATTTTCTAATTTTCAGTTTTCGTCTTTTTCAATTAAATTAAGCAAGGTGGAGTATTTTCCCTCCAGAAGGAAAGCGAAACTTATTTGGGTTAGAGGGTCTTCGGATAAACTTCTTGAATTAAAAGATGATTTGGATCTGTTTTTGGAGAAGTCGAAGATAATTAATTATGAAAAAGATTCAGATTTCATTACTCATGTAACTCTGGGAAGGACACGGTCGTTCGACTATAATAAAATCCCCTTGGAAGAGATTCCGCTTTTGGAAGATTCTTTTGATTTGGAGTTCGAGGTAGAGTCTTTGGAAATAATGGAAAGTAAGTTAAAAAAAGCGGGACCCGAATACATAACATTAAAATCATATAAAAATAAAAAATGAAGATTCACTTTATTGGAATAGGAGGAATAGGAATATCCGCATTGGCTAGACATTTTATCGGCCAGGGTAAGGAAGTTACCGGATCAGACTTAATCGAAAATGAGACGACTGAAGATTTAAGAAAACTTGGTGCCGAAATTTATAAAGGTCACCGAAAAAAACTTCCTCAGGGAGTGCAAACAATAATTTATTCACCGGCCGTAACCGAAGATAATCCTGAAATGGTAGAGGCAAAACGATTGAATTTAGAGATTTTAAGTTATCCGGAAGCCCTTGGAAAGTTAACGGAGAAATACTTCACAATTGCGGTATCGGGTACTCATGGAAAAAGTACCACTACGGCGATGACTGCTTTATGTATTGAAGATTTGGATCCTACCGTAATAGTCGGAACCAAAATGAAAGAATTTGAAAACACCAATTACAAAAAAGGCCAATCGAATTATTTACTGATAGAGGCTGATGAGTGGCAAGGATCTTTACTCAACTATACGCCCGATGTTGTCGTTCTCACCAATTTGGAAGAGGAACATTTGGATTGTTATCGGGACCTGAATCATCTGATTGCGACATTCGGAAAATACTTGAGTAATCTCAAAGAGGGTGGAAAGATTATCTATAATGAGGAAGATTCTAATTTGGGAAAGCTGAAGATATCTTCAGGTATTTCATTTTCTAAAGATGATTCGATTGCTTCCGACGTAAAGAAGGTTTTAAGAGTTCCGGGAGATCATAATCTGGAAAATGGTTTAGCCGCAATAAAAGTCGCTGAAACTTTGGGGATCGATACGGGTAGTGCACTTGAAAAATTGAGTCAATTCAAAGGAAGTTGGCGAAGATTTGAAGAAAAGGATATTAAAATTAATGGAAAAGATCACAAGATCATACTTGATTACGCACATCATCCGACGGAACTGAAAGCCGTTCTTAATGCGGTTTCGGAGAAGTTCCCAACATCGGCTTTCGCTGTTTTTCAACCTCACCAATATCAACGAACGCTTCACCTGGAGGACAGGTTTGTGGACGTGTTCAATGAATCTCCGATTGATTTATTCGTGACCGATATCTATAGTGTTCCGGGAAGAGAAAAAGAATGGATAAAAAGAAAAATAGATTCCCAAAAATTAGTTTCAAGATCAAAGAATAAAAAAACCAAATACATTCCGGGAGATCTGGAAACTGTTGCCGAAGAAATTAAGAGCAATTTGCAGGGTGATGAAATTATAGTTATAATTGGAGCAGGTGATGTTTATAGGCTTGAAGAAGCCTTGAAAGGTCCAAAAAATAATTTTAAATAATATGGAGTGGATCATAATTTTATTAGTTCTACTGGCTGTAATAATTTGGTATGTTACTCGCGGAGAAAAAGAAGCGATAATTGAAGAAATAGAAGAGGAGACCGATCAGCCTGTCGAACCAGACGATGAAAGTGAAGATGTGGAGGAAGGAAAAGAAGAATAGTAACCGCAAAAACCGCCTTTTGGCGGTTTTTTTCTTTCATGCTTTTAGATGAATTGAATAAAGTGACTCAAAAGACGGATAAGGTAATGATCGATTATCTTTCTCAAAATCAGGACGAAAGATTTTTGGATTTAATTACATATCAAATAAAAACGGGAGGAAAAAGACTGAGACCATTTTTATTGGTTAATTTTTTTCTCGCTTCGGGAGGAAAAGATGAAAACAAGTCAATTTTTCCTGCTGCCGCATTGGAGATATTTCACAACTACAGTCTTCTCATTGACGATATAATAGACAAAGGTGAGATTAGAAGGGGTGTGGATACCTCTTGGAAGAAATACGGTAAATCGATGACCATGTGTGTCAGTTCTTTTTATTTCTCCAGCATTGTCGATCTACTCAAAGGGTATCATCCTAAAATTTTAGAAATATTTTCCAAAGAAACGAAGTTGGTCATGGAGGGAGAGATAATCGATATTCTTCAAGAGAGGGGAGAGGTGCGCAACGAACCCTTTTTTAAAAAACATCACTATGAGAATATCGAGTTTTCGGATTATTTTGAGATGGTAGAAAAGAAAACGGCAGCTTTGTTCAGAGCGTCTTGTATGATGGGTTCTTTTTTAGGTGGTGGAGATAAATATTTAAATATTTCCGAAGAATTTGGAAAGGAGCTGGGGATAGCTTATCAGATCAGAGACGATGTTTTGGATATATTCGGAAATGAAGAAGATTTCGGGAAAGAAATAGGGAAGGATATAAAGGAAAGAAAAGGAGGTAATATCGTACTCCTTTTAGCCTCAAAGAAAAAGCCGGAATTGACAAAATTGATTTCTCGGGAAACAATAGATGAAGAGCTGGTCGAAGAAGCGATGACAATAATCAATAAAACCAACGCTAAAAAAGAAGCTGAGCTTCTTTACAGAAAGCATGCCGACCGGGCGCTGCAGCTAATTGAAAGCCTTCCTCGGACTGCGGCAAAAGAGAATTTAAAAATGATTGTAGATTATCTTAGTAAAAGAAAAAAATGAAAATAAAAAATAAAACGATCAAGATAGATACAAAAAAGTGTTTAGAGTTTTTTGATTTAACCGATGAAATTGATGATTTTATAAAAGAATCCGGCATCAAAAACGGTTTGGTTAATGTGCAGACAATGCACACCACGGCGATGATTATAATGAATGAAAATGAACCTTTACTGCTTGATGATATTAGAGATAATTTAATGGAATTGGCTCCGGTTGATCATGAGTACAACCATGACAATTTCGATGTTAGAACGGTGAATATGTGTGATGATGAGTGTGCTAACGGGCATTCGCACTGTAAAGCGATCTACCTTACTCCGAGCAACACGATAAATCTAATTGGAGGTAATCTACAATTAGGTACGTGGCAACGCATTCTTTTTGTGGAATTGGATAGAGCTCGTCCACGAAAAATACAGGTTCAGATTATGGGGGAATAAATCAAGTAATTAAAATTGGACTATTGTCTTTGATATGCTATTCTTATAGCCAATTGTTTATAATTAAAAAAACATGGAGATACAACTTGAAGATCTGGAAAAATCAAAAAAGGAAATGAAGATCACCGTTTCGGTAGAGGAAATGGAGAAGCATTTGACCGAAGCGGTAAATGAACTTTCTTCGGAAATGAAGATAAAGGGTTTTCGTCCCGGAAATGCACCTAAAGAGGTAGTTGAAAACGCAGTTGGAAAAGAAAAAGTTTGGGAGGAGGCGGCGAAAAAAGCTATAGAAGAAACTTATCCCGAGGCAATAAAGGAAAAAGATCTTTTTCCGATTTCTCAACCTGAAGTTGAGTTTTCTCAACTTGCACCGGGTAATCCCTTCATATACAAAGCAAAATTTTACATAATGCCCGAAGTCGATTTACCGGATTACGAAAAAATAGCTAAGGAAATCGTTAAAAAAGAATCAAAAGAGGTTAAAGTGGAAGAAAAAGAGGTTGATGAGACGATGGAAAGAATCAGAGAAAGTAGAGCCACAAGAAAAGAGGTTGACAGAGAGGCAAAAAAAGGAGATAGCGTGAGTATAGATTTTAAGGGGAAATTGGATGATGAAAATGAAATAAAAGAGGAAGATTTTAACTTCGAACTCGGAACCGGCCAATTTGCTACACTTGAAGGATTTGAAGATCAGATATTGAAAATGAAAGCCGGAGAAGAAAAAGAATTTAAAATTGAAATACCGGAAGACAGTGGTAATGAGCACTTAGCCGGTAAGAAGATAGATTTCAGTTTAAAACTTAATTCCGTAAAAGAAAAGGAGCTCCCCGAGCTCACGGATGATTTTGCAAAATCACTTCATCATAATGTTTCCGGGCTTGATGAGTTGAAAGAAAAAGTGCGAGAAGGTATCGAATCGGAGAAAAAGACCGAAAACGAAGAGGCTCTCAAAATGAAAATAGTTCAATCGTTAATTAAAAATACGGAAGTGGATATTCCGGATATTTTGGTTGAAAGAGAGATCGACAATATGAAAAGTCAATTGGAAATGCAGCTTAGCCAAAGTGGAGTGGGATTTGAAGATTATTTGAATCAAATTGGAAAAAAGGAAGAAGATCTCAGGAGCGAGTGGAGCGATAAAGCTGAAGAAAATGTTGCCGCAGCAATAATACTACATAAAATTTCGGAAAAAGAAGATATTGAAGTTTCGGAAGAAGAGGTTGAAGAAGAGGTTGATAAGCATTTTAAGATGTCGGGTCGCACCAAGGAAGAAGAAACCCAAGAAAGCTTGGAACGACTTCGTTCTTATATACAAGACCTGAAAAAAAATCAAAAACTTTTCGATTTCCTAATGAAATCTTGATTTATTATCGTTTTGATGGTATAAATTAATTGAGGAGGAGGGGAGTACAATGACAGTAAGTAGCTCTTTTGCAATCAGATGCAAAGAAGAATTGAAAATCAAGGAAGAGATCGATCCCCATATCGCACCTTTAGTTTTTATTCTCAATGCAAAATTGGGAGTAAAAACCTACAAAAGTTGTGAGGGTCATGAAGATATCATGCCTTGCTTTGAGAGTGATGACTCGTGGGTAATAAGATTATCCTATCCATGGGTAAAAATAGGCGGGGATGATGTCGATGTAGTCAGATCTCTGATATCAGAATATAAGTCGGAAAACGGAATTGAATGGGAAGTTTCGCAATACAGAACAGGGGAGTGGCTACTCAGGCCGATACAAAGAAATGCAACAAGGGCGATCTTTCAACAAGAAGCACTTGATTTAGCTGAATACTTTGAAAGTCTTTAATTTAAGTCACGGGCATCCGAGGGGGTGTCCGTTTTTTTGTATTTCGGCTCTTATTTTAGTATAATTGCTCTAAAGCAAAATGATATAATATGTCAAAAATTTTAATAATTGAAGATGAGACGATGTTGGCTCAAATGTACAGAGATGTTTTTGAAGCTGCCGGGAACGAGGTTTTTACCGCGACGGGAGTTGATGAGGCTATTGATATAGCTAAAAACAACAAACCCGATCTTGTTCTTCTTGATATTCTTCTTCCGGGAGAGACGGGAATTTCTTTTTTGCTTAAATTAAGGAGGTTGGACGATAATTCTATAGCTGAGACTCCCGTAGTTGCTTTTTCCAATTACGATGACAAAGAATCAAAAGATGAAGCATTGCGACTCGGCGCCAAAGATTATCTAATCAAAACGGATCATACACCCAAGGAAATTTTAGAAAAATCAATAAAATACATACAATAAAAATGCATAGGACTTTAACTATCGAATCTACTGAAAAAGTAGGACAAAAAATTAGATTGTCCGGATGGGTAAATACTATAAGATCGCACGGTAAAATTGCTTTTTTGGACCTTCGTGATAGAGCCGGAATGGTTCAGGTGGTTTTTCCACCTAATTCTTTGGGAATGGTGGAGGATCTTAAGAGTGAGTGGGTGGTAGAAATTGTCGGTGAAGTAAAAAAAAGACCCGAGAATATGATAAATGATGAGATACCGACCGGTACAATAGAAGTTGCTGCTGAATCGGTCGAGGTTTTGTCCGAATCCAAAACTCCTCCCTTCGATGTTGATACTGATGGTAAAGAGGTTTCCGAAGAGTTAAGAATGAAATACAGATATATTGACATGAGAAGAGATAGAATACAGAGAAACTTGAGAAAAAGACATGAAATAGCTCATTTTTTTAGAAACTTTTTGACCGATGAAGGCTTTGTGGAAGTAGAAACTCCGATACTTACGAAATCCACTCCGGAAGGCGCTAGAGATTTTCTTGTTCCTTCCAGAAAACAGGCGGGTCATTTTTATGCATTGCCGCAGAGCCCCCAGCAATACAAGCAGCTTCTTATGGTAGGGGGGATAGAAAAATATTTTCAGTTCGCAAGATGTTTCCGTGACGAAGATATAAGAGCGGACAGACAGGCGGAATTTACCCAATTGGATATGGAGGTTTCATTTATGAGTCGAGATGAAATCTTGGAGCTTGTCGAGAAAATGTATATCAGTATCATAAAAAATCTTTTTCCGGAAAAAAGAATAAAGGAGGTTCCTTTTCCACGTATTCCCTATAAAGAAGCGATTAAAAAATATAATAGTGACCGTCCGGATCTTAGAGAAGAATCGGACGAATTGGCCTTTGCTTTCGTGGTTGATTTTCCGATGTTTGAAAAAGTGGATAACGGTTGGCGCTCGGAACATCATCCTTTTACGATGCCTGTCGAAGATGATCCTGAGAAAATTAAAAAAAACCCGGGAGATGTGTTAGCACATCAATACGATTTGGTCTTAAACGGTAATGAGATAGGTGGAGGAAGTATCAGATCTCACAGGCCCGAGATATTGGAAGCCGTTTTTGAGGTTTTAGGTCATAATAAGAAAGAAATAAGGGAGAAGTTCGGTCATTTACTTGATGCTTTCGAATATGGTGCTCCGCCACATGGTGGAATCGCTTTTGGGTTTGAAAGGTTTTTAATGGTGATGTTCGGTGAAGAAAACATTCGAGAGGTAATGGCATTTCCGAAGACCGGTGATGGGAGAGGTTTGATGATGGGAACTCCTTCCGCGGATCTTGTAAAGGATCAATTGGATGAACTACACATTAAGATTATTAATAAAAATGAAAAGTAGAAAGATAATCATAGGGGCTATTGCTATTTTTTTAGGAGGAGTTTTTCTTTTAACGGGAAGCGTTTTTACAAGCCAAGAAGAGCAAGATGAAGTGGAAATTCAAGTTAGGGAAAGAGATTTAAGCGAAATATTCAATGATGGTTTTTTAGTTGAAAGAAGGATGGGGGTGGCTCCTCCGGAAATAAACGCTGCATCGGTGTATTCGGTTTATTATAACGGAAATGAAAGAGAGGTTCTTTTTAGCAGGGGGCGATCAAAAAGATTACCGATTGCGAGTATAACCAAATTAATGACGGCTTTGGTCGTCTATGAGAACTATGACCTCAATCGACCTATCGGCATACCGGACTTCAAGCTTTTCAGTAATGTGAATTTGAATGATTTAAGAATTTTTAGTGACACTACTTACAAGCAGGTTCTTTATCCTCTCCTCCTTGAATCCAATAATAGTGGTGCTTATGCCGTAGCAACGGCTCCGGATGATATTAACTTTGATGATTTTGTTCGGATGATGAATAATAGGGCGAAAGAAGCTGAAATGAGGAGGACCGACTTTTATAATCCGAGTGGACTCGATAATGTCGGTGGAGTTAACTTGTCTACGACGCATGACATTTCGCTACTTATCGAGGAAATTTTGGAAATTCCTCTTTTCTGGGAAATAATGAGAAAGGTGAGTTATGATATTCGATCCGGACAATCCGATCTTTACTACAGGGTTACGACAACCAATAATTTTCTAACCGGCGCTTATTTCAGAGGGGAAAATCCGGAATGGTATGACAATATTTTGGGGGGAAAGACGGGATTTACCCATCAGGCAATGGGTTGTTTGGTGATGGTTCTGAAGCTTGATGACGGAGGATATTTAATAAATGTGATTCTGGGTGCGGAAGGTAGGGAAGAGCGATTTGAAGAAATGGAAAAATTGATAAATTGGGTTTACAAGGCATATAAGTTATAAATATGGATCCGGCTATAACGAATGTTATAAAAGTCTTTATATTAGGAACGATATCTTTTATTGTCGCTTTTCTAATGACGCCTCTTTTGACTCATTTTCTATACAAGCACAAGCTTTGGAAGAATAAGGTCAGACAAAAGGGATTGGACGGCAATCAATTGGAGGTCTTTACAAAATATCACTCGGAAAAGGAGGTTAACGTTCCCCGACTGGGAGGTCTTTTGGTCTGGATAACGCCACTGGTCCTTATTTTTCTTTTTTATATTTTTACTTTTTTTTCCGATTATTTTTGGGTTCAAAAACTTAATTTTTTGAGCAGGGATCAGACTTGGCTTCCTTTGTTTACCCTTGTTGCAGCGGCGTTGATCGGATTGATTGATGATATTTTACAAATAATTGAAAAACCGACCAATCGTTTCTTGAATTTTACATTTAAGAAATTCAAGCGGTATGTCGGAGGTGGTCTTAGCCTGAAGTACAGAATAGTTCTAGTAACTTTAATCGGAGCGATAGGCAGTTGGTGGTTTTATTCCAAGCTTGGTCAAAGCAGTATATTGATTCCGTTTTATGGAGATTTGGAGCTGGGACTTTTATTTATTCCTTTTTTCATTATCGTCATGTTGGCGACTTACAGTGGTGGAGTGATAGATGGATTGGATGGTTTGTCCGGTGGTGCTTTTGCGGCAATATTTACCGCTTTCACTTTTATAGCGGTTGAGTCGGCGATGATAGATTTGGCGGCGTTTTGTCTGGTCTTGGTCGGAAGTATTTTAGCTTTTTTGTGGTTCAATATACCCCCGGCCAGATTCTATATGGGAGAAACCGGTATCTTGGGACTAACTACGACATTAACGGTGGTGGCTTTTTTAACTGACTCTGTCGCAGTGTTGCCAATTATAGGTATTCTTTTGGTTATTGAATCCGGGTCTGTGATCGTACAGGTAATTTCAAAAAAGTTTTTTCATAAAAAAGTTTTTTTAGCTGCGCCGATACACCATCATTTTGAAGGTATCGGTTGGCCTCATTACAAAGTAACCATGAGATTTTGGATTATTGGTGTGATTGCTGCAATTGCCGGAGTAGTTATAAGATTCTTAGGATAATATAATGCTTTTAGATACATTAAAAGAAAAAAAAGTTCTAATTTTAGGATACGGACGTGAGGGGGAGGATACTCTTTTATTTATGAAGAATAAATTCCCTGGAAAAAGAGTTGGGATTGCGGACCGAATGGAGAAAAAGATAGACCAAAGTAATGTCGATCTTTTTTTCGGAGAAGATTATCTGGATTCAATCAAAAACTATGATGTAATAATTAAATCTCCCGGAGTTCCACTTTCGCTTCTGAATAAATATGAAGGAAAATTAATAACAAGCCAATCGGATATTTTTTTAAACTTAAATAAGGGGATGGTTGTGGGGGTTACGGGAACAAAGGGAAAATCGACTACCTGTACGGCAATCTATAATGCTCTTAAAGAAAAAGGTGAAAATGTTTATCTTCTTGGAAATATAGGAGAGCCCGTGTTGAGATATTTGGAAAAAGAGGGAATATTTATCTACGAACTTTCCAGTTTTCAATTACAAACAATTAGAAGAAGTCCGGAAATTGCCGTTATTCTAAATATTTTTAAAGATCACCTTGATCATCATCAAAGTTTTGATGAATATTTAAGGGCAAAAAAAAGAATTACGGATTTTCAAAGGGTGCAGGATTGGGTAATATATAACGGTGAGCAGTCCGAAGTCGTCAAAATGATTGAAGATTCAAAAGCCCAAAGGATTCCCTTTGATCCGGCAGGAAGAATTAAAGGATCGGTTGTTTATATTGATCCGATTATAAAAACGTTGAAAATCTTCGGAATTTCGGAAGAAGAAGCAAGGCGAGCTGCTGAAAAATCAATCGATCTACCTCATAGGTTGGAGTTGGTGGGGAGATTTAGGGGTATTGATTTTTATGACGATTCTGCAGCCACTATTCCTGAAGCAACGATAGAGGCACTGGAAAGTCTTGATGACCTGGACACTCTAATTGTCGGTGGAGTTGATAAGGGGGGTGATTACAATCCATTAATTGAAAGAATAAACCTTAGCGATATAAGAAATTTAATTATTTTTCCCGAGACGGGAATAAAAATAAGAGACGGAGTGAGAGGTAAAAGAATTTATTTAACGGATGATATGAATGCAGCTGTAAAGAGGGCTTTTGAAGTTACGCGAAAAGATGGAAGTTGTTTACTTTCTCCGGCGTCTTCAAGTTTTAATATGTTCCGAAATTATAAAGATAGGGGTGAAAAGTTTAAGTCGGCAGTTTACAAATATGATGATGAATAAAAATAAACCGGACTACATACTTCTTGTTGCTGCCGGGCTTATTATTCTTTTCGGTTTCGTTGTTTTTACAAGTGTTTCAATGGCTAACATTGCTACCTACAGTGAAGACATCACCGAATTAAATTTGCCTTATTTCCTGTTCAGACAATTTCTTTTCGGTCTTCTTCCCGGAATCTTGATCGCTTATCTTTTATACAAAACCCCGATTGAAACGATAAAGAAATTTTCACCGGCTTTGCTTGTAATCACCTTGGTGGCGGTTGCGCTGGTTTTTGTTCCCGGATTGGGTTTGACGATCAGGGGTGCGCGGAGATGGTTGCAGTTGGGCTCACTTTCCTTTCAACCGAGTGAGCTTTTGAAGCTAACTTTTGTTTTATATTTGGCCAGCTGGCTATCGAATAGGAGGACCAGCAAAAAGGAAAAGGTTTTTTCAGAGACATTTATTGCTTTTGTCATTGTTTGTGGGTTGGTAAGTGGACTTATACTTCTGCAGAAAGATTTAAGTACACTGATTGTCATAATTTTAACCGGGTTCATGATGTATGCGACCTATAATACACCCATCTCCCATTTGGTGATGATGGCCGTGGGAGGATTGGTCGCGCTCTCTTCATTTATCGTAATGGCACCCTATAGGCTGGAGCGAGTTAGATCACTATTCAATGGGGGTGATGTCCAGGGCGCCTCTTATCAAGCCTACCAGGCATTGATAGCAATAGGATCGGGAGGAATTTTCGGTTTGGGTTTCGGGATGGGGCATCAAAAATATGGCTTTTTGCCGTTTGCGATGAGCGACTCCATATTTGCAATTTATGCGGAAGAGGCCGGCTTTATCGGTAGCCTGATCTTAATTTCTTTATTTTTGGTTTTTGTTTGGAGGGGTGTAAAAATTGCCAAAGAGAGTAGGGATCCTTTTTTCAGTTTGGTAGCCGTCGGAATAAGTTTCTGGATATTTTTTCAAGCATTCATTCATATAGGATCGATGACGGGCCTCTTGCCCATTACAGGTATTCCGTTGCCGTTTGTCAGTCACGGTAGGGCGCACTTCATCGCAGAACTGGCGGCGTTAGGTGTTTTGCTTAATATATCAAAATCATAAAAATGAAAGAAAGTAAGATAATTTTTACGGGTGGAGGAACCGGAGGACATGTATTCCCCCTGGTTTCGGTGATTAGAAATTTGCAAAAAGAATTTCCGAAAGATCATCGACTTACGATGTATTATATTGCTCCCAAAGATGAAATACCCGACTTTAATTTTACCCAAGAAGGACTGAAAACCAGGTATATTTTAGCTGGAAAATTACGACGTTACATTGATCCTATATCAATAATTAGAAATTTGGTTGATATGGTCAAGATTCCGATTGGGGTGGTCCAGGCTATCTTTCATATTTTCGTCATTTCACCCGATTTGGTTTTTTCCAAAGGTGGTTACGGTTCGGTTCCCGTAGCTATTGCTGCAACCATGATGCGAGTTCCGGTAATTTTACATGAGTCGGACGCGGCGCCGGGATTGGCAAACAAGATTGTTGCTAAATTTGCCACCGAAGTATTTGTCTCTTTCTTTGAAACGGAAGGAATAAATCCCGGAAAAAAGTTCGTTGTAGGGAATCCGATTAGAGAAGAGATAAAAAACGGTTCGCTGGATGGCGCGGTTCAGCGATTTAACTTAACAAAAGAGAAGCCGATACTTCTTATTCTTGGTGGTTCCCAAGGATCAAAAAGAATCAATGATACGATTCTTGCTATTTTGAATCAACTGTTAGGTGATTTTGAGGTAATTCATCAGTGTGGAAGAGTTAATATAGAGCAGATTCAAAAGGAAACGGATGCATTTTTGCACGATCATCTTAAAAAATATTATCATCCATTCTCGTTTTTTGATGAAGGACAACTTAAAGATGCTTATTCTGCTGCGGATCTGGTAATTTCGCGTGCAGGATCCGGATCAATATTTGAAATTTTAGCAAATGGAAAACCCAGCATTCTTATTCCCTTACCCGAAGCTGCGCAAAATCATCAAGCTGAAAATGCTTATCGGGTAGCGAAATACGGAGTAACGATCGTTATGGAGGAAGATAATTTAACTCCCCATTTTTTCTTGGAAAAAGTAAGATCGTTATTTTCTCCACCTACACAGCTTATTGAAATGAAGAAAAATACCATACAGTTTAAGGATTTTAATGCGGGTCGTATTATTGCCGCATACATAAAGGAGTTTTTGATTAGATAAAAATTAACAAATCAGATAATTATGAAAATCAGAGTAAGATTCGCACCCTCACCAACCGGATTATTTCATGTCGGATCAGCACGAACAACGCTTTTCAACTATCTTCACGCTAAAAAAAGGGGAGGAGAATTTATTTTAAGAATTGAAGATACGGACAAGGAGAGATCGAAACCGGAATATGAAGAAAATATTTTTGAAAGCTTGGATTGGTTGGGTCTGGAATTCGATGAAGGGCCGATCAAGGAAGGATCTTACGGTCCTTATCGCCAAAGTGAAAGGGGGGAAATATATGAAAAATATATAAAAAAACTTTTTGAATCGGGCAAGGCTTATCCATGTTTTTGTAGTGAAGATGATTTGGAAAGGGAAAGGGAAGCACAGTTAGATAGGGGAGAGGCGCCGAAATATTCCGAAAAATGCCGAAAAATTGATCATGAAGAAGATTTGAAAAAAATAAAAAATGGGGAGGATTTTATTTTGAGATTAATGATCGAAAAAGGAAAAGAAATTTCCTTCGAAGATAAGATAAGAGGTAGGGTTTCTTTTCAGTCGGATGGAATAGGGGATTTCCCGATTTCAAAAGGTTTTGAAAGACCTTTCTACAATACGGCTTGTGCAATTGATGATTTTGAAATGAGAATAACCGATGTAATAAGAGGTGAGGATCATATATCCAATACTCCGAAACAAATTTTGATTCAGGATGCTTTAGGTTTCGATAGACCGAACTATGCTCATCTTCCTCTGATTTTAGCCCCGGATAAATCAAAGATGTCAAAGAGGTTTGGAGCAGTGGCCGTTTCGGACTATAAGAAGATGGGATTTTTACCCGAATCACTAACCAATTTCCTAGCTCTTTTGGGGTGGAGTCCCGGAGATGACAGAGAGTTTTTCAGTCTTGGAGAGTTGGAGAAGGAATTTTCGATAGAACGGTGTAAAAAATCGGGAGCCGTGTTTAATAAAGAGAAGCTTGAGTATATAAATGGACTTCACATTAAAAATATCGATTTACAAAGATTGACCAATCTTTGCATTCCTTATCTTATTTCAGAGAGTCTAATAATTCCCAGTCATGGAGAAGAAGAGTATCCACCGGCAATGGGAGCAAGGAGTGTAACAGTTGATTTTAAGACGGCTGATGGGAGATCGATTAATTTCGATACCCTGAAAGAAATTGTGAAAGAGCATCAAGACAGAATGACCCTTCTTTCCCAAATTGCGGATTTGTCCTCTTATTTCTTTAACCGAATAGAGGTTGATTTCGATCTTCTGCAATGGAAAGAAATGAATAGTGAAGAGCTTAAAGATGTTATTGACAAAGCAATAAATATAATTTCTAATATAGATAAATGGACTAAGGAGGAGGTCACTGAAAGACTTCTTCAAGAGGCTAATCAGTATGAGGGCAGAGGTAGATTTTTATGGCCGATTAGAGCAGCCTTAACCGGAGAGAAAGCGAGCGTAGGACCTTTTGAGGTGGCCTGGATATTGGGTAGGGAGGAGGCTTTAAAAAGATTAAAGCAAGCAAAGAAATCTTTATGAGAAAAATATTATTAATATTTTTAGTTTTTTCTTTTCTAATCAGTCCGATTTTAGGATATGGAAATGATGAGGCAATAAGAATAGATCATGAAAAAGGTCTGATAGCCGGGGTAGTCGATAGGATTATAGGTGTTTCCCAAGCAATTTTTTCCGTTGTTGATAATGCGACCGATTGGGTAGTAAATGAAATAGAAAATAGACAAAGGATAATCGAAGATCAAATTGAAGAAAGGAAGGATAATCTCATAAAAAGAGTATCCAACGCAGTAGTTTCATTTTTTAACTCATTGATAGATTCAATTGTGGAATCAATAAGTAAACCGTTCAGGAATGAAGGGGGAGATATTTGACACTCTTATGTTACTTTGATAGTATGAAAATAATAAACTTCGCATAATGTATGTTTACCGAAGTTTATGAACAATAAAAAGTAAATGGGCAAAATACCCCACCACTCCGGATGAAAAAATCAGAGAAGCCAATTTTAGAATATTTTGAAGAATTTTTTCAGTATCTGGATCTTGAAAAAGGTCTATCCGCTCGCTCTCAAGACACTTATTCCCGCTTTCTATCTCGTTTTAAAAGATGGCTTCAAAAATCAAAAAATGAAAATCTCAAGCCGCATGAGTTTTCCGACAAGCATGTTTGGGATTATCGTGTTTATCTTTCCGATCAAAAAAATCATAAAGGAGAACCGATAAGCCGTAAAACCAGAAATCATTATCTCATTGCTTTGCGCAGCCTGCTTAATTTCTTTACCGATCGGAATATAAGCAGTCTTCCTGCCGAGAAAGTGAAACTCACCAAAAGTGACGAAAATGACTCTGTAAAGTTTCTTACCCTTGAACAGATTAGAAGGCTCCTAAGCGCTCCGGAGAGCAAAAAAAGAACCGGACTTAGAGATAAGGCCATCCTTGAAACTCTTTTTTCAACAGGATTAAGGGTTTCCGAGTTGGTTGATCTTGATTGTGATCAGATCGCCATAAATAACAAGACTACGGAATTGGAAGTCGTTGTTACCGGAAAAGGAGAACGTACGAGAACGGTTTATTTTTCACCCAGAGCAATTAATGCTCTAAGAGACTACTTGGAAATAAGAAATGATGATGAAAAAGCACTTTTTATCAGGTACCGAGGTCCGAAAACCGGAGATCGTAGAATCACTACGAGATCAGTGGAAAATATTATAAAAAAATATGTGAAAAAAACCGGTCTACCAAAAGAAACCAGCCCGCATACTTTGCGTCACAGTTATGCAACCGATCTTTTAGCGCAAGGCGTTGATCTTCGAGCCATTCAAGAATTCTTGGGACATAAAAATATTGCAACAACTCAAGTTTACACCCACATAACCAATAAACGATTAAAAGAGATTCATAAAAAGTATCATAGTGGTCAAAATCTTCAAGATAAAAACGATTTGAATGACTAAATACTCATACAATTTGTTAAAATAGCTCTCAAGGGCTCTCAGAGGCTGTTGTTCGGAAAAAAGTGTATTTCTTTAATTCAAATCCCCTATTTCCGGATTTTTAATTCTGACAGGTTCCTGATTTTGCAAGCTGTAGGAGATCCAACCGATCATATAAAATAGTGATGCTATCAGAATCAATATTAGGATATTCGAAACAAAATCTTTTTTGACAAATTCTTTGAATTTTGTTAGTATAAATCCTAGTTTCATAATTTTAGACTACTTACTGATATGGCAACAACAAAATCGTCAGGTACAACAAGATTGGGACGAGACTCCAACCCTAAATATTTAGGAGTTAAGCTTTATGGTGGTCAAAAAGCTAAAGCGGGAGCAATTCTTGTACGTCAAAGAGGAACAAGAATTGCTCCCGGTAAAAATGTTCGTCGCGGAAGTGATGACACTCTATATGCCGCTAAAGAAGGAATAATTGAATTTCAAACCAAGCGCAAAATAAGATACGACGGAACAAGAAAGAAAGTAAAGGTAATTAACGTTCTTTAGCCGCTTTTAGAAACTCTACAAAAAGCGGGTGAGGTCTGAGTGGCCCCGATTTTAATTCGGGGTGAAATTGTGTTCCTACGAAAAATCTATTAGCGGGCAGTTCAACTATTTCAACCAAACTGCTTTCAGGATTTCTACCGGATAAAACAAATCCGCTTTTTTCCAGTATTTTTTCGTAGTTGATATTAACTTCATATCTGTGACGATGTCTCTCTTTGATCTGATCTGATTTATATGCTTTGGACGAAATAGTGTTTTTTTCTATTTCACAAAGACACTCCCCCAATCTCATAGTTCCACCAAAGGATTTATTTTTTATGAGCTCTTTTTGATCGTCCATTACATCGATTACGGGTTCTTGACAATTCTTATCAAATTCAGTAGAGCTTGCATTTTTGATATTACAAACATTTCTTGCGAACTCTATCACGGATAATTGCATTCCTAAACAAAGACCGAAAAACGGTATATTGTTTTCTCTACAGAATTTTATGGCTTCAATTTTTCCTTCCACTCCCCTACTTCCAAATCCTCCAGGAACTATAATTCCGTCGTAATTTCTAATTTCCTCCACCTTCTTTGGATTTTTTTCGTAATCTTCCGAATATATCCAATCCATTTCTACCTTTACGTCCAAATCCCAAGAAGCGTGCTTTATTGCTTCTATCACGGATATATAGGAATCGGTTAGAGTAAAATCTCCCGTTTCAAAGTATTTTCCGACAACCCCTATTCTTATCTTTTCTTCGGATGATTCTGCTTTTTCAAGCATCTTCCTCCAATCATTTAAATCCTTGTCTCCGACATCAAGGTTGAATTTTTCCAATATCTTTTTTCCCAGTTCCTCTTTTTCAAAATTTATTGGAACTTCGTATATCGAATTGGCATCGGGAGCTGATATTACATAACTTTCATCAATATTACAAAAATTGGATATTTTTCTTTTCCTTGGCGCATCCAGTGGAGTTGATGCACGCCCGAGTATTATATCGGGTTGAATTCCGGCTTCGTTCAGTGATCTGGAAGCGTTTTGAGTCGGCTTCGTCTTCATCTCCCCTATCGTGTTCGGTGATGGAAGATAGCTAACCAAAATAAAAAGAACCTTTTCTGGTTCTTTTAATTTCATCATTCTGGCTGCTTCTAAAAAAAGAAGGTTCTGATACTCTCCGATTGTTCCACCAATCTCTACTAAAGTAAAATCGGCATCATCTTGATCTGCGGCATTTTTAATCCTTCTTATTGCTTCATTGGGTATATCGGGAACAACTTCTACGCACTTTCCATTATATTCAAGATTCCTCTCTTTTTCTATAACTGACTTGTAAACCAAACCGGTAGTAATGTAATTTTTTTTGGTAAATTCTTTATCCAGGAAACGCTCGTAGTTTCCGATATCCTGATCACATTCCCCTCCATCTTTGGTCACAAAGACTTCACCATGTTCAACCGGATTCATCGTTCCCGCATCCACATTGACATACGGATCAATTTTTATCGAAGAAACTTCATAACCTTTACTTTTCAATATTTTACCTATTGAGGCGGTAGCGATTCCCTTTCCAATTCCGGACATCACCCCCCCGGCAACGAAGATATATCTTCTCATTTGGATTCTTCAATTTTAATTTTTACAGTAGCGTTTAAGTTGAAATTGAATTTTATATCTATCTCTTTTTCGGTTAGCTCCTTAATCGGATCATTTAAATCTATTTGTTTTTCGGAAATTTCAAAACCTTCTTCCTCCAATCTTTCACTTATTTTTTGTTTGGTCACCGATTCGTATAATTGATCTTTCTCTCCTACTTTCATTTTTATTACGAATTCCTTTCCGTCCAATTTCGATATTATCTTTTCTATCTCAGCTCTTTCTTCCTTCATCGCCATTTTTTCTTTCTCTTTCATGTTTTCAAGATTTTTTAGATTTCCCTCGGTCGCCATTTGAGCTTTGGATTGTGGTAAAAGGAAATTCCTAGCATATCCGTCAGAAACCTCAACTACTTCATATTTTTCACCTAATTTTTCTATTTTTTCGAGCAGTATTACTTTCATATTTTTAATTTCTAATTATTTCTATTGCTTGCTCCAATTGTGGATCAAGTTCTCTTTCAATATCTTCAATGGTTATTTCAACCTCATGGTCCGGAACTATTCCCTTTTCCGTAATTAAGATTCCGTCCGGTGTAATCCAGTTGGAAATGGTTATTTTCAGGTGTGACATATCAGAAAGATTGATCAAAGTTTGAATGGAGCCTTTTCCGAATGATGCCTCTCCGACTATGGTGGCATTTCTATGATGCTTTAGCGCTCCGGCTAAAATTTCCGATGCGGAAGCCGATCCTTGATTGATTAAAACAACCAACTCGTGATCAAAGGTAACGGAAGTTCCTTTTGCCTCATAGGATCTAAGAATTTCGCCATCAACACCTTGACTTTTTACGATGACATCACCCCTTTCCAGGAAAAATTCTGCTAACTCCAAGGCCGAATCCAAAGCCCCTCCGGGATTATTTCTAAGATCAACAACCATCTTATTTTTAGGTAAAGCCGTAATCTCGGGAACTATTTGATTGAATTCCGAGATGAGATCCTGATGGAAGTAGTGTATTTTTAAGTAAATAACATCGTCATCAATAATTTTCCAATCAACAGAAGGAATTTGAATCCTTTCACGACGCAATGTTATTTCCTCCGTCTCTTTATTTCTTCCAATCAACAAATCAACTTTCGTTCCTTCCGCTCCGCGCATCATATCAACTGCTCTCTCCAAACCCATGTCCACAGTGGAAGTTCCGTCTATCTCTAAAATCAAATCACCGGCTCTGATTCCAGCCCTATAAGCCGGAGTTCCCCCAATGGGAGAAATTACCCTTATATCTCCATTTCTTAGTCCGACCTCCATTCCGACACCTTCATAATAACCACTTACGTCCTCTAAAAATTGTTTACTTTCATCTCGATCAAAGAAACTGGTATAAGGATCTCCTAAAGATTCCAACATTCCTCTGATTGCTCCGTGAACTATTTTTTCATTGTCTATTTTTTCCGAATCAACATAGAGACTTTCCAGCTTGCTGTAAGCTTCCCAGAATAAGGAAAAGTCAAGATCTTCCGGTTGGGTGTGAGTATAACCGTCACCCACTCCAGCGTAATAACCAAAAGCAAAGACCATCCCTAAAATGGCAAAAGTAACCATTATTCTGGATATTTTTCTGAACATAACTTTTAAAAGAATAGCATATTTATTGATTCTGTTCTAGTCTAAAAACAAGACCCGAACTTTATTGTTCGGGCTTTTTGATTCTTGTTAGTTTTTCATTGCATATTTTGCAATTTCGCCCTCCTTCGGATAGATGATGATCCGCCCAAACCAATAAAGATTCTTCCGCATTACCTTCGGCAATTCTCCTTAATTCTTCATCCGACAAGTGTTGCCAGTTTTCTATAATCATTTCTCCCCTTTCGTGAAATTGATTACTTCTTCCAGAACCTTATCTCCTTTTTGTCTGAAGTCACACACGATCGAATCCATCGACGCCTCTATCTCCTCGAATATTATACTTATCTTTTCTAATTCGTCAAGTATCCCGGGCTTCAGGTCGCTTTTGGTCTTATAAAAATTAATTTGCTCTTTTAACTGTAATAAAAATATCTTTTTAATTGAATCATTTGCCATTTTTTCCATCTTCTTTTCGGATTCATTAAAATCTCTTTTTCGTATAGAGAGATATTCGGCAAAATCATCGAATAATTTATTGGCATTTTTAGCATCCAGTCCACTTACCAGTGAAATTAAATTTTTAATAGGTCCGTGAGGAAACTCTTCTTCTTCATTTTCAAATTGCGATTGAAAGTATTTTACTTGAAAATCTCCTTCTTTTCCGGTCATTTTACGATGACATCTGTTCAGCTTTTCATTTATATTTTTAACACTTAAAGAGGCGTCTATTGCCAGTGCAACCTTTTCTATTGAATCGGGGGTTTTGAATTCTACAATTATATCGGTTCCATTAACAACATCATCGAATTCCGTAGTTCTTTGCGTTAGAACTTCGATATCTTCGGTTTCGAACCATCTTTCAAGAAGATAAGTTAAGGTTATCTCAAGAGCTTCTCCTCTTTCTTTTCCTTTTTCATATTCTTTCCTTTCAGCCGGTGATAGTTTATCGATACTGTTATTTATTCTTTTATAAGCACTTTCGAGAATCGATTCATCTTTTTCAATTTCTTGAGTTCCGTAACCCTCCAGACTTTTAAAATAATCCATAGGAGTGTGATCAACACCTCCTTCTTCAATGATCTTGTTTATATTTTGTTCTATGCTTAAATTGTTCAGTTCAAAGCTTCTTTCGGGATTTAACATATTTTTCCAATTAAATAATTATGCTTAAAGTTAAGTATTTTTATTTTAACCGAGTCCCCTACTTTTCCACCTTTTAGGACGACCGCTTTTCCATTTTGAATTCTAGCTAAATTATTATTTTTTCTTTTTTCAAAAATTAATCCCTCGTGAATCGAACCGATCATCTTTTTGTTATCTTGGATTCTTATTGATTTGGCAAGTGCACTTAACGCTCTTGAGCGCTCCTTTTTTACCCTATCGGGCATGTCCTTTAATTTGGCGGATTCCGTGTTTGGTCTGGAAGAATAACGTGTTACGTTAATAATATGAGGTCTTGTCTCTTTTACAAGTTCGATAGTTTTCTTGAATGAAGCATCCGTTTCTGTTGGAAATCCCACTATAACATCGGTTGATAATAGAAAATTACCCTCATTTCTTATCATTTTTATCATTTTCCGATAATCTTCAACGGTATGTTTTCTATTCATATCTCTTAATACCTTATCATCTCCGGACTGAACAGGGATATGAAGGAATCTATAAAGTTTTTTACTCTTAAAAAGAGATAGAAGGTCTTGAAAATAATTTTTTGAAAATGCCGGATTCATCATCCCTAATTTTATCTTGAAATCATAATCAAGTTCAATTATCTCCCTTATTAGATCAACGAGCAACGGCTTCTCTAAGTCCATCCCGTAAACAGCCAAATCTTGAGAAGTTAATTGAATCTCTTTCGGGTTATTTTTCTTTATTATATCAATAATTTTTTTCTTTTCGTAACTTCTAAGAGTTCCTCTCGCTATCTTGGCGCTACAATAAGTGCAATCACCAAGACAACCGGTAGCAATCGGGATTATTAATGAACAACTATTTTTCTTTTTTAATACGGGAACCGAACTTGAGACCGTAAAATCCGAAATCCTTTCAAGTAAGTTATTCGGATTGTTTCCCTCTATTACCAGATCGGCGACTTCATCTATTTTTCTTTTACTTATGGAGGGAAGACATCCGGTAACAAAAACTTTTTTATCTTTACTTTTGAGCAATTTAACCTCTCTTATTATTTTTCTTTCGGTTTTTCTTT
>PWPS01000054.1 GCA_003557065.1 Candidatus Nealsoniibacteriota bacterium | reverse complement strand
TGGGAGGAAGGTGGGGATGACGCCAAGTCAGCATGACCCTTATGCCTTGGGCTGCACACATGATACAATGGCCAGTACAATGGGCTCTGCAAACCCGTAAGGGGGAGCAAATCTCATCAAAACTGGTCCCAGTTCGGATTGAGGTCTGCAATTTGACCTCATGAAGTTGGAATCGCTAGTAACGGCTGATCAGCAATGCAGCCGTGAATACCTCCCTGAGCCTTGTACTCACTGCCCATCACGTCAAGCGAGCTGGGAATACCCGAAACGTTCCATTTGGAGCACCACGGTAGGCCCAGTGAGAGGGACGAAGTTGTAACAAGGCACCGGTAGGGGAACCTGCTGGTGGACCATATATTTTTTTTAGTGTCGACGAAAGTTGAAGTTTGGAATTCGAACTTCAACTCTCGAGCACTGATCTTTGGCTCAAAACGAAGATCCGCCGACCTAGTCGGCGCCGGGGAGATCTTCGGAGCAGCTCTAAAGAACCAAAACAAAACGCGGCTTGTCCGCGTTTTTGTTTTTTTGATTAAATCGTTTTTACTTGACTTGTAAAGTTTTTGATTTTTGCTAGAATGTGACTGTATAAATATTTGGAATAGATTGATTCTGATGAGCGGCTGTAGCTCAGTTGGTAAGAGCGCGTCACTGATAATGACGAGGTCCCTGGTTCGAGTCCAGGCAGCCGCACAAGTTTTAAAAAATTAATTCGTGTTCGCCACCATTGTTAATATTGGTGATGACAAGTAAGTTTATGGGCCCTTAGCTCAGTTGGCTAGAGCACCACTTTTGCAAAGTGGGGGTCGTCGGTTCGAGTCCGACAGGGTCCACCAAAATGTATTTGTGCGATTGTTTGCCTCGGCGCTTCGCGCCTCGGCAGGCATTTCCGCCAGATAATTCCAGGGTTTTTTGAAACTGACGGAGAGCGCGCCCGCCGCTTGCGGCGGCTGGCGGCGGAACAGAATTAGTCGGGATTTTCCCGAAAGTGAGTTCCAACTTTATCCAACAAACACCACTTTTAAGCCGCTATTTTAGCGGTTTTTTATAAGTTTATCTAAAAAAATGGAAAAACTATTAAAAGGACTTTGGGGCAATAAGTATTTTTGTAAAATGGTTCTTTTTGATCATTTAAGAGAGTGTATTCAAAAAGATAATTACTTAAAAGCTACCGATTCAAAGGACACGGAAGCTCTTGATAAGGAATTAATGGATCTAAAAATAATACTTGATCTTTATTTTAATGATAGAAAAGAGTTGGAAAAGAAAAGAATTGAAAAATTTATTCAAAAGATGGAATAGGTATTTACAAAATAATTAAAGTGTGCTTTAATAAAGTTAGAAAGAAAGGGGGGAATAAAGGATGAAAAAGCTTCTGGTTTTAATGCTCATTTTCAGCTCCTTGTTCTTTTTTACCGGTTGTTACGGTGAGTTGGAGATTATTATCGATTCTCCGATTGTAGTTGATCCGGTCTTCGGGAGATATCAGGGGGCAATTTTCAACGAAACGGAGTACACCTTAAGGATAGAGGTGGAAGATGTTTCGCAGGCGAAAGTTGTTTCCAATATCGTTCTTAGTCCCGGACAACATGCTTATCTTAAGCTTGCCGAGAAGCGTTATAGATTTTCGGCCACACGTGCGTATTCCGGTGAAAGACATGCAAGTACCAACTTGCACATTAATGGCGTCAAGAGTGATGCCTATTACAATGGGAGTTACTATGATTGGTTTGTCGCTTTCGGGCGGCGAATGGAAGTTCATCCTTAAAGCGACCAAATGGTCGCTTTTTCCTTGATTTAATTAGTTTTTTAGCGTATAATAAATTCAATAAAATTAAGGGGGAGATTTAAATGAAGAGGATTGCTGCTTTAGTTCTTTTTTTCATCTTGGTCGGTTCCATTAACGGAGTTGATGCAGGCACTGATTACTTCGGAAGACTGACGGACAGAATGTTAAGTGAAGAGCTTTCCCGAAATCGGGATATTGATTATCAAGTACTTGAGGCAAGAATAGAACGAGATTTCATCCGTGGATCACGGCACATAATAGACGCTAGGTGGGTAGAAATGAAAGAGGCATCTCTTTCCGTCCTCTTCAGTTACAGAAACGAAGAGGCTCTACTTTCGTCAACGAAGAAGGTTTATTCTACCGGTGTTCCGAGTATTGATCTTGATAAGATGATTCAGGAATTGATTCAAGATTATTATGAACAAATCCATTTGGAGGAGAAAACCCTCTCCGGGGTTGTGATGAATGACAGTTCCAGAATCTTGAATGTTTCTATCTTTGATGAAAGAAGAGAGATTTTTTATTTCCACGCATTAAGTCCCGGGAATGATTTCGAAATCGATTTACCCGTTGGCTTCTATGAGATAATTACAACAACGGATTCGGGACGTGATTATGGAAAGAAGAATTTTAATTTAAGGCAACAAGATTTTAAGCTTTATTTTGAGGGTGATCTTTACGATTGGATGTTACTTATCGATAGGGAGATGAGAATTTATCCGAACTAAAACGAAACGGCCGAAAGGCCGTTTTTATTTTAAAGTAAAAGACTTGACAAGAAATTATAATGGGTATATATTCATAATAGACGAAGAGGTCGATTCGCCTAAATTAAAAATCAAAAAATAAAATATATGCCAAATTTTGATCAAACGGGTCCGCAGAGCATGGGGCCGATGACCGGAAGAGGCTTCGGTTTTTGTGGATTTGGGCTTAGAAGAGGCTGGAGATACACTCCTAGATATAGAAGATTTTCTGCTAAGGAAGAAAAAGAGGCTCTTGAAGAGGAGGTTAATATTCTAGAGGAAGAACTAAAAGAGATGAAAGTCCGAATTGCGGATCTTGAAAATTGAAAGCTCCGAGCATAAAGCGCGGAGCTGAACATGAAAGTGCCCCCTTTATACAAGAAAAGGGGGTGCTTCATTAAAATTATATGATAAAATAGAAAAAAGACAAAACTATGCCCAGGCCAAAAGCCAGAAAAAGAATATGCTTCAATCCGGATGTCACCTTTTTCAAGCCGCGAGGAGTGCCGATGAAGTCTCTTCAAAAAATTGAAATTTTACCGGAAGAAATGGAAGCTTTGCGCTTAAAAGATTTTGAAGGATTTTCACAAGAAGAGGCCGCTAGTAAGATGGAGACATCGCAAAGCACTTTCCATAGAATAATCTCTTCTGCAAGGAAAAAGATATCCATAGCGATTGTTAAAGGGATGGCAATTGAAATAAGAAAACATTAATCTTTTAAATTTATGAAAAAAATATTTTTACTAATTTCTTTTTCTTTGTTTTTTCCGATATTCAACATTTACGGACTTTCTCTTGTTGCTCATGATTTGTGTTATGTCAGTGGTGTTGTTGAAGAAGTATCCTATGCCGAAGAGGAAAATCCCGAGGAAGATTTACAAGTTTTAATTTTCAAACCGGACAGATATGTTTTGTCCGTTGTGGTGGAGAGTGTAGAGACCTTGCAAAAATTTTCGGATGTAACAAGTTGCGCCGATCTTTATGAGGTCGGAATGGAAAAAAGTATATACATTAGGGATAGTGAAGTTTCGGAGATTCCAAAAGCCGGAGACTCCATAAGCGGAGAAGTTGAAACTTCATTCGGTGGATACTTTACGGAATATTCAATCGATAGATTTGATGAATCGGAAAACAATGATGCTGAAAGAGATCAAAATTATTACTACATTGTTTTCGGTTTTATAGCTTTAGTTATTTTTTACTTTATATGGATTAAATATGCTGGGAGCAACGGTGCCGACAATCGGGGGAATTAAAAATGCATTCAAGTGGGGCGATGAATGGAATGTTAAAGCGGTTCAATTTTATCTTACTCTTTCAAGAAGATGGGATGTAAGCGATATTACGGATGGTGAAGTAGAAGCTTTTAAGGAAGCATGGAATAACTCGGGCGTGGAGGAGGTGGTTGCACACATTCCTTATTTGGTTAATTTAATATCCGACAACAATCGGACCAGGAAGAAATCAATTTCCAGAATGATTCTTGAAATTGAAAGAGCAAAAATTTTGGGAGTAAATATTTTAGTTTTACATCCCGGTAGCTCTGCTTACCCCGACAAGATAGCACGACTGAAAGACAGCTTTGATGAAGTTCTTACCGAAACCGATCCCGGTGAAGTTAAGATAATGATAGAGACAATGGCGGGGCAGGGGAATGTATTGGGAAGAAATTTTGATGAACTGGCGGAAATTCTGTCGGTTCTAAGAAAAGATCTTTTCGGTGTTTGTTTTGATTCAGCTCACGTTTTTGAGAGTGGATACGATCTGAAGAATAACTATGAAGATGTATTCGAAGATTTTTCCGAATTAATTTCACTTGAGAAAATTGGGACTTTTCATCTTAATGATTCCAGAACTTCCTTTAACTCGAAAAAAGATCGGCACGAAGAAATAGGGAAGGGGGAATTGGGATTGGATTTTTTTAAGAAAATTATGAATGATGAGAGATTCAAGAACATTCCGAAGATAATTGAAACTCCGAAGATGGGAGAGAGGAGTTTGCATAATTTAAATTTACTTAGATCACTAATAGGTTAATTTGCTTTTATTTATTTTTGAATTTGCTAAAATATTAAGAAAGGTCAAAAAAATAAGTAAAATCTAAAATGCAAGATATATATAATCACACCGAATATCTGCAACCTTTGGAGGGGATTTGGGAGTCATTTTTAGCTTTTCTCCCCAGTCTTGTCGGAGCGTTGCTTGTATTTATCATCGGTTGGTTTTTCGCTGTCGGAGTTGGAAAGTTGGTGGCCGGTGTATTAACCAAACTTAAGTTCAACAGTTTTTTTGAGTCCGAAAGTTGGGTTGAGGCAATGAAAAAAGCTGACATGGAGCTTGACATATCTCAATTCATCGGAGCGATTGTTAAATGGATTTTGATCATTATTGTTTTGTGGCTTTCGGTAGATATTTTGGGATTTTCTCAGTTTGCGGAATTGATGGAAGAGATCGTCGGATACTTGCCGAACGTAATCGTAGCTGCCTTGATTTTCGTGGTTGCGGTTATGGTTGCTGATTTCCTTTCCAAGATTATGATTGCTACTACCGAGAAAGCTGATTTCGTTCACACCGGACTTGCCGGAGCGATTGTTAAATGGGCTATTTGGTTCTTTGCAATTTTCGCTATTTTGATTCAGCTTGGAATTGCCAGCGAGCTTCTTGAAACTCTTTTTGAAGGACTTGTCTACATGGTAGCTATCGCCGGAGGTTTGGCGTTCGGTCTTGGAGGAAAAGACGCAGCTAAGGATATGATAAGTAAAATGAAAAAAAGTCTTAAGGACTGATTTTTTAAACGCGTAAAAAAACACCGTCTTTTGACGGTGTTTTTTGTTTACTTTTATTTTAAAAAATGTTATAAAAGTAAGGTCGTGAAAGCGTAAGGACGAAAGGGTTGACATCTGTATTTTTTTTGCTACAATGAACGCAGCCTATGAGAAATATTGATAAATTGAATATGTAAACGGATAGGAAGTTCGGCTTTTAATGTAGCCGCTTCCGGAGCGGTTTTTTAAGTACTTTGACAACAGAATAACGATACAGGTAAAAAGAAGTAGTGGCTATTAATTACTAGCCAAAATATGCGGTTTTAAAGGCTAATGGTGGATGCCTTGGGATTGTGAGGCGATGAAGGACGTGGCGTGCCTGCGATAAGCCTCGGGGAGGTGGTTAGCAACCTATGATCCGGGGATCTCCGAATGGGGAAACCCACTTCGGTTAATACTGAAGTATCCCTTTGCTGTAGGTGGCATTGGGAGGCGAACCCGCTGAAGTGAAACATCTCAGTAAGCGGAGGAAGAGAAAGCAAATGTCCAATTATTTGGACGTAGCTATTCCCCAAGTAGCGGCGAGCGAAAAGGGAAAAGTCCAAACCCCATCTTTTTAAGGTGGGGGGTTGTAGGGAGTTACGCCCGGTTTACCGGAGAAGGTTAAATCGGAATCGTTAGTGGAATGACCCTGGAAAGGGCGGTCATAGAGGGTAATAACCCCGTACGCGAAAACGATTCGAACCTTCCGTAACTTTCCTGAGTACCACTGGAAAAGATAACCCAGTGGGAATCCGGCAGGACTACCTGCCAAGACTAAATACTACACAATCACCGATAGCGAACCAGTACCGTGAGGGAAAGGTGAAAAGAAGCCCGGTGAGGGCGTTGAAATAGAACCTGAAACCATTAGCTTACAAGGAGTCGGAGCCTCTATATGAGGTGACGGCGTGCCTTTTGCAGAATGAGCCAACGAGTCAGTATTGTCGGTTTTTGCCGAAGTCCTTTCGGGACGAAGGCGTAGGGAAACCGAGTATTAACTGTGCGTATCCTATATGGAGGATCGACAATGCTGGACCCGAAGCCAGGCGATCTTGCCATGACCAGGGTGAACTCTTCGGAAACGAAGAGGGAGGCCCGAACCCGTAGATCGTGCAATATCTTGGGATGAGTTGTGGTAAGCAGTGAAAAGCTAATCGAGCCTGGTAATAGCTGGTTCTCTCCGAAATAGTTTTAGGACTAGCGCTTTTGTACAGTCCATTTATGGACAAAAGTTTTCCGGGGGTAGAGCTACTGGATGGAGTTACGTGGGCCTAGCCCAGTCTCTCTAACCAAACTCCGAATACTGGAAAATAAAGCAAAAGTAGTCAGACTGTGGGGGATAAGCTCCATGGTCGAAAGGGAAACAGCCCAGACCCTAAGTTAAGGCCCCTAAATTCAAACTAAGTGTTAGCAAGGAGGTGAATTTCCTGAGATAGTCGGGAGGTTAGCTTAGAAGCAGCTATCCTTTAAAAAGTGCGTAACAGCTTACCGATTAAGGGAGCTTGCACCATAAATTCACGGGACTAAGTTTGATGCCGAAACTAGGGGAGCT
>PWPS01000021.1 GCA_003557065.1 Candidatus Nealsoniibacteriota bacterium | reverse complement strand
GGTGAGATTTCAAACATATCTTTGACAATAGAGCATGTGGATCATGAAGAGATTCTAAATTCAATAATGGATTCGCAGTTGATACCGATCCTATACTCGAACAAGATAAAGAACAATATTTACTCGAGCCCCAATAAATTCTTCGAGGCTGTGGCCATGGGCGTGCCAGTAATAGTTTATGAGGGGTCCTCGGTTGATAAGAAAGTTTTTGAAGAAATGATTCCCTATTTTGATGAAAAATATGGAAATTCTTCTTCCGCTTCACAATTTAAAAATTCAGCTATTCTCTCTCTGGCTCCGTCTATAGCTACCAAAGCCTCCTGGCCGAATTTATGAATAGAAGAAGGATTTCCATATTTTTCATCAAAATAGGGAATCATTTCTTCTAAAACTTTCTTATCAACCGGGGTGGTTGAGGCGTAATCGAAATATATTTTTTTATTCATAATTTTTATCGATTAAACTCTTTAAGTTGATTAACTCCAATTTTTCTTTAATCTCTTTATCTAAAGTTTTCCATACCGGAGCAACAGGACAATTCTCGATTCTTCTGCAGCCGTCATCGACACACTCAACCAGATCAAAGGTATTTTCGAGCGTTTCCAGAATCATTCTCAAACTAATTTTTCCGGGATTCATCGCCAAAGCGTATCCCCCCGACGGCCCTCGCTTGGATTTGATAATTCCATTTTTTTCCAGTTCAAAAAATATCTTCTCCAAATAATCGGAAGATATCTCCTCCTCTTCTGCAATTTCACGCACCGATACGAACCCTTTTTTTCCCGCGAGATGAAACAATGCCCTCAGACCGTATTGTGATTTCTTGGATATTTTCACTTGGTGACAGAAACTCAATCAGCTTTCACTGCTTTAAATTTCTAGGTTAATTTTTAGATTCCTTATTATAAATATTCTTCAAGCCATCTTTTAATCACTCTTCTTTTCGCTTGTTTTCTATCATATTCAGACACGAAAGACAGAACACCGGTAGTAAAAAACAATAACCGACTAATTTACTCGGTTTTATATTAACAACTACCCCTTTTTTGTCAATACCCGCCCGTTAATCGATTTCACTATCAAAAGCATTTAATTGGGTTGAAAACTCTTGCTAAAATCATTCTAATCTGCTAACCTACTAGCATATCGGCCCGGGTGCTGGAATCAGGTAGACAGGGCGGACTCAAAATCCGCTGTCCGTTAAGGACGTGTGGGTTCGATTCCCACCCCGGGCACCGAAAAAAATGAAAGGGGGCATCAACCAATGAAAAGGAAGGAAGAAATGGCTTATAATTTTACAAAAAAGCTACTTGCTTCCGAAATCAGTTTAAAAGATTTGGGAGATCCGAGAGGAGTAGCAGAGAGATTCTATGAAAAGGAAGAAGTAGTTTCACAAGCGTTTTCCAAAGAAGAGTGGTTCTATTTTATAGAACAGCTAATGGAGGATCTGCATCAAGAGTATTGCAATTAAAAAAACGCCGCACCGAATCAGGTGCGGCTTTCTTCTATTTTTTTATATATAAGCCCAACCACCAATCCCAAAAATGATCCTGCGATGATATCCGTCGGCCAATGGATTCCAGCATAAATTCTGGAAAAAACTATTAAAAAAGACAAGATGTAAAAAAACACCCCCAAACTTCTGTTCTTAAAATAAATAATCGTTGACAGGGCAAAAAAGAAAGTGGCGTGCGAAGAAGGAAACGATAGAGATCCGATATCTTTTGGAATAAGAGGATCAAAGCCCAATACGGCAAAGGGTCTTTGTCTGGATATTAAAATTTCTATCGGTAAAGATAAAGCAAAGTTAGCAAAAAGACCGACCGCTATTGCTCTGATTGATGTAAGTCCGTAAGCGGTCTTATCCTTAATGGTTAAAACCAATAAAATCAATATCAAAAAATAAGGGAAAAAGCGACCAATCAAATGAGCTAAAAAGTCGAACCAAAAAAATCCCGACAGACTATAAATGCTTTCAAATAAGATTAAATCAAGATTCATATCTTTTTCTTAAATTTTCAAGAAGTAAGGAGACCGTAAGAGGGCCTATTCCACCGGGAACGGGTGTTACAATCGCTTTTTCGGCAACTTCCTCTGTCGCCACATCACCCATCACCTTATTATTTTTTTCTGCCACTCCCGCATCCAATACGAATGCTCCTTTTTTTACATCCGAAGCTTTTATTAATTCGGGAATTCCCACTCCACTGACAACCACATCGGCTTCTCTTATTAGTCTTCCCGGATTTTTTGTTTCCTTTCCGATCGATATCACCGTTGCACCTTTAAGAATGGAGTAAATAATCATCGGCTTACCGACCAGCCTCCCGGGCCCTACAACGGCTACGGTTTTTCCGCTCAACTCCAATTGATTCTCCTTCAAAACAAGATCGACCGCTCCTACTACCGGCGGCAATATTTCTAAATTTCCGGTATAGAATTTTCCAAGCGACAATTCGGTTAAAACGTCTATGTCCTTTTGAAAAGGAATTAAATTCAAAACTTCCTGTGTTTTTAAGTTTCCATTAATCGGCAACTGAACTATCAACCCTTCTTCATTCATCTTTTTTATTCTTTCTTCCAGTTCTTCGAATCCGACCGTTTCCGGAAATCGATATAAATTAAAAGATCCTCCTGCACTCTCCATCGCTTTCTTTTTCTTTCGAATAAATAATTCCGAGGCCGGATCATCACCGATCTGAATCACCGCCAAAGAAAGACCGGAGAGATCAATCCTCTCAATAATCTTATCCGCTAATATTTTACAATTAAAAATCATCTCTTTTTTCTTTTTCTTAAAAATTCTTTTTGTGCATTCATTATTTTATTTTTTGTTTCATATGGATCGGGAACCTGACGAAACAAAAACTCTCTGAACTTACCCGCCGTTTGAATTTGCACGTCTCCATAATTCAAATAAGTCGCCAAAACTCCTTTCACATCAACACTCACATCCTGGATCCGGTGATGATAAATACTCGAAATATAACGCCGGAAAAGCCCCATAAGTTCGGTATGAATCGTTCTCTGATTGGTGACAACCCAACAATCCAAATAGTAGTTTGAAAAAAGCATGAATATCACCTGCCAGAAGAGAAGTAAAACTATGGTGATTGCAAAATAACAAAAATAAAAAAAATTAAACTCACCAACATATTTATAAATGGACTCAATCCACTCCGGTTCTTGATAGACGAAAGGAAAGGCCGCCATTATCAAAACAGTTATGAAAAAAATGCTTCCCAGCGGGAAAACCTCCATTTTAATTAGAAGCGGGTGTCTTCTTTTAACCAATCTCACCTTTTCTCCATTGTTAAGTTTAAGCATAAAAGGTCAATATTAAAAACGCCAGAGCCAAAAGTAAAATAATCAATCCTCCCCCTTGAAACACCATCATGATTTTTTTATTCAAAGAAAAAACTCCCCCGGGCAAGTCTATTCTCCTAAAGTGAGAATAGAGCGTTAGCCTCATTACAAGAAAAAGAATGACGGCTAAAAGAAATATTATAATAAGCGCATTTTGGAACATGAGTTCGATTATATTCTAAATATCAAGGAATGGGAAAATCTTTTGCCAAATGATTTATATCATCCCTCATCTTTTTCGCCTTATCCTCATCATCAAAAGAGATTACCTTGTCTATCACTTCAGCTACTTTAATCATTTCCTCTTCCCTCATTCCTCTCGTGGTTACAGCCGGAGTTCCTATTCTTATTCCGGAGGGCTTGGCAGGTGGAGCGGGATCGTAGGGAATCGCATTCTTGTTGACGGTTATTCCGGACAACTCAAGAAGGTCTTCCGCCCTCTTTCCATTCATATTCTTATTTCTAAGATCGATAAGACAAAGATGATTATCGGTACCACCGGTGATTAAGTCAAAACCTCTTTTCGTTAATTCGTCGGACAATCTTTTACAGTTATCAACCACCTTCGATCCATAACTTTTAAAATCCGGTTCGGAAGCTTCCTTGAAGCAAACTGCTTTAGCGGCAATTTGATGCTCATGAGGACCGCCCTGTAATCCGGGAAAAACGGCTTTATCTATTTTTGTAGCGATCTTTGAATCTTTATTCAGTCCTTCTTCGGTAACCATAACCAGACCACCCCTTGGACCACGCAATGTCTTGTGAGTCGTGGTGGTAATTATATCCACATATGGAACAGGATCACTGTGGACGCCCGAAACTATCAGCCCTGCCACATGGGCGATATCGGCTGCCAAATATGCACCTACCTCATCAGCTATTTTTTTAAAAATTTTCCAATCGAAATCTCTGGGATAAGCAGATCCTCCAACCCAAATCAGTTTCGGTTTTTCTTTCTGAGCAATTTCGGCTACCTCCTCATAGTCGATAAGATGTGTTTTTTCATTTACGCCATAAAAAGAAGACTCATAATAAATTCCGGAAAAACTCACCTTCCACCCATGAGTAAGATGACCGCCACACTTCAAATCCATCCCCAGAACTCTCTCCCCCGGTTTCAAACATGCAAAATAAACAGCCATATTAGCAGGAGATCCGGAATAAGGTTGAACATTGGCGAAAGGAACATTGAAGAGATTCTTAACTCTTTCTTGGCATAGAATTTCCACTTCATCTATGTGCTCATTGCCCCCATAATATCTCTTTCCGGGATATCCTTCGGCATACTTATCCGAAAGGATGGAGCTCATCGCTTCCAAAACCGCCGGTGAAGTATGATTTTCGGAGGGAATCATTTCCAGTGTTTCTTCTCTTCTTTTTCTCTCTGCCTCTATAATGCCGAAAATCTCTTTATCTCCTTTTTTTAGGTTATTTTTTTGCATGGTAGTATTTGATTGCTAACTTTACCGCCCCCGCTACCGGATCAACCTCCGGAAATATTACTTTGGATCGAGGTATTGTGAGTTTAATATTTTTACTAAATATTTCTTTCAATTTATTCGATCTGAACATTCCTCCGACCGCGACAACCGGAAAATCAAATTTTGAAAAATCGGCCTTCTCTGCAACAACCTTCACTCCTTTTAAAATTTCCACTGCCGATGCCTCTATTATTCTGCCGGCAACCACATCTCCACGACGATCGGCATGATCGACTATGACCGAAAGAAAAGGGATATTTTTCATAGGATCCTCATACACTTTCTTATTAAGATCGTTATGAGTCTCAATTCCCCACTCTTCAAAGATAATTTCAGTCATGCGGGTATTTTCCCCTCTTCCATCCAAACTCTTGGCTATAGCACGATAAGCCTCAATTCCCGCCCAGAAAGCGGAGCCTTCATCGGCGAAATACCCCCAACCACCAGCCTTAATATCTTTTTTGGCAAAACCTCTTACTACACTTCCTGTTCCGGCAATTGCTACGATTCCCTCTTCTTCATCGGTTCCGGAAGAGAAGGCAACAAGCTGATCGCTTCCTATTTTTACTCTTTGAGCTATTCCGGAAAGAAGCGATTCTATTTCCCCTTCTCTGTCGGAATATTCCTCTTGAAAAGCGGGGAAACCGACAAAAGCCGAAACAACTTCCTCCTCTAAACCATTCAAACTTTTCAATATATTCCGGCACGACTCTTCAACCCCGTTATTTCTGAGGCTGGCCGGACCTCCTTTAATTTTTCTTATCAGATTACCGTCCAAATCCGCAACCGCTATATCAGTTTTCGTTCCTCCTCCATCTATTCCGAGAACAACTTTTTTCATGTTTTTTTAGAATTTTTTTCAAGATTTTCCTTGATCACCTTATGAGGATAGATAACACTTCCCGCTCCCACCATCACGCCCGGCATAAAGGAAGTTCCGACTCCCACACTGGTATCGTCCCCCAAGACAACTCCTAATTTTCTTCTACCGGTATCAAAGCTCTTTCCTTTGACCAGAGTCTTGATCGTCCTGTTCTTTAACAGAAGGTTGGCCGTAATCACACCCGCTCCCAAAGTGCAATTTTCACCCAACACCGAATCTCCTATATAACTTAAATGAGGTATTTTCGTACCTTTTCCGATCACCGAATTCTTAACCTCAACAGCATGACCTATTCTACATTCTTCTTCAATGGAAGTTGTCGGAAGAATGCTTGCAAAGGGGCCTATTACACAATTTTTTCCAATATGGGCCGGGCCTTCGATTCTGGTCCCCGCCCTTATTACGGTCCCTTCTCCTATAAACACTTTCCCCTTGATGACTACTCCCTCTTCCAATTCTCCTTGAATATTTTGCTCCATTTCTGAAAAAATATGCTCTGAAGACTCCAATAGATTCCAAGGATAACTTACAGGATCCCAATTTTCAGCCACACGGTAACACATCTCTCCCTTACTTATATAATTTTTAATATAATCGGTTATTTCGTACTCTCCTCTTTGAGATTTTTTAATACTTATTTCAAAAAAATCTTTATTCACGAAATAGGCACCTATATTCACCAAATTGCTTACATTGTTATCCGGCTTCTCAACTAGATCTTTCATCTTGCCATCTTCGCAAACCACTTGCCCGAACCCGGAAGGGTTTTCAACTTCCTTAACCATAATACACGGATTTACTTCCAAAACACTCTCCAAATCGGTTCTTTTATACAGATCATCTCCATTTAATATTAGAAATTCATGATCTAAAAATGGCAAAGCAGCTAAAGCTGCGTCACCAGTTCCCAGTTGCTCTTTCTGTTCCGCATACTCAATCTTTACTCCTCTATAATCTTCACCCAAAGCTTCTTTTATAATATTCCCTTCATACCCGATCACAATAACCGCTTCATCCACCAATCCCACCAATTGATCCAAATTGTGTTCCACTAAAGTCTTTCCTGCAATCTTTAAGGCGGGCTTCGGTCTGGTATCCGTCAAGGGCCTCATTCTAGTTCCCCATCCGGCCGCTAGTATTACTACTTTAGTCATACATTTTTAACCGCTTTTCGTCGGTTAAATATTAATTATTACTTCGGATAATTTCTCCGGATCATGAATAATTCCTCCGGAATCGGTCAAAACATCGGCTCCGATATATTTTTCTGGATCTAGTTCATCACCGGGATTGACCATTTCCAATAATTCTTCGTGACTTTTCTTATATTCTTCAATTCTTTTCGAATCGGGAAAATTGGTATTATAAATCACCTTATCAAACTCTCCGCCCAACAATTCCTCCATCTTTTTCGTGAAATCAAGAACCGTAAAACCGTTGGTCTCTCCATGCTTGGTCATCAAATTACAAACATAAATTGATTTCCCAGCGGACCTCCTTATCGCTCCGGAAATTCCTTCCGTAAGAAGAATTTGAGCTAAAGTAGAAAAAAGATCTCCCGGCCCGATAATAATCTTATCCGACTCATATATCGCATTCATCGCTTTGGGGTACGCCCTGGCTTTGGGCTTTAAAAATACTTTTTTTATCTTCAATCTCCCATTGTGTTTAGGAATATCTATATTCGTTTCTCCTTCTATAACTCTGCCATTTTCCAAAACTGCACAAACCTCGGAATTATCCAAAGTAACCGGAAGTACTTTGTGTGATATGTTCAAAAGTTGATTGATAGTCTCAAAAGCTTTTTCATGATCGTTGGTGGTCAACTTTAATGCGGTGATGAAAAGATTAGCAAAGTTGTGACCTCTGAGTTCCCCCGCCTGAAATCTGTAATCGAACAATTCTTCAATGACCGGGGAGGTGTTAGCCAAAGCTACGAAAGCTCTTCTTATATCCCCCGGAGACAATATTCCATAATCTTCTCTCAACCGACCCGAAGAACCTCCCGAATCAAGCATTGCACAAATTGCAGCAATTTCCACATCTTTGTTTTTAAGACCGTCCAAAACCGCTCTTGGCATTCCGTTACCCCCTCCCAAGCAAGCTAATTTTTGTTTATGACTCATATTTTGGAGTTTACTATATCTTCGACTGAAACCATCTCTTCCCCGACTATAATATCCCTTTCAAAGACTCCTTTTTCTTCCTTTTTAAATATACCAACTGGAATCTTGCCTCCATTTTGATAATTCCATTCTTTTATTTTAGCCAGCGAGTCTTCGGGTATGGAGCTCATCTTGTAACTGTTTTCCCTGTAATCCGAAGAAGTGTCATACCAAGTCGGACAAGGTTGTAATATCTCCACAAAAGAAAAACCTTTATGTTTAATGGCTTCTTCTAAAATATTTTCCATATGCGGAAGATCTCCGGAAAATGATCTGGCAATGAAAGTAGCTCCTGCAGAATGAACCATATCCAAGGCGTTCAAAGGGTCTTCAATCGTTCCTCCCGGAGAAGAGTTACTCACAAAACCCTTGGGACTGGAGGCGGTATATTGTTTTATCGTCAAAGCAAAATTCCTGTTTTGATGCAACACAACCGTTATGTCCGAATTTCTTTTGGCAGCATGAATAAGATGAGATATGCCCTCATTCAAGGAGTCACCATCACCACTGAAAGCAATCACATTCAAATCGGGATTGGCTAATTTTATTCCGGCGGCAAGAGCCACGGGGCGACCATGGAGCCCGTAAAAACTATTTACATTTATATAGTCTATTATTTTCGCATGACAACCGATCCCGGCAGTGATAGCCGTTTTTTCACGACCTATTTTTTCTATAACTTTTTTTGCAGCCACTTCGATTCCGAAATTACCACATCCGGGGCACCAAGTGTTTGTAGTGTTTAAATTTATTTCGGACATATGTTTTAATTTAATTTTTCTATAATATCTTCTTCTTCGAATGGCCTACCGTCATATTTAAGAATCTTTTTATCAACCTTCACATATCTCTCTATAACCTCGGCAGCTTGCCCCAAACGATTAGCCTCCACCACCACAATTTCTTTTGCTCCTTCCACAGCTCTCATAAAACTTTTCTCCGGGAATGGTTCGAAGGAGAGTATTTGAACAAATCTACTGCCAGTTCTTTCAGCCACCTCTTTCGCAGCCATCTTGCTTGACCCCCAACTAACAATCACCCTTTCTCCCTCCCCTGAAACTTTCACCATCTCCAATCTTTCAATCTCTTCTTTGATCATCGGTAGCTTCTTCATTCTTTTATCTTGCATTTTAGTTACCATCTCCGGATCCTCCGTGGTAGTACCGTACTCATCATGCTCATAGCTGGTATTTCTCACTGTCGCCTCCCACCCGGGAAAGGCAATCGGTGAAATGCCGTTTTCAGTATCCTTGTATCGTTCATAATCTTCACCTCCATCCTTGAGCTCTTCCCACTTTTCCCCTTTCTCGAGAACATTTCTATCAAAGGAGAATGTGCTTTCCGAAACATCCTTATCAAGAAGGACTATCGCTGGAATCTGATACTTCCAAGTCATATTCATTGCCAGGTTGGTAAGATAAAAAGCCTCTTCCGCATCACCCGGAGCAAAAACCAAGCGCAGAAAATCTCCATGCCCTATTCCCAAAGAAAACTTCAAATCTGATTGTGCATTATAAGTCGGAACTCCTGAGGCCGGACCCGATCTTTGACTGTTTATTAACACTATGGGAGTCTCGGAAATAGCTGCTAAAGATATTCCTTCGGCCATAAGAGCCATCCCCCCTCCGGACGTCCCCACCATCGTTCTTTTCCCCGCAAAAGATGATCCCAGTGCGGCATTTATGACTGCAACTTCATTTTCCGGTTGCATAACTTTTATATCATACTTCCTGCCCAATTCGGCCAAAAAATGAAGAATGCTGGTCGAAGGAGTCATCGGGTAGGCCATATAGACATCAAGCCCGGCCTCGACAGCCCCCAGAGAAAGAGCTTCGTTACCGGTCAGCAGCGGACTGGGATTACCCTTGTTTTCAAGATTTATTTTCACATCCGCTTCGTCATAAGCTTTTTTGGCAACATTAAAATTCTCATCAGGCTTCGGTAATTCTTTAACAATTTCTTCCATTACCTCTTGCGTAATTCCTACAACCTTACAAAAAGCCCCGAAAAGAGCCGTATTTTGCATAATAGCAGAACCCTCTTCTTCCGCTATCGTTTGCATCGCGACTCCCGTTCCTTCAGCTTCCGCTTTATCCGAATTAAAAATTAATTCACCATCCAATCTCTCAATATGTTTCTCTATTGTCAACTTATCCAAAGCTAACAAAAAATCTATCCTTCTTTTGATCGACCTCTTTTCTTTTCTGGAGGCTCTGATTAAAGAAAAGTTATGACCACCCCTTATCAAGTAAGGGTAGTCTTCATAGACATATATTTTATATCCATAATGGCTTAAAACTTTAGCTATCAACCTTCCTGCCGCCTTGGATCCTTGTCCCGCCGCTCCTCCTACTAAAATTTGGAGATCGTTCATATTTTTAAAATTATTTTTAAAATTAAATTAACTTCGCCGCATCTTTATCCAAAATAATTGTAACATTTCCATGTCTTTGTAAAACAGATGCCGGAACATCCGTCGTTACCGGCCCTTTTATCACTTTTCTGCAAATATCGGCTTTCTTTTCTCCGGCGACAAGAACAATTATTTCTCTTGCCTCCATCAAAGTTCCCAAACCCACCGTAATCGCCCTTTTGGGGACATCCTCCCTGCTCTTAAAAAAACGGGAATTAGCTTCAATTGTTTTTTCGGAAAGATTAGCAACATGGGTTCGTGAATCAAAGGAAGTTCCCGGTTCATTGAAGGCAATATGTCCATTCCTACCTACACCTAAAAGTTGTAAATCAATTCCCTTAAAATCTTTAATCTTCTTTTCGTAATCTCTGCATGACTGCAGCGGATCCCCTTCGCTTTCGGGAATAAAATTCTGATTAAAATCAAGGTGATCAAAAAGATTTTCGTGCATAAAATGATAATAGCTTTGCGGGCTATTCTTGGGAAGACCGAGATATTCATCCACGTTAAAGGAGGTGACTCCGGAAAAATCAGGTTGGCTATCAACTAATCTCTTATAAAGACCGATCGGGGTCGAACCCGTGATAAGTCCCACTGTCAAATTCGGCTTTTCCTTGACTCTTTCGATCACGAGATCAGCTACTCTATCGCTCAACGAATCATAATTTTCTTCAATGATTATCTTCATGTCACGAAATTCAGCAACTTATCTTCAACAAAAATTATCTTTTTTATTTTTTTCCCTTTCAACCACTTCTCAACCCTTTCTCTGGATTCGGCTATTTCTACCACTTCGTTTTCGGAGATTCCCTTGTTAACTTCTACCTTGTCACGAAACCTCCCGTCAACTTGAATTATAATAAAAACTTTATTTTTTTCCGCAACCTTCTTATCATATGACGGCCAAGAAGAGTTCAGAATACTATCTCTTTCGAATTTACTCCAAAGCTCTTCGGTAAAATGCGGAGCAAACGGAGCAAGCAGTTTCAAAAAATCCTTGAATATATCTTTTGACACCTCCTCTCTTTCTCTCATTTCATTAGTCAAGACCATCAAGCTACTTATTGCAGTATTGAATTTAAAATTTTCAATATCACTCGTAACTTTTTTGATTGTTCTATGGAGTAATCCCAAAAGCTCCCGATCTTCCTTTTCTCCGATTCTTATTGAGTTCACTCTTTCCAAAAACCTTCTCATTCCGACAACCCCTTCTTCGTCCCAAGGAACCTCATCTTCAAAAGATCCTACAAACATTTCATACAACCTTAAAACATCAGCTCCATACTTGTCTATTATCTCATCCGGAGATACCACATTCCCTTTGGACTTTGACATTTTTATTCCTCCTTCACCCATTATGAGTCCTTGATTTTTTAATTTTTTGAAAGGCTCTTTAGTCGAGACGACGCCTATGTCATACAAGAATTTGTGCCAAAATCGAGAATAAAGAAGATGTAAAACCGCATGTTCAGCCCCTCCGACATAAAGATCTACCGGCATAAAATAACTTTCCTTTTCAGGATCAATCAGGGTCTCATCGTTTTTCGGATCTATATAGCGAAGATAATACCAACAAGAACCGGCCCATTGCGGCATAGTATTCGTCTCTCTTTTTCCTGATCCACCACACTCGGGACAGATCGTTTTTACCCAATCGTCTATACCGGAAAGAGGTGATTCCCCGGTTCCCGTAGGTTCGTATTTTTTGACATCGGGCAACGTAACCGGCAAATCATCTTCCGAGACCGGAACAGCCCCACATTTTTCGCAATGAATTATCGGTATCGGTTCACCCCAATACCGCTGCCTGGAGAAGATCCAATCTCTTAATTTGTAATTAACCGTCTTTTCACCGAGTTTATTCTTTTCAAGCTCTTCAACTATTTTTTCTCTTCCGGAAGAAGATGGTAGACCGTTAAATTTATCGGAAGCAATCATTTTACCCTCGCCCGTATAAGGAATTTCACCACCTTCAATCACTCTTCTTATCTCAAGATCGTATTTTTCGGCCATTTCATAATCTCTTTGGTCATGAGCCGGAACGGACATTACCGCCCCGTATCCGTAGGAGCCTAAAACATAATCGGCTATCCAAATCGGAATTTCTTCTCCGCTCATAGGATTTATTGCACTCAATCCTTTCAATTCCACACCCGTCTTTTCTTTACTCAATTCAGTTCTTTCAAGATCGGATTTTCTTCTGGACTGCTCAACGTAATCGATTACTTCGGTATTGTTTTCAATCAAACCCTGATCTAAAGACTTCTCTACTAAGTCATGCTCGGGAGCAACAACCATAAAAGTAGCTCCGAAAATCGTGTCCGGTCGTGTAGTAAACACTTCCAAGTTCTCATCCATCTCTTTAACTTTAAAAATAATTTTTGCTCCTTCCGAACGCCCTATCCAATTTTCTTGCATTTGCTTTATTGAATCCGGCCAATCGAGATCTCTTAGATCTTCCAGAAGACGATCCGCATATTTCGTAATTTTTAAAACCCATTGTCTTATATCTTTTTTAAAAACCTTACTATCACAACGTTCGCAGAGACCATCGACAACCTCTTCATTGGCGAGTCCGGTCTTGCAAGAAGGGCACCAATTTATAGGTAAAGTGCCCTCATAAGCCAACCCCTTTTTGAACATCTTGACGAAAATCCATTGGGTCCACTTAAAATATTCCGGATCCGTGGTATTTATTTCCCTTTCCCAGTCATAAGAAAGACCGATTGAATCCAGCTGTTCTTTAAAATGATCTATATTTTTTTCCACCGCTTTTCTCGGGTGTGTGCCCGTCTTTATCGCATAATTCTCAGCAGGCAAACCGAAAGCGTCCCACCCCATCGGATGGAGAACATTATATCCTTTCATTCTTTTAAAGTGAGAAATAACATCAGTTGCAACATATCCTCGCGGATGACCTACGTGAAGCCCTTTACCGGAGGGGTAGGGAAACATATCCAAGCAATAGAATTTCGGCTTATCCGACAACTCTTCAGTCTTGAAAACCTCTTCGCTCTCCCAGAAGGAACGCCATTTCTTTTCCAATTTTTTATGGTCGTATTTCATGATTATTTTTCCCTAATTTTAATCTAAAAACAGGCTTTTGTCTAATTTATTTCAAATAATTTACAGGCGCTTTTCTTAGTAATCTGCAAAAGTTCATCACTTTCCATATTTTTGATTTCAGCCACTTTCTTGGAAATCGTTTCCACTTCCATTGGATCATTTCTCCGATCTCCTCCCGCAGGATGTAGAAAAGGGCAATCGGTTTCCAGTAAAATCTTATCTACCGGAACACCCTCAATAACATTTTTCAAGTTTAATTTAAATATTATTCCATTAAATCCAATCAGATACCCTTTTTCAATATACCTTTTAGCTTGACTCAACGTTCCCGTAAAGCAATGTATGACCCCTCTTCCCTCGGGAAGTATTTCCAGAAGATCCTCGTGCATCTTCCTGCAATGCAGAATAAGAGGCAGATTTAATTTATCAGCGATTTCTAAATGGTTTAAAAATACATCTTTTTGAAGATTTTTTTTCGCTTTACTATAGCTATCCAGCCCGGCTTCTCCAACGGCAACTACGGAGTCATCTTCAGCGATAAGGGACAGTTTTTGATAATCTATTCCTTCCCTTACGTGTAAAGGATGAACCCCTACGGAAGCAAAAATTTTATTCTCGGGATCGCTTATCTCAATCGCTTTTTGGCTCGTATCAAGATCAGCGCCAACATTTATCAGATAAAGATTTTTGCCTATGCATTCTTCAATTACCTGCTTGTAATCATCAGAAAACGCTTTGAAATTCAAATGAGAGTGTGTGTCAAACATAAACGGTCTAATCTTTAATTTTTTAGGATTCTTCATTATATCACAAACCCTCAACAACTCCTCTGTAAACTATCTTTTTAGAAGCGTACTTACAATCCCAACCGGATATATTCATGTTAAATTTAACAAATCAAGCACAGAATTCGAAATAAAAAAAGACCCACATTTTTAGGCGGGTCCACTAATTTGCGTCTCTTCGAGTCTCCTCGTGATATAAAGATCTTTCTTTCTTTGATCGTCCGTACTGATACCTCTGGGAAAAGCTACGCTAGCTCTTTTGAGCCATTCAATCAGAATGTCTTTTTGTTCTTTTCCGCTCGGCGGATTTCCCCACGGCAGGGTAATTCTTCCTGCATCAATGTAAAAATAAAAGATCTCTCTTTTCACTTCCCCGGCGGACTTTTCGCCGATTTCTTCTCTTATCCTTTGGACTTTTCCGATCTCTTCTTCAGTTGTACAATCACAATTTTTGACGGTCTCCTCCATTCTGAAAAGCTTTTCACAAAGCCCCCGATCTTCACGTGCTTTGTGGTGAAAATCCTTCTCAGCGGGAAAACATGACCGGCCAAAATGCAATAGCCGAAAATTAGAATAATTGGTCAATATGTCAACCAATCCCTGCCTGGTCCAATTAGCTCCGACTTGTACAAGAAAAGGACTTCTCACCACCTCTTCAGGGGCATTCCGGAAAAGTTTGTGAGCCGTATAACAAAAATTATTCTGTGTGCGGCCATTGAAGAAGGCTATCCTGTGCGGTTCCGCCTGTCCACTCTCCTGGATATCCGTAAAATTGACCTCTTCCAACATCTCCTTGATCTCCGTAAGTATTTTATTTTCCGGTCTGATAAAGAATGAAAGGTACACGTCTTTTCCCTCCTTTTTAGTGATCCGACGCAATTAAAGACCACTTAAAATTTAACAACTTTGAGCGGGCTTCAATCGGCATACACATAAAAAATCCCCTTTCTGGAAGGGGAGGATAGGGCTTAAAAACTTACAATCTCTAACGATCTCTCAAAAGTCCTCCCCCTCCAAACCAAAGATACATCTCTTGTTTGGAGACGATAAAGGCCCTTTTGATTGTTCTTTGCGCTAGAAAATTCATAAGCCAAAATCATAATATCACACGGAAAAGAAAAAGTAAAGCTTTACACTTATCTTCTTTTTTGTTATCATTCTAGGCGAAGCTAAGCGGATATTCCGCTTAGTATTTTGATTCTAAAGAAGTTATGAAAAAAACAAAAATAATAGCAACCGTCGGTCCGACTTGTGAAAATGAAGAAGTTTTGGATCAGATGATAGATGCGGGAGCCAATATATTTCGATTCAACATGAAGCACGGAACGACAGAATGGCATAGCAATGCCATAAAAAGAGCACAAAAAGTTGCCGACGGCAAAAAGTTTCCACTGGGAATAATGATAGACCTTCAAGGTCCGGAAGTCAGAATAGACCTTAAAGAAGATTTTATCGAGGTAGAGAAGGGTGAGGAAATCACCTTTACCAACTCTCCCGATGGAGATTCGAAAGAAATAGGAGTCCCGGAAAAGGGAGTTTTAGAATATTTGGAGCCGGGAGACATTATTCTTATAGATGATGGATTCTACGAATTTGTAGTTTCCAAAACGACCAAAAATAAAATTTTGGCAATATCTCAAAGAGGTGGAAAAATAGGAAATCGAAAAGGATTGAATGTCCCCTCTCATAAATTGAATATGCCGGCACTAATTGATGCCGATTTGAACAATTTGGATATGGGGGCCAAAAATGAAATAGACTTTGTCGCACTTTCATTTACCAGAACCGCTGAAGATATAGAAAACCTCAGATTGGAGATGGAAAAGAGAAATCTCGATGCTCATGTAATTGCAAAAATAGAGAATAGATCCGCACTACAAAACCTGGAAGAGATAATTACGGCGGCCGATGGAGTTATGGTTGCTCGGGGAGATTTGGGGATAGAAACTCCACTGGAAGGAATTCCTCACTGGCAAAAGAAAATAATTCAAAAAGCCAGAGAGCTACGGACTCCGGTTATCGTCGCCACTCAAATGATGCAGTCGATGGTTGAAAATCCGATTCCCACCAGAGCTGAAGTGACAGATGTGGCTAACGCTATATTTAACGGAACGGATGCCGTTATGCTCTCAAATGAAACTGCAGCCGGAAAATATCCCGTAGAAGCGGTGAGAGCAATGAATAAAATAATAATATATAACGAGCAGGACGTTGATTATTCTCCTCTGGACATCGAAGCCAAAGATTCTTCCGATTTGATTATGAAAGCGGCAGTAGACATACTGAAAAATCCGGGAGAAGTTTCTTTCAGTGCCGTTCTAGTTTTTACCAAAGATGGAAAAACGGCAAAACAAGTTTCATCTTTAAGACCACGAATACCCGTTTTCGCTATCTCGGATAAAAAAGAAGTCATAGAGAAACTAACCATATGCTACGGAATAGAAAGTTATTACAGTGTTTTCGATAAGAAAACTCTTGAAAGACCGAATGAAATCATAGCGGATTTACGGGACAAGGGTTTTCTGGAAAAAGGGAAGAAAGCTCTTCTGGTTCAAGCGCAGCATTGGGATCTTCCCGAGTTCTCTCGTGCACTAACAATAGTAAAGGTATAAAAAAACGGCCCATATCGGGCCGTTTTGATTATTTGATAATTTTTTGAACAAACCTTTTTAGCGCTATCGAGAAATTATTTAAATCATCCAAATCAACCCATTCTTTATCGGAATGAGATCCTCCCCCTTTGGGTTTTATCATCATCGTAGAAATTCCTTTTTCAGAAAAGAATCTAGCATCGGAAGATCCATGGGCAACTTGAGATCTTGTCCTTCTACCTACGGATCTTGCCTCTTCGGAAAAAATCTCGAAATAAGGATCTTTAAGATCACAGAAGAAAGCACTTCCGAAAACTTCCTCTTTTATCGTTACTCCTTCGAATTTATTCTCCAACTCTTTCAAAACCAATTTTATTCTGTCTTTTTCCTTGTTATCACAGAGTCTTATATCTATCTTCGCATAAGCTTGGTCCGCTATACGATTAGTTGCATCACCTCCCTCTATCTTGCCGATATTAATAGTCGATTCGGCAGTTTCTTTATGGATGGCTTCGGATGAAAAATTTTCTTCCAACTCTCTAAGAAAATGAATCAATTTTCTCAGGGCGGAATCTCCTTCCCAAGGACGAGAAGCGTGACCGGGTTTTCCAACTGCATCAATTTTTAAATGCCACACCCCTTTTGCCTTCTCATCGAAGGCCCAATCATCACCTCCATCGGGAAGAAAGCAAAACTTAGGATCATATCCGTCATTTAAAACCGCCTTAACTCCATTAAATCCACCTATCTCTTCATCCGAGGTTATCAGCACACCCACATCATCGGAATCTATCTCACTTAGTAAATCCATATAACAAGCTATTGCGAATTTCATATCATAAGACCCTCTTCCGAAAAGTCTATTCTCTTTATCGATTCGAGGAGAAAAATCTTTTACTCTTCCCGGAACCACGTCGATATGGGCTTGGAGGCAAATTTTCGGATTATCACTGCCGACTATTAAAGAAGGGTATCCTTCATATTTGACTATCTTCGTTTTTTTGCCTTTCGGTAATCCGGATTTTACCCAATTCAAAGCATCTTCATTTTTTTTCTTGTTTTCCGGTAAGGTTTTAAATTCTATTAATTTTTTTAGTTCATCAATCATATATTTTTACTAATTAAATTATTACTTTTCTGCAAAGTCAAATTTAAAAGAGAGGAGGTGGCTTTCCACCTCCTTTTTTCTAATCAATCACCGTTCCGACGAATCCGGCTCCCTTAGCCACATTAATGGTTCCCCTTTTCTCATACTCGGAATACTTCTCCACTCGCATTATGGAGTAAAGGTAAGTTATTTCCGACCCGTTAGCAAGAAAAGAGGGGGAAATATCAATCGCTATTCCGTCATTCACTTCATCTACAGCCAATCTGGGCAACCACTTAGCTTCGAACAAACCGAATCCTCGATTCAATCTCTTTTTTAAAACACCTTTCCACTCTTCGGTATTTCTACACCCCTTTTTAAAAACTATACCCTTGCCGGAAGCACCTCGAAAAGGCTTTAACACCAAATCTCGGCCATCCTCCACCGCCCATCGAAGATCTTCTTCATCAAGCAGCTCTCTATCGTTTTTTCCCATCAGATAATATTTATTACCGATATCTTCTTCCGGAGTTTCAGCTACGGTGTTTAAGATAAAAGAACCACCTCTCTGCTTTTCACAAAGTGCCTTTTTGAACCACTCCGGAAATTCACTATAAGCCTCCCCTGAACGAATATCACCGAAACGCCAAACGCACTCATAGTTATCAATTTGATTCATCTCTATTCTTTCCACTCTCAGCCCTCTTTTTTCCATTTCTTTCATGAAAAGACTTCCCCATTCCTTTTTAACGATTCCTTCTCCGATAATAAAGCCGACTCTCTTATTCGCAATTTGGCCATTTAGGGATTCGACAATTCTTTCTGCGGGAGACGGTTGAAAGCGAGCCAGTTCGGGAAATCCATGATGAAGAGCGGCAGTCGCTGCTCCACACTCCGGAGCATTGCTATTTATCTCATAGATTCCCCTTATAAAAAGATCCCACTTATAGCCTCGTGATGTCTTCTCGAAATTTCTAATTCCGGGAACAAGATCCAAGCGAATATGACCGGTAAATTCGGTTTTAGTTTTACTGTAAACCCTTTGATAAACTTTTTTAGAATAAGAAATTATCTCTTTTTTTTCCTCAGGGCTCATAATCACAACCCCCCTTAGAGTGTTTATCTTTTTATTCGCCAAATTCATAACACCCCTAAAGATATCGTCGGATCGATTGAAAAGAACAAGCTCCATCACTTATCCCTCCTTTTTATTTTCAGGTCTTTTCGACCTGAGGACGATCATAGAACCGATCTCAAGTAAAAAAGAAAACCTCCCGATTTCTCGGGAGGTTGCTAATTCTTCGTTTTAGTGTTTTACAAGTCGCCTAAAAGAAACCTTCCCGAGATTGGCTCGGTAATAATAAGAAGCACGATAATAAGGAATCTTCTGAAGGTTTTCATAATAAACTTTTTTCACATTATATACATCAAAAACAATCTGTCAAATTATATTTTTTCAGTAATTTTTAGGTCGTGTTGTAATAGGTTGAACCTATCACAAGCCAAATCAAGTTCAAATAAATATGTAATAGGCTCAACCTATCACAAGTTAATTAATTGCACATTATGGACTTTGCGCATATCGGCAAAAATAAGCAAAAAGGAGGCTTTTGCCTCCTTTTAGGTTAATCTTCCAAGGCGACGGTACCTCCATAACCTCCACCTTGAGCAACATTAATTGTTTTCCGAGAAGAGTAACTCTCCCATGGTTCCAATCTGATAAGACTGTAGAGATACCTGAGACTTTCCCCGTAGGCATAAAAAGCAGGTAAAAAATCCATCGCGATTGATAATCCATTAGTGTTAATTTTGGGCAACAAAACCTTTTTGAATATTCCGTAATCTCCTTTTTTGTAAGATTTATCCAATTCATTCTTCCATTCAGAATCACTTTTTACATCCTCGCCGAAAACGATACATTTACCGGAAGCACCCCTCAACGGCTTCAATACATACTCTTTCCTATCAACGGATTTTAATCTTCTCAGGTTCTCGGGATTATCCAAGATAATATCTTCTTTTTCTGCTAAAAACTTTTTGTTGGCGACATCTTTCTCCCTACTCTCGGGAACAGTATTTATTATCTTGATCGAATCTCGAAAAGATAACAACCATTTTTGGAAGCTCGGATCATACTCATTGAACTCTTCTTTAAAATCAATATCTCCCCATCTCCAAATCAGTTTGGGGAATCTCTTTTTCACTTCCTCTGTGGACTTAACCTCAATTTCAATTCCGTAACTTTTCAATCTTTCCACAAAAGATCTTCCCCAGCTGATCTTTGCTGGATTGCTTCCTTGAACCATCACCATCTTGCCGTTTTTGGCTTTCAGGAAAGCTTTTGCAAGTTCTTTTGTCGCATCAGGAGTATGATCCCTCAATTCAGGAAAAGATTCACGATATACCGCATCACATGCCACTCCCTCCGGGCTATGGGCATTAATTTCATAAATCCCTTTAATTGATAAATCTCCGAGATCTATTACCCGCCCTTTGAATTCTGATTTTTCTTTAAATTCAGGAATAAAATCAAAACGGATATGACCTTCAAAGTGCTTCACTCCGGATCTCTCCAAAACGGATATCCATAACTTTTCAGCTTCCGAGACAATATAACTCTTTTCCCTTTCACTGATTTTAAAATATCCTTGAAATGCGTTGATTCTTTTATTTCCGACTTTGAAATTGGCACTTCTCTCAAACAATTTTTTTTGTAAACGAACAAGCTTCATTACAATTCCCTCCTTTTTTGTGGTTGAGAACCACTCAAAATTAATAACTTCGAGCGACCCTCAACCTTTTTTTTATTTCAAAGAATAAGCTGCATATACACTCAGATCAAAACATCCTTGCAGAAAAAACTATAAAAACAATTAAAAAACCTCCCGGTCTCGGGAGGCTGAAGTTCTTTTAAAATACTTATCTAATCACAAAAATCTCCCGAGACTTTATCGGTAAAAAAGAAAAATTCAAAAAAATTCTTTCCGGAGATTTTCATATTGACCAAATTATAACAAACCCGAAACAATAGTCAATCTATTTTTTTACGGGATACGTTCCTAAGAATTTAAAAAATAAAGATTTCTGCTTGACCCCTCCAAAAGCCTTTTTCACTCTTGGATCCTCTTTATCTCCCTCAAAATCCAAGAAAAATCGATATACCCAAGGATGTCCGGCTATCGGTTGGCTCTCCAGTCTGGTTAGATTGATACCTCTTTCACTGAACTCACTAATAATCTGAAGAAGAGAACCCGGTTTGTGTCCGGTTTGAAAAACAACGGAAGTATTTTTCACAAAATTGTCATTCTCTTTATTCTCTCTCCTGGCAATTAAAAAGTAACGAGTAAAATCTTCCTCTTCGATCTCTACTCTTCTTTCTATAATATCCATATCAAAATTTTCCGCAGCTCTTTCATTGAAGATGGCTCCCGTGTTTTTATCGCCTTTATCGGCAACAACCTTCAAGCTTTCCATGGGATGATAAGATGGGACCACAACGAATTTTCTATCCTTGATATATTCCCTCGTCTGTCTGAGTGCGTCAGGATGAGCAAAAATTCTTTTTATTTTATTTTCTCGAACACCCTGGGGCCCGATCAAACAATAATCCACTCTTATTTCTGTTTCTCCATATATGAAAAGCGGAGACTTAATCAAGAGATTGAAAACTTCACCCTCACTACCACGGAGAGTATTTTCAACCGGAACAACTCCAAAATCAACACTACCGTTTTCAACCGCTTCAAAAATATCTTCAAAAAAATCACAAGGAATTCCTTTGATTTCTTTATCCTTGAAAAAGTTATAAGCAGCCTCCTCTCCATAAGATCCACTTTCTCCCTGAAAAGCTATTTTAATCTTTTCCATATTTTTAATTATAAACTAATAGTTGTTATCCAACAAAAAATTATCTCTTATCAAAGAGAATTTTTCTTTCCCTTGAAATAATTTGATGTTTAATTTTTTCAGAAGTTTCAGGCATAAAGGGATAAAGAAGCTCATGTAAAGTATAACAGATATAAAGCATCTCAAAAATTGTTTTCTCCTGCTCCCAGCCCTCTTTCCATGGCTTCTTTTCTTCAATGTAACGATCAGTGTAGTGAATCAAATCCCATATGGTCTCAAGCGCTCTCTTGAAGTTGAAAGACTCCAAGTCTTCCTCCACATTCTTTTTTACTTTGGCAATCTTTTGTTTTATCTCTCCTCCGGGACTTCTTTCCGGATCAAATTTTGCATCTATCTTTTCGGCCAGTCCGATAGTTCTGGATAACAGATTACCAAGACCGTCGGCCAAGTCGGAATTATATCGATCAACAAATTTCTTTTTTGTAAAATCACCATCTCCCGTAGTCGGTATCTCAGCCAAGAGGTAATAGCGAAGAGGGTCGGCCCCGAAATCATTGATAATATCAAACGGATCAACTATATTGCCTAAAGATTTGGACATCTTCTTTCCCTCGGAAGTTATAAAGCCATGGACAAATATATTCTTAGGAACATCAATTCCGGCGGAAAGAAGTATCCCGATCCAGATCACGGAATGAAATCTCAAAATATCTTTCCCTATGCAGTGAACATCAGCCGGCCAATATTTTTCATAATCTTCTCCTTGATTTGCGTAATCTAAAGCTGAAACATAATTGGATAAAGCATCAATCCAAACATACATTACCTGATTGTCGTCACCGGGAACGGGTATTCCCCACTCCAATTTATCGGCGGATCTGGAAACACTTATATCGCTCAACCCTCCATCCATAAAGGAAAGTATCTCTTTTTTCCTTTCCGTTGGGATAATCTTCAGTCGATCTTCAGAAATCAACTTCTTAATTTCATCCTCATACTTGGATAATTTAAAAAAATAATTTTCCTCTTCAATTTCCTCCGGTTCAAGTTCATGGTTCGGGCAAACTCCGTCCACAAGATCTTTCTCGGTTAAAAAAGATTCACAGCCGACACAATAGTATCCCGTGTATTTTTTCTTATAGAGATCCCCCTTCTCTTCCATTTTTTTCCATATCTCCACTACCGTGGGCCAGTGCCTCTCCTTGTCCGTCGTCCTTATAAAGTCATTATTGGATATATTCAGCTCTCTAATCAGATGCTGAAAATCACAAACGATATCATCTACGAAATTTTCTACCTCCACTCCTTCTTCTTTAGCTTTTTTGGCTATTTTCTGACCGTGCTCATCGGTCCCGGTTAAAAAATAAACATCCTTTCCTCTTGATCTGTTATATCTGGCCATAACATCCGCTTGAATCAACTCCAACGCGAACCCTATATGAGGAGAAGCATTCGTATACGCTATGCTCGTAGTGACATAAAATTTATTTTTCATGATTTGTTTTAATTATTACGGTAAACTCTCCTTTTGTGTGTTTCTCTTCCTCAAGCGCGGCAATTACTTCCTTTACCATTCCTCTGTATATTTTTTCATGCACTTTTGTCAGTTCTCTACAAACGACAATCTCAAATGACTTTTTATCACTCAACTCCTTTAAAGTTTTTAATATTCTATAAGGCGACTCATAAAAAATTACCGGATGGTCATATGAAAGAGCCTTTTCAAAAAACTTATTTCTTTTCCTCTTTTTAGGTGGAAAGCCTAAAAAAGTGAATTCATTCATATAAAATCCCGAAACGCTGGCTGCCGCAATGATAGCCGATGGGCCGGGAATCGGAGAGGCCTCCAACCCGACTTCTTTCATCTTCTCTATTAATTTACCCACCGGATCAGCTATCCCCGGAGTACCTCCATCGGTAACCAGAGCAATATCCTTACCCTTCAAAAGCTTCTTTACCACCTCCTGAATTTCATCTTCCCCACTATGGTGGTGGAAGCTTTCCAACGGAGTATCGATACCGAATCTACCACAAATTTTTCTGGTTATTCTGGTGTCCTCACAAAGTATCAAGTCCACCTCCTTTAAGGTTTCCAAAGCCCTTTCAGAGATATCACCTAAATTACCTATTGGTGTTCCGACTACATAAAGCATAATTTATACGCTTATCCTCTTTTTCCTTCTTTCGATAAATTCTCTGAAAAATTCAAATAAAATCCCTAAAAGAGGGATGGCCAGAAAGGCGCCCAAAACCCCCCACAAGGTGCCCCCTACGGTTAAAGCGATCAAAACCAAAACCGGAGAAACTCCCATGTATTTTTTTGAAAGAATAG